>DAOUCO010000081.1:0-15755 GCA_034432135.1 Dehalococcoidales bacterium | reverse complement strand
CAAGGCTTTTATCTGTAGCCTGTCCGATAATGCGAACGATATTGCCCATATGCCAGCTGAATGTCGAAAGCGTTTGTTCGATACTTTGCTCGTCTCCGATATCAGTAAATACGCCATCGAAGAGCGGCAGGCAACTGGTGCTATCTGCAGGAATCGGTATGCCTGCCTGCGTCATAACACTTAAAAGCCCGATAGTCTTGAGTGTTACCGTTTTGCCACCAGTATTAGGACCGGTAATTACCAGCACCGAAAAGCTATCACCAAGATCCACAGAGAAAGGTACCGCTTTATCGCCGAGCAGTGGATGGCGGGCTTTAATGAGTTTTATCGTGGTTTTCTTTTTTTGCTTACTGCTATCGCCAGAAGGGTCGGAAATAAGTGGTTCCGTCGCGTTAATACGACGGGCATATCTCGCTTTTGCCAATATCAGATCGAGCTCTGCTGTTAACTCTATGCTGCGGGTAATATCTTCACTGTGGGCGCCTACTTCAGCGCTTAAAAGTCGCAGGATTTTTTCTATCTCATGCCTCTCTTCAGCCACCAGCTCACGTATGGCGTTACCCAGTCCCACCGTAGATGTCGGCTCCATAAAGACCGTAGCACCGGTATTGGAAATATCATGAACGATGCCTTTGATATCATGACGGTTCTCGATTTTAACGAGGAGGACGTAGCGTCCCTCTCGTTCGGTGATGACGTCTTCCTGGAGGAATCGGCTATTCCGTGGCGACCTCACAATCGCCTCCAGTTTTTCCAGTATCTGACTGCGCGTATTACGCAACTGTTCCCGTACGCTGGCGAGGGCCGGCGAGGCGTTATCCAGCACTTCTCCTGCAGGGTCGATGCAGATGGCGATGTCCCTTTCAATCTGGTCCAGTTCGGTGATACCTTCGGCAATATTCCAGAGTAAAGGGAAATCTTCCGAGATACTTTTAAGATAACGCCGTAAATCATGTAGGGCTGCCAGAGTCTGCTGAATTTCCACCAGACTTAATGGGTCAAGGATACCTTCGAGTGCTGCCAGTTTTACCTTCTCGCGGATGTCGTGTACGCTCCCAATGGAAAAACCTCTATCCAGGGTAAGTAACTGGCGTGCTTCTGCTGTTTGTTGTAGCAGCACCGAAATACGTTCGTAATTTTGTAATGGCTGCAGGCTCATCGCCAGATTACGGCTGGCGGAAAAAGAAGTATATTCAGCCAGAATCTCCCTTATTTTAGGGAACTCCAGCATTTCTAGACTTTTATCGTCCATAAAATTCTTCCTGATACAAACGCTCTTCTATTATAACATGAGGGAAATATATTATTACCACAATAAAAAGGGGAGAGCTTAAAACTCCCCCCTCATTACTATATTTATCAATCTTAACTGCTATTTCACTGTTACATTTACTGTAAGAGTATATATACCCTTTTCCCCGCCTTCCCACGGCCGACTATAACTGAAGTTAATAATAGCAGTGCCCGCTTTTTTTGAATTGAATGCCCAGACATCGGTGCCGCCGGCGCCAACTATCTCGGTATTTTCTGACCCTATATACTCACGGGAGGCTTGCGCAATAATAACTGTATTATTTATTACAGCATCTTCCCAGCTATATCCCGTGGTTGGATTAGAACCCAGTTTAATGGTCAGGGAGCCGGGGTAGCTCATTTCGACATCTTTTACGATATGGTTTTGCGCTGTGAATTCATCGAGGGTAATCTCGATTGTACTCGATCCGCTTCCACACCCCACTACCATCAAAGGTAGCGCCAGAATGCAAATCATGCCTAAAATAACCAGTTTTTTCATTTTAACTCCTTCGTAAAAAATTTCTTTCTCTATATATAACAGTAATTTAGTTATAAAGTTAGTTTTATAATATAAACCATATCAGATATAATATAATTAGTCCAGTATGCAATTTGCACGTTGACCTAATTTTTTTTAGACCCCCATGATGCAAGAAAATGTATCGCGTCCAGTTAGGCTATGCTCATTGACCAAGAAACAGGTAATAATTACCTTTGCTGGCGTAATGTTGGCGATATTCCTAGGTACTCTTGAAGAGACGGTGGTAGAGACATCTCTACCCCGCATCATCAGCGGCCTTGGTAGTTTCAGTAAATACATTTGGATTACTACCGCGTATATCATAACTTCGGCAGTTGCTGTTCCGATTACTGGTAAACTGACCGATATCTACAGCAGGAAGTATTCTACATTGGCGGTATCTCATTCTTTATTCTGGCATCCATTGTGTGCGATTTTAGCAATACCATGAACCAGAAACTATTTTCTATGGCGTAAAGAGTATCAGAGCGGGTATAATAATGGCTAATGCTTTTGATGCTATCGCCATCGCTTTTATCGTTAATCTTTTTGTTGTTAAAATTTTTTAAATAATAGATAATATCGTTTATAATTAATGTAGGTCTGGAAAAGAGACTTTAATTTATAAATTATAATTAATAAATTGATTGAGGAGGCTTAGAAGATGACTGATTATGCAGTGCTGAAGAAGAAGGTGGATGAACTAGCTTGCCGGGTATGGGACATACCAGCTATCGAAGCTAGGGTAAAAAAGATGATTAAAGAGGGGATTCCGCGTAAAAAACTTGACCCCAAATACATGAAAGCCAACAAAGAGAAAATCTTAGACCACGTACAGCTACTGGCGGAAGATTATAACTTTATTACTAAAAACTGTGCCCAGGGTACGGCCTTAGCGCTTTTTGAAGAATTTGGACTGGGCAGTATGGAAATTATAAAAGCACTCACACCTTTTCCTGGAGTCGGCGGTACTGGGGAAATTTGTGGAGGCATTACCGGTAGCCTGATTACATTTGGGTTATACTTCGGGACTGATAATACGCTTGATGTCGAGGTAACTAATAAAGTTATTTCGATATCACAAAAATTTATGGCATATTTTGAGGATGCAGTGGGGCATTTATACTGCTCGGATATTATCGAGACGGTAATACTGGGAAAGCGGCTGAATCCCGGTGAAAGTGAACAGGCGATGATGACTTTTACAGCAGAGAAGGGTTTTGAAAAATGTGGCCTGCCGCCGGGATTGGGTGTGAGACTTGCTGCTGGGTTTATCATAGACAGTATGAAATAAAAAATACGGGGTTTTTAGTGACCGGCTTTTTCTGGAATATTTTTATTTTTATCGTTTTATTTATCTTCTTGTTTTTAATAATCTACCGCATATTTTCTATTCTTCGAATGCCGTTACATCTAAGATGGGAGTTGGCACCCATACTGCACGAAAAAGGGAAAAACCGGTATGGTGGCTCATATCTTGAAGAATATGAATGGTGGCGTAAAAAGAGACATAAATCATACCTTGCGGTAATTTCCTACATGGCTGGCGAGATATTTTTCATGAAGGGTGTCTATAAAAATAACCGTGGTTTGTGGCCATTTTCATTTGCTTTGCATTCCGGGCTATACCTTGTCATTATATCGATTGCCCTCCATGCGATAAATGCTTTGTTTATCATCACTAGCACATCTACCGCTATTCTGGATATTTTTAAAAGTATTACAGCAATTATTGCCATAATAGGCTATATATTGGGGGGGCTCGGGGCGGTTGCCTTGACTTTAAAACGTTCTTTAGATACTAATTTCAGGACTTTCAGTTCTTTTTCGACTTATTTCAGGCTGGGCTTTCTAGCGGCATTATTTATCAGTGGAATTATTGCCTGGATTTCTTCAAGTAATTTCGCCACCGAAATGAGTCTTTTTACACGCGCTTTTTTTAATCTAGATTCCGGAATCACCGCAACATTGCCGGTAGCCGTACATATTATTATTGTTTTATTGTTCTTGGTCTACTTGCCATTTACGGATATGATACATTTTATCACTAAATTTTTTACATATCACTCTGTACGATGGGATGATGAACCGAAGAATAAAAAAATGGTATCTATGCTTGGTTATTTAACTAATCAGCCGGTTAATTGGTCAGCCCCGCATATAAAGGCTGATGGTAAAAAAAATTGGGTAGAGCTGACGACGGAGAAATTTAACAGTGGCAAAGACACTTAAGTTGAATGACATTTCCCGTGATGGGAATAGACAGCTTATAGAAGTAAAGCTTGAAGATTTAATTCCACTCCCACCTCCATACGATAAAGAGGAAGAGCTGCCGGGATTCAATCAGCTCACGGCAGACCAGAGGGAGAGGCTCGTCTGCAATCTGGACGGTGTTGTTTCTTATGCTGGTCTTCCCAAACCTAAAAGTAAAGAAGAAGAGGAGAAGTACATCGGACAATTCATTACAGGACTCAAAAAGCTTTTAAGCAAGGAAAACAACTGGACTTTTTTGCAACCTTTTTTACTCTCTCTTGATTACTGCACAAAGTGCCAGACCTGTAGTAATGCTTGCCCGGTTTATATTGCCAGTGGCAAGAATGACCTCTACCGTCCCACTTATCGCTCGGAAATATTTCGTCGTCTTATCAGCAAGTATGCTAAGCCCGCTGGTAAGTTGCGCGCCAAACTTAGTGGAGATGACATTGAGCTTAATTGGGCTACGATATCCCGCCTCTACGAGCTTGCCTATAGATGCAATCTCTGTCGTCGCTGCGCCCTTTCTTGTCCCATAGGAGTCGATAACGCCCTCATTACCCGCGAATTGCGTAAGGTCTTCAGTCAGGAATTGGAATGGGCACCAAAAGAGCTTCATGAGAAAGGCACGGTTCTTCAACTTGAGGTTGGCTCTCCCACTGGACTCAGACCGAGTGTGGCGGTTGATAACATGAAATTCCTGGACGAGGAATTTACCGAGTCTACGGGTATTACAGTTAAAACGCCTTGGGATAAAGCGGGTGCTGATGTCCTGTTAATTCACAGCGCCGGCGATATTATCTCATTTCCGGAAAGCCCTATTTCTTTCAGCATTATTTGCAATGCTGCTGGCATCAACTGGACGCTTTCCTCAGAGGTTGGGGGCTACGATGGCGTTAACTACGGTTTGTTTTATGACGATATACAGCTGGCAAAAGTGGCTATCAGGCATGCTCAGATTGCTAAAAAACTCGGAGTGAAAAAAATCGTTATGGGAGAGTGTGGACATCAGCATAAAGCGTTAATGACTGTGGCTGACCGTGTGCTTACCGGTGAACTTGATATTCCCCGCCAGAATGTTATGTCTTTCCTGGAAAATATTGTTTTCAGCGGTAAAATTAAATTCGACCTGTCAAAAAATAACTTCCCGGTAACACTTCATGACCCGTGTAATATCGTAAGAAATTTGGGAATTGTCGAACCACAACGTCGCATTCTTCGCTATCTCTGTCCGCAATTTCGAGAAATGTCTCCGCACGGCGTTGATAATTATTGTTGCGGTGGTGGGGGTGGTTTAGCCGTGATGTCAGATGTCAATTTCACCGACTGGAAAGTAAATGTCGCGGGAAGGATGAAATTCAGGCAGGTACTTGAAGCTTTCGCTGACCAGCCGGGCCTGGAGGTTAAAAAATATCTCTGTGCGCCATGTTTAAACTGTAAACTGCAGTTCCGGGATTTATTTAAATATTACGGAGCGCGGGCGAAATCTGGGATAATATTTGGCGGCTTGGCGGAATTAATTGTCAATGCCATGGAAGAGATAAAGAAGCCTTTTATTTCCTGGGACGAAGATTAGCACAGAGATTGTTTGCTTGTTTAGGCAAAATTAGATATCATTACACGAAGCGGAATGAATACACAATATTAAATCTTTTAATTCTGGAAAGGAATAATTAAAATGGCACAGATGGAACTGGCTGGCATGATGCTAGAAGTTGATGAACATGGTTTCATGCAAGAGACCTCAAAATGGAATGAAGACGTTGCCAGAGCTTACGGAAAACTTGAGGGCGTAAATGAATTGACGGCAGAGCATTGGCTGGCTATCAATTATCTAAGAAATTATTACCTGGCTAATGGTATATGCCCGATGATAAGAAGACTTATCAAAGAAACCGGATTCAGCCTTAAAAAGCTTTATGACCTTTTTCCAGAGGGGCCGGCCAACTCGGCATGTAAATGGGCGGGTGTACCCAAGGCTACCGGGTGTGTTTAATAGTAGGGTGGGTTTTTTAAATTGGGAGTGTAAAACTAAAACTACTGCCTTTGCCTAACTGGCTTTTAACGCTGATTGTTCCTCCATGAACTTCTACCAGTCTTTTAGCGATTGTCAGTCCGAGACCGCTACCGCCGGTCGTTCTGGCACGTGACTTGTCTATCCGGTAAAATCGCTCGAAAATTAGCTGCAATTCCTCCGACGGAATGCCTTCGCCAGTATCCGTTATACTGATAGATACTATATTGTTTCGTTTACTAGCTGTTGCTGTCACTTTTCCACCTTTACCGGTATGAGCGATGGCATTCTCTATTAAATTGTTAAGTACTTGCTTGATACGTTGGGCATCGATATTCAACAATGGCAGTTCTTCTGGCAGATCAGCAATTAGCTTCAAGCCTTTTTCTACTGCTTTAGGCTGCAATGAGTTTAATGTTTCATTTATCAGGCTGATAATATTTTCAGATTTCGTGACTATTTTCAATTCACCGGCATCGGCGAGACTCAATTCCTGGAGGTCGGCAACGAGATGCGATAACGATGACGCCTCTTCATTTAGAGAACGAATGGTTTTTTTATCAGGCTTAATAACCCCATCACTGATAGCTTCAAGATATCCTTTGAGATTGGATAGGGGAGTCCTTAACTCATGAGCGACATCAGCTATCATATTACGTCTCAAGCGTTCGGTGCGTTCCAGGTCATTGGCCATTGAATCAAAGGACCTTGCAAGTTCGCCTAATTCTCCTTTGCCTTTATAGCCCACCCGGTGAGAAAAATCGCCTTTACCAAATCGCCTAGCAGCGTTGATGAGGGCTTTAACCGGCGATAAAATACGCCTTGAGAGCAGGAAGGTAAATAATACAGCGATGCCCACTGCTACCAGACCCCCCAAGACGAAAAAACGGCCGATGGAATCGTAGGTTAGTTGCAAGGCGGTGCTGTTGATATCGGGGAAATTGCCGTGTACGACGTAAAGCGTACCGACGGTATCGGCGGAAGATATTTTCAAAGTTGGGCCTTGTCGGCGCGGAAGTATAATCTCGAGTATTTGGCCTGTTCCCGATATCGGGATTTGAGCCATTTCTTCACTTATCAAATTAATACCATAGGTTTTACCTAAGAGTGTACCTTCCGAATCGGCGACTATTATATTATTTTTATTGGTAAGCACCATCCGCCGCTGGTATAATTGCCCCCATTGCTCGATGAAAGTCTGGACGCCTGCCCAGGTATTCACGAACTGATAATAGCGGGAAAGCTCCATCTGCATTCGAACATCTTGATTCAGTTCCAAACGTTCTCCCATTTGGGTGATTTCGCTACGTGTGTTCTGGTAAGTCAGAAAGAATGCCGAACCTAGGGTTATGATAATGACGAGTGTGAAAGATATCAGCAGTCTAAAGTTAAGATTGTGTATCACTATCACTCTCCAGGAGTTTATAACCGGCTCCGTAAATGGTCTTGATATATCTTGGATGGTGTGGATTTGGCTCAAGTTTACGGCGTAGCTTGAGGATATGGACATCGATAGTCCGGTCGAAGCCTTCAAAATCATGACCGAGCGCTTTTTCGATGATTTGTGCCCGAGTGAAAACGCGGCCTGGTTCTTTAATAAGTACGCCGAGGACTTTAAATTCGATTGGCGTTAGGTTCAAAGGTCTGCCATCAAGGTAGGCTTCATGTTTTAAGAAATCGACCACGATAGCGCCATGCTCTATTTTGTCCGGCCCCCTCTCACCAGGGAGACGCCTTAGAACCGCCCGCACTCTTGCAGCCAGCTCTCTGGGACTGAACGGCTTGGTGACATAATCGTCCGCACCTAGGTTAAGACCGGTCAATCTATCATCGTCGGTAGTCATGGCTGTCAACATGATAATGGGAACATCCGACTCTTTGCGTAGGATACGGCACACATCGAGTCCGTTCATGCCCGGCAGCATGAGGTCTAGTACTATCAGGTCGGGGTGAGCCTCGCGGGCTATTTGTAAAGCTGCATTGCCGTCGTAGGCAGTAAGCACGCGGTAGCCGTCGCGATTCAGGTAGAGCTTTACCAGTTCTACAGTTTTAACATCATCATCAACTACGAGTACTTTTTTACCTGACATTTAAAATCCTGCTTCTGTTTATATTCATATTAAAACATAAATGTTAAGAAAATGTTAATAAAACAGGAGTGGGTTTGTTCTTTCCACTCCTGTCAGTGTAAAAATTATAGGTACTAATCTATATTAATCTGACCAGCAATCGTGAGACCGTAAGCCGAAACCTTCTCCGATACCGGTTCTGCCGTGATGTACGCCGCCGAAAGGCATAAAGCCACCGCCATTTTGTCCGAATAGACCCGGTATGTCCGGTCGGGATTCTAACCATTCTTTTAACTCTTCGGTAAAGATATCTGGCTTAGCTTGCAGCCATGCCTTGAACTCATCCGCCTGCTCCTGGGTTATCTTGCCTTCTTCCACGAGTTTCTGAAGGAATTCATCAAGTGCCATTGTCCTCATCTCCTGGAGGGCTTGTCTAAAGGCTTTCTCTAGCTCCTGTGGGTCGATAACGGCGCCTGTGTTGGCTTGGTAGATTTCTGCAACTTTTTCCATCAAGTTTGTCGTGCTGTTCTGAGCAGTATTTTCATCATTCGCATGTGCTACGGCTGCCATCCCCACTGTTGCGAGTAACGCGACTCCAATTAACACCTCGATAAATATCAGTTTTTTACTTCGCCACATAAACTGTTATCTCCTTTCTTGGCTTTCTATATCCAAGATAACAATCAAATATTAAAATTTGATTAAGATTTTGAAAGATTTGACCAATTTACTCTTTCCCCAGTGATATTGGTCACATACGGAGGCAACTTTATGAGTTATGATAAACTATGTAAAGTAAGCTGAATAATGAGTTCGAATACAAATGGCTATAGCTGTAAATGCTAAAGGATTCCAGAAAATTACTCTCCACGTTACCGGTATGACTTGAACCACGTGTGCGGCTACCGTGGAGAAAGCCTTGAAAGAAACACTAGGTGTGAAGAGTGCCAGTGTCAGCTTTGCCTCGGAAAAAGCATCGCTGGAGTTCGACCCCAAAAAGGTTAGTATATCTGATATAGCGGATGTTATCACGCAAGCGGGGTATGGTGTGGCAAGGCAAAAATCGATTTTCCCTGTACTGGGGATGACGTGTGCTTCATGCGTCGCTCGTGTAGAGGAAGCTCTTAAGAATGTTCCCGGGGTAGTCTCCGTGAGCGTAAACTTAGCATCTGAAAAAGCTTCGGTGGAATATCTCGAAGGGGCGGACGTATTTAAAATGCGGCAAGCGGTGAAAGACGCCGGCTACGAACTGGGTAGAGAATCGGAAACAGCAGAAGATATCACCACCGCTGCCGAACGCGAGATAAAAAAGGTGAAAAACAGCTTCATTTTAGCAGCTATCCTTGGAATTATCATTATGATAATGATGTTTACCCCTCACTTTACTGGTACGGGATATGTATTATGGGTACTGGCAACGCTAGTGCAGTTCTGGGCGGGGCTGCGCTTTTATAAAGGGGCATGGGGCGCTTTAAAGCACCGTACTGCTGATATGAATACCCTGGTAGCCGTAGGCACTTCGGCGGCTTATTTATATAGTGCAGTTGCGGTATTATTCCCGTCATTACTTACTATTGGAAGTAAAGCTCCTGATTTATATTTTGATACTTCGGCGTTGATTATTGCCTTCATATTATTGGGACGTTACCTTGAGGCGAAGGCTAAAGGACAAACCTCTGCAGCGATTAAAAAACTTATTGGTATGCAGCCAAAAAACGCTACGGTTATCCGTAATAGTAAAGAAATGGAAATTCCCGTCGAAGAGGTTCAGGTTGGCGACCTGATTCTGGTGCGTCCCGGCGAACGTATTCCTGTGGATGGCATTGTCCGGCAGGGCAATCCTTCTATTGACGAATCTATGGTTACAGGAGAGAGCCTGCCGGTAGAGAAAAAAGAAGGGGATGAAGTTGTCGGGGCAACCATCAACATGACAGATAGCTTTCAATTCGAGGCTACCCGCGTGGGCAAGGATACCGCTTTAGCCCGGATTGTCCGCCTCGTGGAGGAAGTCCAGGGCAGTAAAGCGCCTATCCAGCGTCTCGCTGATGTCATCGCCAGCTATTTTGTGCCTATGGTTATTGGTATCGCTATCATTACTTTTATTATCTGGTATTTCTTAGGTCCATCTCCCTCTCTTACTTTCGCTTTCTTGAACTTTATCGCCGTACTGATTATCGCTTGCCCCTGTGCTTTAGGACTGGCGACGCCAACGGCGATTATGGTAGGCACAGGCAAAGGAGCAGAGAATGGCATCCTCATCAGGAGCGCCGCCGCGTTAGAGCGACTTTATAAGATAAATACGATATTGCTGGATAAAACGGGCACATTGACCGAAGGTAAACCGCGTGTCACCGATATTATCGCTGTTGAACCTTATACAGAAGTGGATGTGCTCCGTCTGGCAGCCTCTATCGAGCATGATTCCGAACATCCTCTGGCTGAAGCAGTGGTAAAATCCGCTCAAGAAAAAGGCTTGTCTCTAGCAGAAATAAATGATTTTAAAGCCATCCCCGGACACGGCGCTAGGGCTAATCTTGACGGTAAAAAACATCTTCTCGGCAGTCTGAAATTGATGCAGGACAATAGTATTTTCACAGACGGATTGGAAGAGAAAGCCAGTGCGCTCTGGCGTGAAGGTAAGACTGTTATGTTTATAGCGGCGGATGGTAGGGTGATAGGGATGATTGGGCTGGCGGATATTCTCAAACCGGATGCACCAGCCATCGTGGCGGAAATAAAGCGCGCTGGCATCGATGTCATTATGATTACTGGAGATAACAACAGGGCCGCTGAAGCTATTGCTCGGCAGGCAAGCATCAAGCGTGTGCTGGCGGAAGTGCTTCCGGAACATAAATCCGATGAGATAAAGAAGTTACAGGAAGAAGGCAGAGTAGTGGCTATGGTCGGTGATGGTATTAACGATGCTCCAGCTCTAGCTATGGCGGATGTCGGTATTGCTATTGGCACCGGCACGGACGTCGCCATGGAAACGGGGGACATCACGCTTATCCGTGGTGATTTATCTGGTATTACTACAGCGCTTGCTTTAAGTCGCAGGACAATGAGAACTATCAAGCAGAACCTCTTCTGGGCTTTTGCTTATAACGTATTGTTAATACCGGTCGCCGCCGGAGTGCTTTACCCGGCTTTTCATAGTACCGGTGTACCTGCTGGACTTAATTTTATACTCGGCGATTATGGGTTTTTAAATCCGATTTTGGCGGCGGTGGCAATGGCTTTAAGCTCAGTCACCGTGGTCTCTAACTCGCTGCGTTTGAGGGGGTTCAAGCCCAAAAAGATTGCATAATAATCATGGAGGTTTAAAATGACAATCGACCCGGTTTGCAAGGTGGCTGTTGACGAAAGTAAGGCAGCAGCCACATCGGAGTATAAGGGCGTGATATACTATTTCTGCGCAGTAGGCTGCAAGAAGGCCTTTGATAAAAATCCGAAGAAATATCTGGGAAAGAAATAATATAATAGGTTGCTTTACATAACCTAGAAAGCTTGAGCTCTTTTACGCAGTAGCAGCAATACACCAATAGCAGCAATACCTGTTGCTCCAACGCCAAGTATTATCCACTTATTTCCCAGTACATTTTGCCACAATGGTAAATCGTTAGCGGACGATTTTATGTTACCGTCGGAAGAATTAACGGGGATATTCGCATCTTGGGTCGGCGGTGAATCAGTAGTATCAAAAAGCATCGGCAGGAGTTCTTGCGTCTCATTCTCTGTTGCGTTTTCATCTGTTTCTTCAGGGGATTCTTCTGGTGTAATTAGCTCAATTATTGGAACCGGCGTTTGGATAGTAATACTATTTTCATTGTTTGTTTCATTAACTTCTACAATATTATCAGCTCCATCCACGATTGCTTTAATGATGTTCTGCCCAGGTAGTGCTGTCCATTCAAAAATGAGTTCTGCAGTTATGCCGGAAGGGATATATGGCACTGGTAGACTTGCCTGGAAAACATTATTGATATAGCAATCGAGGTACGAAGATGCGGCTGGAGTAACGCCCGTATTAAAAACTATTATTGTAAAGGTGACAGTACAATTTTCTGAAAATTCAGTGGGTGAATAGGTTATCGATTCTATAACAAGATCGGGGGCGGGGATTACAGCCACCTTTTCATTGTTTGATTCATTACTTTCTATAACTGCATTTTCTTCATCAATAATTATTGAAAAAGTTTGAAAATCATTTGTTATAGTCCAAGGTAAGGTGCGTGTATCCGTACCTCCGGGAGCTATTTCCTCAATATAATGATTCCCCAGATATGAACCATCGATATAATAGCTTATATAACAGCCATGGGATTTATAAGTGCCGTTATTTGTGATAGTAAAAGTAATTGCCAATGCATCGCCCTTCACAGGGATTTCTGGCGACCAGGTTATACTTTTAACAGCTAGGTCGGGTGATAACGTGGTTACCACTATTTCTTTAGTATTATTTATTTCACTAATTTCGAAAACGCTCTCATTATAATCAACAACCACTCTGATAGTATGTGAACCGGGTGTGGCTATCCAGGTAATATTCTCTGTCAAAGTGCTTCCAGCAGATATCTTTCTGATGAATATGCTTTTTACCATTACACCATCGACATAACAGGCTAGGAATGACTCCGGAGCTTGTTTACTACCGTTATTTTTTATCTTTACGGTGATGAAAGCCTGTTGTCCCGCGATGGGTTTTTGTGGCGTACAGGTGAGACTCGTTACATGGAAGTCAAATGTTGAAGTCGGTGCGGTAGGGGTAAATAAAACGACCTTTTCGTTGTTTGTTTCATCGCTTTCGGCGATTATGTTATCCGGGTCGACAATTCCTCTTACATTGATTGGTTTTGTCGAAGTAAAATATGTGAAGTTTGCACTATCCGTGCTTCCAGGAGTGATTGGACCAAGTTTTCGATTGATTTTATACCCGTAATCTAGATAAAGATCTAGAGAGCATGAATCTACAGTTTTACAACCTGCGTTCTTCACCGTTACAATATAAGTCATCCAGCTGTTTGTCGCTGGTTTTGCCGGCGTCCAAGTAATGCTCTGAATCAGGAGATCGGGTGGAGCCACGGCTGGCATTGTTACGCTGAGAGTATTATTAGATTCGTCGCTTTCGTAAATCCAGTTACTGGAGTCAATAACTGCTTTTATAATACACTTTTCTGGTCTTGGTAAAAATGTATAGGTTTTTGTATCGATGGCTCCTGCCTCAAGATAATCAATATAAATAGATGTCATTAGTGCCTCATTAACATAAAAATCCAGCCATGAAGGATGGGCGGTGCCTGTACCTTTATTTTTCACTGTGACGTGCACGGTAACGTCGTCAGTATCGGTACGATTTGTTGGCGACCATGCAATCTGGGTAATAGTCAAGTCAGGTGGCGCTGGGCTATATGTTATCGCGAGGCTGTTGTTCGTTTCATCGCTTTCAATAACTTGGCTGTAAAAGTCAGCAGTAGCATTGATGGTATGGTCGCCGGATTGTGTTATCCATTTATAGGTTATTGTTGTGCTTTCGTCCGGTTCAAGATAGCTGTATTCTTGTAGTCCTCTGGAGTTACCATCGATAGTGAGGTCCACCCAGCTATTGCCGGCGATTTTATTGCCGCGATTTTTCACCTTGACCGTAAAGGTAACTGTATCGCCTGATGAAACGACTTTAGGCGACCAGGTAATTGATTCGATAATGAGGTCTGCAGCTACAACGGTAAATGCGCAGATTTTTTCATTGTTATTTTCGTTAGTTTCCGCGACTAAATTGTCATTATCTATAATTGCTTTAATGAAATGGTCGCCCGATGGCGCCTGCCAGGTAAATGTATTCGTGGTGATACCGCCGGCAGCCAACTCGTTTACATAATCAGTACGGATAATACTATCATCAATATAATAATCTATATAAAACTTTGGCACCAGTTTATCTCCCTGGTTTTGAATGGTCGTTGTAAAAGTAACTGTGTCACGGAGTGAGGGAGATTTTGGCAACCATGAAATAGAAACAATAGTAAGGTCGGGCCCGCTATCGGCTAAAACTTGTCCATTCATGACCGGTATAGGTGAAATGGCTATCAGTCCCGTCAGCAGACAAGCCGTAGCCAGCACACCAGGCCAAGCACGGTGCTTAAAAAATTTCATTGTTATAACCTTCACGTGTCGGTTATTTATAGCATACTCCCAGAGGGAGGAAATGAATTGGGATTTAACACGGAATTAGAGACAGTGCTACCACCCATTTATAAAAAAAGAGCAGTAGTTAATTGTTAAAGAAGGAGAAGATATTCCTGACAATTTTTAAAAGACAGTTAAGGCTTTTAATATTTATAACGTTATTGGAGTGAAGCTAAATCACGCCTTCGTCATCGAGGCGGGCTATTTCCTGCTCGGTTAAACCAAGCATTTCAGAAAGTACATCCTGGTTATTCTCTCCGAGGAACGGCGCAGGGTAATTGATTCTACCAGGCGTTTTAGAAAGCTTGAATAATGAACCAGGCACCTTAACTTTTCCGGACACTTTCTGCTCAACCTCGATAATCATGTTTCGGCTTAATAGCTGGGGGTCATTGCAGACCTCATCAAAGGACGGTAGCTTGGTGCAGGGTACATCGGCTTTTTTCAGGATATCCTGTATTTCATGGGAAGTCTTTGTTTTTGTCCAGGCGGATATTGCTTCGTCGATTTCATTACGATGCTTAACACGCTCATTCTGGTTGGCGCCCAGAGGTGTATTGATAAGGTCCTGCCTGCCCATGGCGGTATATAATCGATGAACTTGTGCCAGTACGCCTGCATTGATGTACACCCTTTCACCGTCTTTAGTAGGGTAGAGATTGCAGGGGATCATTGCGGCATGGCCGTTACCTAACCTGGGAGGTATTTCATGATTAATGAAATAATAAGGAGCAAATTCGATGGAAGTCAGTTGCCAGATGCAGTCCTGCATGGATATATCAATTGATTGACCTTGCCCGGTCTTTTGTCTGTGGTAAAGGGCAGCTATGATTGATAGGCTGGTGAAAAATCCGGAAGAGAAGTCGGCGATAGAAACGCCGCACCGTATAGGATTATCGGGAAAGCCGGTGACCGATGTCATACCGCCCATCGCCTGGGCGACAGGGTCGAATCCGGGGTAGTCCCTCCGCGGACCTGTTTGTCCATAAGCGGAAATCGAGGCGTATATCAGTTTGGGATTCAACTTGCACATATCTTTACTGCCAAGTCCCAGCTTGTCCATCGTCCCTGGACTGTAATTCTCCACTAGAACGTCCACTTTCTTTACCAGTTCCTTGATGATATCGCGGCCTTTTTCCGTCTGCAAATTTACAGTGATGCTTTTCTTGCCACGGTTAAGAATAATAAAAGGACCGCCTTCAAGCCCTTCGGTATGCGGTATATCGTTTCTTATTAAATCCCCGGAATCAGGCCTTTCAACCTTTATAATTTCAGCACCCAGGTCTCTTAAGAGTAATGTGCAGAATGGGCCGGCATATATCTGTGTCAAATCCAGTACTTTAATTCCTTCTAGAACGCTGGCCATTTTACCTCCTCAAGGAACGAATATAAAGCAATTATCATGGCGGCGGTTATCAGA
>DAOUCO010000080.1:0-7239 GCA_034432135.1 Dehalococcoidales bacterium | reverse complement strand
TGCCAGGGATGTTATCGAAGACTGGCGGAGAGATTATAACGAGTTCAGGCCACACAGTTCATTGAAAGGAGCTACCCCGAAGGAGTATGCTGAAATAGCCGCGGGACTCTAATCAGAGGTGCGCTAATTCAGGTGTAAGGTCAACACCGGTAAGTTTATCAATATTAATGCCAACTAATATGGGGTAATGTCAATATCACCCTTGTTGGCTTCTGTCTTAAGAGAACATGTAGAAAAGATAAAGTTAGAGCGAAGTATGCTGAAGGTAGCGTTAAAAGAAGATGACTCGGGTTTTTTATCAACCTAATGGCAGTCCCCTGCTACCTGATGCCATTACGTATATAAGCCTCGACAAATATTCGATGGAAAAGATTACCTGATTAAGGAGTTGACATTCCTCTTGAAAATATTTACGGAAGAATCTGCTAAGGATGCTATTCAACGAAATTAAAAGCTACTTCTCGACAAAGATGGAAACCAAAGAACTGAGAACGAGGTCATTTCTGAACTGCAACTCCAAGTTCATTTCAAGTTACTTGAGCGATATGAAATAGAAATAAAAGACAAAAATTCAAGATACAAGATACAAGCTCCATAAGCAGAAAAGTAATTCCCTATACATTCATCTTTATGTTACTAAGTGTCACATTTTGCTGAAATTTGTAAAAATATCCGCATTAAGGCTTGGCGGTAAACAAATAGTGGTAAAGCCCACTGTCCCTAACAGACTCAATGGTGGGCGGTACAGGATTCGAACCTGTGACCTTCAGTGTGTGATACTGACGCTCTAACCAGCTGAGCTAACCGCCCCTGTGCCGCTTGCCTTTAAATTCTAAGTAATAATCCGCCTAAAATCAAGCCTATACTGCTGTTTATTTTACCTGACAAGATTGACGCATACATTGGAAAAAGATATTATCTAACGGTAATATATATGAAAATCAACAGACTGCTGGAAATTACCCTGATTCTCCTTGACAAGAAGACCGTCACTGCCGGGGAGATAACTTCATGAAACAGGATGAGTCTGTCATCGGATGGTTACTAGAAAATGATAAATTGATCGAAATTATTTCCTAAATTATCATAATAAATAGTGCTTGTGTTTCTTGCATTTTTTTTACCAAATAGCTAATATGTGTTGCAGTATATCTTTTTTAAACATATAATAAGTATTTGCACAATAGTTATTAAGAATTTAAAAAAACAGGAGGTAGAAAAATATGGCCAAGGATTTAGCCAAGGCGCTAGCCGACCTCAAGGAAGATGAGGCGGTAGCAATCGCCAGGGAAAAGCTGGATGCTGGCACCGACCCTATGGGCGTCCTCGCCGAAGCGGGTAAGGGCATGGAAACGGTAGGCACACGCTTTTCCAAAGGTGAGTACTTCATCCCGGACCTGGTTTATTCCGGCGAAATTCTTAAAAGAATCCGGGAGTTGGTCCTGCCCAAGCTAAAAGGCGAAGGAGCCGCCGCCAAGACCGGCGGCAAGGTCATTATCGCCACGGTAGCCGGAGATATCCATGACATCGGTAAAGATATCGTCGTCTTCATGCTGGATGTCAGCGGCTTCCAGGTCTATGACATGGGCGTCGATGTCCCCGTACAGAAAATCGTCGATAAGATTAAAGAGACCGGCGCGCCAGTGGTCGGTTTAAGCGGCTTCCTGACATTAGCTTACGATTCTATGAAGCAGACCGTCGACGCCATAAAAAAAGCCGGCCTGCGAGATAAGATAAAAATAATGATCGGCGGCGGTCAGATAACCCCGGAAATCGTTAAATATACCGGCGCTGATGCCTATGGCAAGGATGCCGTTGAGGGCGTCGCACTCGCTAGAAAATGGTTACCTGCAAAATAACTAATTTAACATATAAATAAGGAGGTAAAAAATGGCAAAACCATGGGAAGAAATGACCCCGTCTGAAAAGCGGGCAGACCTCGATAGTAAATGGCTGTCTCCTCCGGAAGCAAAGTTTAACAATGCCCAGGCTGAAAAGGATTATAAAGCCAGAGTTCAAAGGTTCCTGGACGCCATTAATATGAAGAAACCGGATAGAGTCCCGGTATTCCCGATGACAGGTTTCTTCGGCGCCTATATCTCTGGCTTAACTCCGTATGATGTAATGTACGACTATGATAAACTCATGAAATCATTTTCCAAGTACGTGCTTGATTTCCAGCCGGATGCACATGGTAGCGTGACGACGTCTCCTCCGGGAAAAATGCATGATATTCTCGAATATAAATTATATGCCTGGCCCGGGCACGGTGTCGCCAAGGAACATTCCTACCAGTGCCTTGAAGGCGAATATATGAAGGCTAACGAGTACGATGCCCTGATTAACGACCCCACCTATTTCTTTTTAACGGGCTGGCTCCCGCGTGTTATGGGCGCGCTTGACGGCTTAAAAATGCTATCTCCCTTCACTAATATGACAGAAATGTATGGCGGTTTCACCGGCGCAGCTTTTGTACCTTTCGGCCTACCGCCGGTTAAAACAGCTCTAAAAGCGCTCTCGGATGCCGGCGACGAGGCATTAAAGTGGATTGGTACGGTCGCAGCCTTCGGAGCGGCGATGACCGCCGTCGGTTTCCCTGGGTTTTTCGGGGGCGGCACTAAAGTAGCTTTCGATACTATCGGCGATACCCTGCGCGGCACCAGAGGTATTATTACAGACATGTACCGCCAGCCGGCAAAACTCCTCCGCGCTATGGAGCAATTAACGCCGATAATGGTAAAAATGGGCGTCGATAATGCTAAACTGAACGGCTGTCCCATCGTCTTCATCCCGCTGCATAAAGGTGCCGACGGCTTCCTTAGCGACGAACAGTACAGGAAATTCTACTGGCCGGCGCTAAAAGACCTCATGGATGGCCTGATTGCAGAAGGCTGTGTGCCGTTCCCCTGGGCGGAAGGCGGCTATAATTCCCGCCTGAAGGTTATTAAAGACTCGCCCAAAGGTAAGGTCATCTGGGGCTTCGATGCCACCGATATGGCTCAAGCGAAGAAAATCCTCGGCGATGTCTGCTGCATTGGCGGTAATATGCCCATCGCTACGCTAAGTGTCGGCACCCCGGAAGACGTTAAAAACACCGTCAAGAAACTCATCGATACTTGCGCCAAGGACGGCGGCTACATCATGATGAGCGGGGCTGTAATTGAAAATGTGCCCCCGGCTAACGTTAAAATGATGATTGATGCCACTAAGGAATTAGGCATCTACAAATAGAATCTAATGCATGCTAAAAAGCATAAAGAAAAGAGGGGGGCAAAAGCCCCCCTCTTTTTTATTTGAGTACTATTTTTTTAAAGCATTACAGTGCCGCCATCAACATAGAGCACCTGGCCCGTAATAAAGTCTGATGCTTCCGAAGCCAAGAAAACTGCCGCACCGAGCAAATCCCTCGGTTCCTCCCTACGGTGAAAGGTCTGCTCGCCAGTAGCCAGCTTAAAAGTGCCATCACTGTCACGCTGGGTCAGGCTGGCTTCGGTGGTAGTGTAGCCCGGGGCGATGGCATTAACATTAATGCCGGAGCTACCTAAGGCTCGCGCTAGGGCATGGGTAAAAGTGTATATTGTCCCTTTACTGCAGGCATAAGGCAGAAAAACCTGCGCCGCCGGCACCTGCGCCACGTTGGAAGCGATGTTAATTATCTTCCCTCTGCCTGCCTTAGCCATTAAAGGAACTATAGCTTTACAGCACAACCATGTGCCGATGACGTTAACCTTAAATATTCGCTCCCAGTCTTCCACCTTCCAGGCATCCCAGGGTGTAATGTTGAGTCCATACCAGATAGCGGCGTTATTAACGAGAATATCTACCTTGCCGTAGAGCTTAATGACCTCGTCTGCCATTTTCTTCGTCGCCTTCTCATCAGAGATATCCGTCAGGATAGCAGCTGCTTCGCCACCCTTCGCCTTAATCTCTTTAGCTGCTTCTTGCGCGCGTTCCAGACTGATATCCGGTAGCAACAATTTCGCCCCTTCCTCGGCATACTTCAAAGCAAAGGCTTTCCCTAGTCCCCTCCCGCCGCCAGTAATAATAGCTACCTTGCCCTTTAACGCTTGTGACATGTTTTCCTCCTCATTAACTAAGTTTAAGACCAATCATTCGACCTAGAAAAATTTACATTACTGCTAAAGCCATGTCAAGTTGTGCTTTCCTGTTGCCTTGATTTCTTGTTGAATTAATGACACATAAGGAGTACAATCTATCAAAACTACATAATACTCCAATCCACACAGATAATATTAATATAGGAGGTTAAATATGACCCGATGGCATGATTTTATCGAAAAGGACGGCAAAGCTCCCTCCTGGCCCTACCCCATCCACTATGACAAGGAACAGGAAATCGATACCGATGTCCTGGTCATCGGCGGCGGCATCGCCGGGTGCTGGGCGGCTATCAGCGCTGCCCGTACAGGCGTTCGCGTCGCTGTCGTAGAAAAGGGAGATGTCATCCGCAGCGGCGCCGGTGGTCCCGGCTGCGACCACTGGTGCAACGTTCCCAACCCGCTATCCCCTATTGACCCAGATGAATGGGCAGCCGCCATGTCCGAAATGCCCTACTGCAACGGCATTGGCAACCAGATACAATGCCGCGAGGACTGGGACACCCTTGTGGAAATGGAGCAGATGGGAGGCAAAATCCGGGATACTAAAGACGAATACGTTGGCGCCGAGGGACGGGATGAAAAAACTAAGATTATGTTCTCCCCGCGCTATAGCCGCAATATCGGCTTTGGAGGCGACGCCGCAATCAGAAGACCTTTCAAAAGCAACCCGGAGGGAAAACCGAACAACATGACTATCCGGGTGTGGGGCACGACCTTTAAACCCGCTTTAAAGAAAGAATGTAAAAGGCTGGGCGTGAAAATTTTCGACCGCGTTATGGTTACCAGCATCCTGACGGATAAAGGCATCCAGGGCGCTAGGGTAGTCGGCGCAACGGGTTTTAATAACCGCACCGGCGAGTTTATGATATTTAAATGTAAAGCCGCCGTGCTGGCGACCGCCGGCGATTGGTCGCTATTCCTTCTAAACACCGAGCTTGCCGGCTATAACACCTTCCGCTCCCGCTGCCATACCGGTGACGGCGCCGCCATGGCCTGGAGGGCCGGCGCCGCGCTTACTATTATGGAACGGACCGGAGTTATGATGCTGGCTACCGGCTTTAAACACACCTGGTACGGCGGTGCCGGCGACGCCAGCTACGAAAACCTCCAGCTTGTCGATGCCAACGGCAAAAAACTGCCCTGGCCGACGCAGGGTTGGATAGACGGCGGCGCTATGAGGCCGACACTCCAGGATATGGAGAAAATTATTAAGGGCATCCAGTCAGGCGAATACGCCCTGCCTTTCTACGGAGATTTTCCCGCCATGCCAGATGTCGAACGCAGGGCTACCTGGAAACTGATGCTCTGTGAAGAATCCACTACGAAAAATATCGTCGATTCCTATGAAAGAGCCGGCTTCGACCCCGCCAAACACCTCCTCCAGAACTTTAGTTTTATAGAAGGCAATAGCCCTGCACAGTGGCGCACGGCGGGCGGCGGCGGACCCGTCGTCGACTGGGATTTAAAGTCGACCCTCGACGGCTTGTACGTTGCTGGAGAGCAGACTTTCTCCGCCGGCGACCATAGCTACGCCGCTTCTACCGGCAGGTATGCCGGACGCAAAGCCGCCGCCTACGTTAAGCAAATCGGCCCAGGAACAATCTCTAAAGAATTTATCGCCCTGGAAAAAGCCCGCATCTATGCCCCGATAAAACGCACTCAAGGCATCGATTGGAAAGAACTGCACGCCGGCATCGCCTGTGTTATGCGGTACTTCTGTAGCGAATATAAGACAGAACACCTGCTGAAGATGGGACTGGACGCCCTCAAAGAAATCGAGGAAGTACACGTCCCCCGCCTTTATGCCCTCGACCCCCATAAATTGATGCGCAGTGTCGAGGACTTGAGCCTGCTGACGCACGGGCAAATCATCATCAACGCTTCTCTGGCGCGTAAAGCCAGCAGCCGGATGTTAAACTTCTTTAGAATCGATTACCCCCAGTTAGACCCGCCGGAATGGAACAAATATATCACCGTTAAATTGGAAAATAATAAGGTCGTCGTTGGTGAGTTGCCCTTCAATTACTGGGGTGATTTAAAAGCTAATTACGAGGCGCATAATAAAGATTACACTGGCGTCTATAAGGGAAAATAAGGAGAATATTATGGCTAAGAAAACTTACGCTTTACCCAATATAACGACACCTAACACGCCGGTTATTTTCCACGCGGAAGTCTGTAACGGCTGCAATCACTGCGTGGAAGTCTGCCAGGTGGATGTTTACATCCCCAACCCGGAAAAGGGCAAGCCGCCGGTTATTCTGCACCCTGATGAGTGCTGGTACTGCGGCTGCTGCGTTAATGATTGCCCCCGCCCCGGTGCCATAACCTTCAACTGGCCGGTGCAGCAACGCGGTTACTGGAAAGACAAAGCTACTGGGAAGGTCTTAAGAGACAGCCAGACATAGCCTTGTCGCTAGGGATTTAGTAATGTGGCGGTCTCTGGTATCGTTACAGGGTGATGATAGGGATCGCCACATTTAAGACTGATAATAACCGCTGTTAACCCAGCAACCTGATAATTTCGGCTGCGTCTTTTAATTCCTCCAGCCGCCCCGCCATTTCAATTACTTTTTCAACTCTATCTTTACTCAATGCCTTGGTAGAACAGGGTGCGCACTCGCGGAACTTCTTCGTTACGTCTTCAAATTTCATCGGACTCTCAATACTGCCGAGGCAGTGCTCCACCTCTTCTTTATATTCCGTTCCGTCCTGCATCTTTATCTTTACCCCGCCCGGCCCCACGCCGTGGCGGTTCATCGCCGGCTCCAGCCTGGCATTTATCCTCTGTGCCAGTTTAAGTATCTCTGGTCGCTTTATTGCTTCATCTGTAAAGTCGTCCACGGTCACTTTCCCATTAGCTAAAGCTACTGCCACCACCCATTGCACGCTGAACTGTGCGTCGATAATCGTCCGAGGAGCTTTTTTTATTTCCGGCGGCTGCGTGTGTTGGTAAACCGGGTCACCGCCATAGACAGTTATTTCTTTATATGGTCAGCATTTATATTATGCTCCGATTTTAAAGCTAGCGCCGCATCGATACAGGCGTGAGTCAGCCCGCAGCAGGGATATGGCTTATCCCCGATGTTGACTACTTCCCACCTTTTACCCAGGTCGG
>DAOUCO010000079.1:0-32002 GCA_034432135.1 Dehalococcoidales bacterium | reverse complement strand
GTCACGAGTTCTCCGGCACGGTGGTGGAGGTGGGCAAAGGGGTCAAGGGCTTTAAAATCGGGGACAGGGTGAGTGGGGTGGGTTATTACTATTGCGGCGAGTGCTATGTCTGTAAAAAAGGACTTTACAACCTTTGCGTCAACCAGGGTTTTACCGGACTGTTGACCGATGGCTGTATGGCGGAATACTTCGTGATTCCGGAGTACGCCTGTTATAGATTGCCCGATTCTGTCTCCGATGAACAGGGCGCTCTCGTGGAGCCGCTGGCGGTAGCCTTGCATGCTGTAGGTCAGGCGCGTATCAAAGCGGGGGACACGGTGGCGGTGTTGGGGGACGGGGCGATAGGACTGTGCTCGGTAATAGCGGCTAAAGTCGCTGGAGCCTCGAAGATATATCTCATCGCCAAGCACAGAGGGCGGGGCAGGCTAGCGACAAAGCTGGGTGCCGCGGCGGTAATTTATTTAGATGAAGGCAATCCTGTTGAGCAGCTCCAGTCAATGACCGGCGGCATCGGGACAAACGCTGCCATCGAATGCGTCGGCCGGCCGGAGACTCCCCAGCTTGCTGTAGAGCTAATACAGCGGGGCGGAACCGCCGTAATTACCGGCATCTTCGAGAAGCCGGGCATGCTGGACTTCAGCACGCTGACTTTCACCGAGAAAACGATGGTCGGCAGCTCCATTTATATTCATGAAGGCAAAACCGCTACCGAACTCATGGCAATTAAAAAAATCGACCCCTCTCCCCTTATCTCCTCTATCGTTCCTTTAAAGGACGCTGTTAAAAAAGGATTCGAAGCACTGTTGCGTAACAAAGAGGAAAACATTAAAGTTTTGCTGCGCGTCTCTTAACGGCTACCGGACACAGTACTGGATATCGGCATTGGGATAGACCGCCACTTTTACCCGGTTTCCATGGCTGTTCTTCAGTAGTGTTATCACCTCGTTCCAGTTATCCGTCATGATTACTTTATTTGTGTCCTCCAGATAATTCCTGCTGGCAAGCTCCGGGTACTCGTTAAAGATAATCAATCGGTTAACGTTCGCGGGGACTTTCATCTGTAGCTTCAACTGCCCGGCGATGGTATTGCCGAAAGGTCCCATGAGGTAGTGGGTTGTTTGTCCTTCCGGGGCGTTGGCGATAAGGACGACATCGCCGCCGCTCTTAGTGACCGACGGAAAGGCAATGAGCAGGCCGGTAATAGCTTCGTTAGCCTTGGCGAAAGTATTAGCAATGACGATATCTTTGCCCGATGCGGCAGGCGTAAGGTAATGAGCTTTAGCTGCCTCGAGGGCGGCGGCGTAAGCTGGTCGTGGCTTACCAGCGAACAGGGCTACTGTTTCGCCCCACGTATTCACGAGGGCGTCGATTTTCATGTCCAGCCCCACCATGTCCCCCGCCTCATCGATATCGCGGCGGCGCGGATTATCGTGCACGACGCCCATGCCCGATATATTATCGTTGAAGTCGCCGCGTTCTTTGGTCGCACGAAGGGAGTGCAGGCCCAGCGCCGTTTCATAGGCGGCGACGCCCGGCAGAATGATTTTACTGCCACCTCCGAATCCCGCCATCGTATGCGGAACAATAGAGCCGATGCCTATTTTAAGGTCGCATTTCATTACCTCGGCGTTAATATTTAACTTCGTACCTGAAGAAGTGGTGCCGACATAGACACCGTTGGTAAAAGGATTATGATTATAGACCGGGAAACTCTTTAATATATCCTCGCCCAGCTTTTTTACGAAGTCCGCCCGGTTGAGTGCCCCGTGGCAGCCGCAGGCGGCGATAAAGCGTATTTGGCTATCTTTAATGCCGGCGGCGGATAGCTCCGCCAGCACATGGGGGACAATTTCCGCCACGCGGGTCACCCGCGCCATATCGTCGAAGAGGATGACCACGTCTTTTTTTCCGCGGGCGTATTCACGCAGGGGCGCCATGCCTATAGGACTGCCGACGGCTTTTTTAATTTCGGCAGCTTCCAGGTGGGGCCGATTGTACCCGGCCATATTGCCGACGTCTACCTGCCAGCTCGCCGGGAGGCTAATTTTCAGCGCTCTAATGCCGTACCAGGCAAGCTGGGGCAGAGTAATCTTTAGCACCAGAGAAGACCTCCGTACTCCCGTCAGCTAACGTGTTTTATTATTCTCTGTCGCTCCAGCATGGCGCGCAGAATCGGGCTTATGTCCATGGCGGTTATTTCTTCCGGTGTAAACCAGCCGCATTCGCTGGCATCCATCCCGGCTTTGAGTTTTCCGCTGACATAGTTTGCCAGCAGGTCGATGATAACGTAATGATATTTAACACGGCCTTTATCGTCCTTTACCATATTTTCTGCCGCGTCTAAAACCCGCTCTATTTTGATTTTTACGGAGCATTCTTCAAGGACTTCACGTTCTGCCGCTTGGTTTATACTCTCCCCCAGCTCGATTGCGCCACCCGGAATGCTCCACATGCCTTTATGAGGTTCATTGGCGCGTTTAACCAGCAGTATCTTGCCGGCGTTATTATAGACCACCACCCCGATGCCGCTGACCGGTGAGGCAGGATAAATGCGCCTTTCCCTGGTGCTGTTTTTTTTCATTAAAATGTACCGGAGACCGTTCTGGCAGGTTGTTTTTATTATGGGCTGGGACAATTATATTGTCAAAAACGTCGGAATGTTACGTTCGTCTCATTACTTAATAGCCGATTATTTATAAATCGTTTACGTCGCTTGAAGCAAAATTAACCAGATATTTATAGCTGTAATGTTATATTTTCGCCGCATGCTAAATATCCTGGCGTCAATCCGTATTATCCAATGTGATGCTTATGTTTGTGAAGGTGGTAAGTAATGAAGCACGCTAACCCGGGGATTCAAAAAGTTCAGAATAACAGGGGAATCTTTGACATTGATAAAACCAAGATATACGCACCATTTCGTGATAATAACGATTTTTTCCGTCTCTTAGCCGAAAATGCCCGCGACCTTATTTTTCACTCCAGGGTATCACCGACACATAGTTTTGATTATGTAAGTCCTTCTTCGACTTACATTACCGGATATACCCCAGAAGAATTTTATGCCGACCCTTTTCTGGCGAAAAAATGCATTTTTCCAGAAGACGCTAGCCTCCTATCAGACGCCTCCATATGGAAAGACCCGAGCGATATCAAGCTGCTGGAAGTACGGTGGAGACGCAAAGACGGCAGGATAATCTGGATGGAATATATGATTTCACCGATTCTTGATAGAAAAGGTAATCCGGAGGGTTTCAACATTATTGCTCGTGAGGTTACCAAACGCAAGCTGGCGGAAATCGCGCTTTTGGAAAGTCAAAGATTTTATGCCAGTCTCCTGGAAAACGCGCCTCATGCCGCGATGGTAATTAATGCAGATACTTCGGTTAAATATGTCAACCCGACCTGGGAACGCCTGAACGGCTGGACGCTATCGGAAATAGTAGGCACCAAAATGCCTTATCCCTGGTGGCCAGCCGAATGCAGGGAATTATATATAAAGGCTTTTGAACAGGCCATGAAACAGGGCAGCGGTAAAGGCGAAGTTATTTCGCAGAAGAAGAATGGGGAACTGTACTGGATAGACTTTAATTATACTTCCGTGAAAAATAACGGCGAATTGCTTTATATGATCATAAATTCGGTTGATATTACCGAACGAAAAAAGATAGAGGAAGCTCTGCGGGAATCGGAAGAAAAGTTTCTCAATGCTTTCAACGCCAGCCCTGAATCTATTGCTATTACCTCGGTTAAAGAAGGCAGATATATTGATGTCAATGAGAGCTACCTGCGGCGCACCGGCTATTCTCGGGAGGAGTTAGTTGGTAAGACCACAACGGAAATTGGTCTCTGGGCACACGAGGAAGACCGGGCTAAAATGCATCGCATGGTGCGGGAACATGGCAGGGTCTACAACGAAGAATTTGAATTCCGTACGAAATCGGGTGAAATTCGTACCTCATTACTTTCAGTGGAACCCATCACTATTAAAGGAGAGCCGTGTCTCATCGGTGTTTCTCTGGACATCACCCCGCGAAAGCAGATGGAAAAGGCGCTCCGCGAATCGGAGGAGAAGTTCTCCGTAGCTTTCCTTTCTAGCCCGGACATGATGTCTATCGTCAAACTAAAAGATAACACGTTTATTGAAGTAAATGATAGTTATACCCATTTCACCGGATATTCCCGTGAAGAATTAGTCGGCCATGAAACCTGTGAATTTAATTTTTGGGTAAATCCTGCAGACGAGAAAAGATTCGACCGTCTTTTAAAAGAACAGGGAAAAATCAGACACGAAGAATTCCAGTATCGCATGAAATCGGGAGAGGTTCGTACATGGCTATGCTCTGTAGACATTATTAATATTGGTGGTGAACCATGTGCGCTCGGCGTAGCCACGGATATTACTGAACGCAGACAGGCACAAAAAGCACTTCGGGAATCTGAGGAAAAGTTTTCCGTGGCTTTTCGCTCCAGCCCGGGTATCATGGCTATTACTAGTCTCCGCGATGGAACGTTTATCGAAGTTAATGACAGTTTCGCCAGTTGCCTGGGATATACCCGCGAAGAATTAATCGGACACACATCAGCAGAGTTGAATATCCTGGTATACCCCGTAGAAACAGAAAGAATGATAAAGACCATTAATGAGCGGGGTAAATTAAGGGATGCCAAACACAGCGTTCGGGCAAAAGACGGTAGCATACATATCTGGCTGTGCTCGGCGGATATTTTAAAGATTAATGGTGAACCGTGCATGCTTTCCGCAGCTACGGACATCACCAGACAAAAGGAGACGGAAGCGAGGCTGCAGGAACATAAAAACATGATCGAAAGCATTCTGGCAACCATGCCGGAGGGAGTGCTCGTCATCGACGGCAAAGAGAACATCCTGCTTACCAATAAAGCCTTGCGAAAAATTTTCTATCTTAACAGCAGGTCGGTTAAAAACAAAACCCTTGTCGATATATTCCCTAAAAAACAATTTCTTGTTCTTCATAAGGCGGTGAAAAGCAGAGATTCTGCTAAGAAAACCCTGGAATTCAGGTGCCAGGTGCGAGGGCAGGAGAAAATTATCAACTGCATTATCGTGAAAATGGATAGCAATCGCAAACTGCTTATCTTTTCAGATATCTCTAAAGAGAGGGAGGAGGAGGAAAAGCTTTACCTCACCGACCGCCTGGCTTCTATCGGGGAAATGGCGGCCGGTCTGGCGCACGAATTGAATAATCCTCTCACCGGCATTTTAGCGTTATCCCAGATGCTGATGAACAGTAATTTATCGAGTGAGCACAGAGAGGACCTCGAATGCATTAATGATGAAGCCAAACGAGCGGCCGGCATCGTAAGAAACGTCCTCCTGTTTGCCCACAATAGAGCGGGAGAAAACAGCCAGTGTTCGGTAAATGAAGTAATTAAAAACGTTTTAAAGCTGTGTGAATTTGAAAAGAGGGTTAGTAATATAACGATAGTTAAAAATTTTGAAGAAAATTTACCTTTTATACCTATAGACCATTCGCAATTACAGCAGGTCTTTTTGAACCTTATTTCTAATGCCGAAGCGGCGATTAAAGAGGTGAACCGCCCGGGCATTATCACCATCACGACGCAACGCGTAAACAATCACGTCAATATCGTCTTCAGTGATAACGGATGCGGCATCAAGAAGCAAAATATACCCAGGATTTTCGACCCGTTCTTTACCACCAAGCCAATCGGACAGGGTACCGGACTGGGCTTGAGCATCTGTTACAGCATTATCGTGAAGCACGGCGGTAAAATAAGCGTTAAGAGCAAGGAGAATGAAGGCACGGCGTTCACTATCAAAATGCCGGCTGTAAGATGAGCCAGCAGAGTATAAAAGCACAGGAAGGATATCATCATGGTCATAGCAGCTAGTCAGGAACCGGCAACAACGACTACTAAAGAGAGAATCCTCATCGTTGATGATGAAAAAATAGTCAGGAGAAGCCTCTTAAAGTGTTTGACGCTTAATGGCTTTGATTGCGAGGAAGCCAGCAATGCTGAAGAAGCGATGGAATACCTCCGCAATAAAAGAGTTGATTTGGTAATTCTGGATATAATGATGCCCGGCATTCCCGGCAGTGAATTATTGCCCCGGATTAAACAGTCTTTCCCCAACACCGCTGTGATTATGGCGACCGCCGTCGTCGAGCCTGATACTATCGTTAATTGCATGAAGAACGGCGCCCACGATTATATCACCAAGCCGTTCGACCTGAATCAGCTTATTAAAAATATCCAGACTGTCCTTGAAAAGAGAAATCTCGAGATGCACCTGAAGGAGAAAAGTCAGGTGCTCGAAGGTAAGGTGACGGAACAGGCTAGAGAACTCCAGAAGCTTTTCATCGATGCTGTGGAATCGCTTATCAGCGCCTTGGAAGCTAAAGATAAATACACCGCAGGTCATTCGCGGCGGGTAACTAAAATAGCTCTGGATATTGCCTCTGCGTTAAATATTGATGGCGAAGGATTGGAGAACGTGCGCTGGTCGGCGCTATTACACGATATAGGTAAAATAGGCATTGACCCCAGTGTTCAGAACAAGCCCGGCACTCTCACGCCCACGGAGTACAACTATGTATTAACCCACTGCACCATAGGCCCTGGTATCGTGCAGCCGCTGGTTAATGATAAAATCATCGAGGCTATCAGGCACCACCATGATAGCTATGACGGAACGGGGCTTAACCAGACATTAAAAGGTGAGGAAATTCCTCTTATTTCCAGAATCCTTGCCGTAGCCGATTCCTTCGATGCCATGACTTCCGACCGACCTTACCGCACTGCCATGTCCGCTATAAAGGCGGTAGAGGAAATACACCAGTGTGCCGGCACCCAGTTCGACCCTGTCGTTGTGCAGGCTTTCCTCAGGACTTCAATGGTCAAATCTCTTAAAAATTAGGTATTTATCGGTAAATAGTGACATAAGTAATTGGAAATTCATGACCAATTAACTATTCAAATCTATTTACTATCAGTGAATAATAATAGAAACTTAGCCTGAAGACAGTCATCATAATATGACCTGTTTGCTGTTTTCAGGCTGTCTTTTTGCCAGACTGGGGAACATAATGAGATGCGAAAAAGGAGTTTCTCTGGTTGAAGTATTGGTGGCTCTGGCACTGATAAGTATTATCAGCGTGTTGTTTCTGGGTAGTGTCGCCAATTCCTCCTCTTCTCGTGTTACTGCTGATTCACACGTGTCGGCAAAAATCCTGGCGGAAAGCCTTATCGACAACGTAAAAAAGCAGAGCTATGAACCCTCTTACTCTATTACCGTCCCGCCGGAATTCGTCGGCTATTCCGCTAATTTGACTGTTGAAAGTATGCCCAGTGGTAGCATTCAAAAATTAATCATCACGATTAAATATCTCGATCGACAGGTGTTAACGCTGGAGGACTACAAGGTGAACCGATGAAATTCACCAGGTCAATACGTAAAAAAATCGGGCAGGCGGGATTCACGCTTGTTGAGTTACTCGTCGCGGTAGCCATTAGCGGGCTTGTCAGCCTTGGCGCGGCGATAGCCAGTGCCCAGGTACTCTCACAGACTACTAAAAACAACGACTATACTCTTGCCAGTCGTAATGTCCTCAATGCCTCATACTGGATAAGCCATGATGCTTCTATGGCGCAAACTATAAACGGTACAGAGGGCTTCCCGCAGACTGAAGACCTTTCACTATTCTGGCGAGGTTGGGACAATACAAGGTATTCCGCTAATTATACGCTGGAAAACGGCATACTCAAGCGTATCTACTCTGAAAACGAAACAATAACCACGATGATAATAGCCTCAAATATCAACCCTGACCCATCAAAGACTTATTGCGTATACGAGAATGGTATTTTAACGGTTACGATTACCAGCAGCGTTGGCGCAGGTGATAAGGTTGTCAATGTAACCAAGGTGCGGCAAATTACCCCGAGGCCGGGTTTGTAAAACCAGGAAGTTTTATGAGAAAAAAAGGAAGAAGTTTTTATAAAGGCCTTGCGTCTCAAGAAACAGGGCAGGCTCTTCTGGTTATCGTTCTTGTCTTCGTTCTGCTGGGCAGCCTCACCATATTGCCGACGCTGGCATACATGGGCACCGCTTTAAAATCGGGCGTGTCTTACGAGAATAAAGCCAGAGAATTTTTTACGGCTGACGCCGGTATTGAAAACGGTTTGTGGCGTATCAAATATGATTTCATGGGCCCGGATTATGACCCCTATGATTTCAATACCACCTGGATTTACGAGACCGACCCCGTTAACAACCTCACTGCCGAAGTCAGTGTGCAGAATGTCTGGGTTCCGAGCAACGTCACTCTGGAAGGTCTTGGTCTAACGCCCGCCACTGCCAGGGCTATTATCGAATCGGAAAAGCTGGTGATTACCGGCACCTCCACCGCCAACCCGGGCGAACCGTATCATATAAAAATAGACTTCACCCCTGCCGAAGGTGATAATTTGACTATAAAATCTATCGGTATCTGGATTCCGCAGGGATTTGAATATAACCTTGGTTCCTGCGAATTAATGGATGACCCGTTTGCTCCATATTATCCGTACTCTGAAAATTATTCCTCTGTCCCTGGCGGTAGCACTGTTATCTGGAGTTATTGCGCGCCCTACCCGCTGTTTATATCCTTACCTAATTACGTAATTGAAGATGGAATCATGACGGTCGATTTTACCTTCACCTACACTCCGCCCGCTTCCGACCCCACAGAGCTGCCCGTAGCCATAGCCTGGGTAACCACTGAAATGCACGACGAGTTCGGTATGCTCAAGTCGAATGACGTCCCCATCGCCTGGGATACGGACACGCGGATTTATAAAATCACCTCTCTGGCTGGTGATACCAGTATTCAGGCCTATTCATCCAAATTACAGCTTCGCAATTTAAGCGGCGCCATTGCCGGCGATTATGCCGCCATAGGCAACTCTTTAATGATTAACCCGAGCAGCCATATATACCAAACTCTACTTTCTTCTAGTGATTCCACCCTGACTACTAATCCCGCTGATGCCGATGTAATTGCCGCTTATCTTTACTGGTCGGGATTCAGGTACGACAATGCCGTCTTTTCGGATACCTGTACCAGTGCCAATCTTTCCTCTTCCTGGCAGAACGGCGGCGATTGGGTTTGGTATGATGCATATAATGATTACTACCGTGGCCAGCATGACGGGGCTGACTCCCGCAGGTATCTGACCATGAGTAACGGTATAAATCTGGGAGGTTATCCTGCGGGGACGAAGGCTGCCGTAACCTGGGAGCAGTCTGTATCTGCCCTGTCAGATATATTTAACGATAGCTGCAGCAATTTCAATAACTGGAATAACGGTGCTGCCTGGGAAGTCCGTAGCAATCAGTATTTTCGGGCAAAATCTGCCACTGCCGAGGGCGATGCCGCCAGATTACTTACGATGAAAACAGGGCAAAATTTAAAAGGTTATAACTCGGTGACTATCTCCTGGGACCAGCGTGTTTCTGACCCGGCAGCGGCCGGCGATGGGCTTGACTTTGCCTTTTCTTCTAATAACGGCAGTACCTGGAGCGGCTATACCCAGGCTTTCAGGGGCAATATCGGCACATCATGGGTCAATAAAAGTGTTAATATCCCCGTTGATTTCGGTAGCGAGTATCTGACGAATGGTTTTATGATTAAGTTCAAGCTTGTTGGCTTTACAGGCTCCGTTTATTGCCACATCGATAATATTAAAATTACCCCTGTTTATACTACTTTGGATGGCCTCGATTTTGCCCTTTCCACCGATGGTGTTAACTGGAGTGACAATATCCAGGCTTTCCGCGGTAATATCGGCACTTCATGGTCGGACTTTTCCTATGACCTGACCGATCAATATCTAACCTCTAGCGCTTTTAAATTAAGGTTTTACCTGGTCGGTATGGGCGGCAGTCAGCAATACGCCAATATTGATGACATTAAAGTAATCGTCAGGTTTCCTGATATATCAATCACTTTTAAAATCAATGACCAGCAGGTCTATCTGGATGCCCAGGGTGACCCGCAGGCAGGGTCCCAGCCTCTAACCGCCTTGAGTGGCTCTATCCTTGTTAATGAGGCATGGGGCGGCTATTCCTATGCCTGCAAACGCGATGTCTCCAAACTCGTTAAAAAGTATCCCGTCGTCCCGGGTGAACAGCACCATACCGGTAACGCTAAATACACTGTAGGTGATGTACAGGCTGATACAGGACAGCACGTTTCTTATGCCGGCTGGTCTCTCATCATCATCTATTGCAGCCCGCAGACGGCGGGGCATTATCTTTACCTCTATGACGTCTTTTCTTTTAACCCCCAGTATACCGACCTTGACTTCGATTATGACGGACAGCCGGGCGGCGATATTACCGGTTTTCGTTTCCCGGAACCCATCAGAGACAAGAGCGGAAATATCACCGAGACGGTGGCTGCCAGGTTGACGGCTTTTGTTGGTGAGGGCGATGATTGGCTATACGGTTTGATACCGAATACCGATTGCGTCAAGGCTACCGGCCAGCAATCCGGGAATTATGCTTACCTTTCCAATACCGCCAGCCCTGATTATAATGTCTGGAACTCGGCATCATATCCTGCAACGACCCAGGTAGGTATCGATATTGATACCTTCCAGATACTCTGGAGCAGCAACATTTTAACGCCGAACGATACCAGATTGCATCTGGATATGTATTCTGGCCAGGATGCCTGGAACCTGATATATTTCATACTTTCTATAAGGAGCCAGACGGTTACCCGCGGCACCGATTACTATCTGATAAGCAGAACATAATGTTTTCCAGAGGCTCCGTTATTTTAAAATTTTTCAACGGAGACTGGCGATTCATTATGTTTCACTAATGCGGAAACGCCAGATGGCTATCACCCCGAAGATAACCGTAAACGCCAGAAGCGCCAGCATTGAGGGTATAGCGTCGCCGAAATTTGCGCCAAAAACCATGAGTTTATTGAAGCCGACGGTCGCCCAGGCATGGGGCGTAATCTTAGCCATATTTTGCATCCACTCCGGGTAAAGGAAAGTGGGCCACCAGCAGCCTCCAAGAGGTGCCAGTAAAAGAGAAGTAATCACTGCCAGAGACGTAGCGCTGCGTATGGTGCGCGCCAGCGTCGCCAGCATGAGGGCAAAAGCGGAGGACATAATAACCATCAGGATGGAAAGGATGATGACCGCCAGCGGAGACAGTCCCATATCGATGCGAAACACAAGTATGCCGACTACCCAGAAGATAATAATCTGAACCAGCCCCCGGGCGGCGATGCCGCTGAAAATGCCCCCCAAAATGGACTCCCTTCTTACCGAGGTCGAAAGAAGCCTTTCCAGGGTATGATTTTGCCTTTCTTTAACGATGGTTACTGCCGATGTCGCCGCCGCTAAAAAAACGAACATGACCAGATAGCCAGGGATGACCCAGTTGGCGGGATTTTCCGCCTCAACATCTCCCACCTTTTCCGTCTGGAAAGTTAAATATGACGCTGTTGCGCCACTGCCGGAGAAAAGTTCACCCGTTAATTTTTTTATAGAGACTTCAATTTCGCTAGGCGAGGCGCCGCTCGCGGCTAACAATTCGCCGGCTGCTTTGATAATGGCGGCATCTGCATTAATCTGCGAGGCAATGGCGCCAGCTATGCCCTTTAACGCCGTTCTGATATAAGAGTTACCGGCATCGGCAAAAATTTCAAGCATGGCTCCGGAGCCATCCATGACACCCCGGGTAAAATCCTCCGGGAAACTTAAAAAACCGCTCAAATTGCCGCTTATAACGCGTTGCCTCAACGCCTCATAGTCCTTATCCCAGATTATTAATGGGTCGCCGGGCTTTAAGGACGCTTCGTCTTTCGTTTCCATTAAACTAAGTATCTGCCAGCTTAAACCGCCCGCCGGCTCCCGGGTAACCATATGCAGCTCAAGTCGGCTATCCCCTCCCCCCACTCCTGCCATTAAAGAGTTGAATAGAATGATAAATATAAAGGGAAACGCAATGCTAAAGAACAGGCTGGCGCGATCTAAAATGAATATCTTTAAATCTTTCAAGGTGATAAACCAGATTTGCTTGAGGTTTTTCATCGCTGCTACTTGCCCCCCGGTAATGCCCGGAAAATCAGACGGCTGATAATAAGCCCCACCGCCGCAACGACAACCATAACCAGCAACTGTGACCATGTATCACCCAGCGTACCACCCTGTGTAATTAACGTGGTATAGGCTTTATTGGCATAAGTATTAAGCGAGAACGTGCCGATAGTCGCCAGCACGGAGCCTTCCTCCACCGCGAAGAATGTCCCGCCTATCATCACCATGAACATCGTGACGACAATAGCAATCCAGTTAGCCGCTCCTTCCGTTCGGGAAATAGAAGCGATAATCATCCCTATACCGGCTGCCGCGGCCGTAAAGACAAGGGACACGACCAGACAAGCCAGGAATGAAAGAGGGGTGAAAAGCTGAAATACCGCATAAGATAGTACCAGCAGAATACAAGTCTGGATAAAACCCCGCGCGAGGGTCGCTAAAAACTTACCGAGGAACAACTCTCCGACATTCAGGCGCGTTGTGAGAAGTCGCTCTAATGTACCGCGCCGCCTTTCTTCCACAATGGTCATGGCGGATAGCGTTAGCGAGAAAAGGACATACATGGTAATGATGCCGGGTAAATACTGATTGATAAATTCCGAGCTGCCACCGACCAACTCTTCACCAACACTTACGGTGGGCTGTAAGCTTTCTTTATCCAGGACATTCCGGACGGTGAGAGAGATATTGCTTTCCGGGATTCCTTTGCCCGAAAGGGCATTTTTTACCCCGTTAAGCACCTGGAATTGCTGGTTGATATCTCCCGCCACGCTGCGGATGATACTCGCCATAATCTGGCCTTCCTGACCGCCGTTGCCGCGTTGTTTAAAGAGCAATTCCGCTTTGCCGCCGGATTCCAGGGTATCCGAGAAACCGGATGGTATGAAAAGCGCTAACAATAAGTCCGACCTTTCCAGTTTGGCGTTAGCTTCTTCCGCCGTCAGTAAGGCTACGCTGATGCCATCGATATCGTCCACCTGCTGAATCAGCTGTTGCGAATAAACCCCATTATCTTCATTGACGATACTGGCGGTGGCTTTAAACATGGTTTCTCCGCCAAAGGCTCCGTACATCAGCGCAAAGGTTAGCACCGGCAGGAGCAGACCAAAAGCCAGGTCGCCTTTATCCTGTAGGTAGAGGCGTACTTCGTTGAGGGTGATAATAAAAGCTCTTTTCATGTCTTCGGCTAATCGCGCAGGCTGCGCCCCGTCAGCTTTAGGAAAACGTCTTCTAGGGTCACTTTTTCCGGCGAACCGATTTGTTTCTTGAGGTTATAGGCCGTGTCCATCGCGATAATCTGTCCGCCGTCCATGATGGCGATACGGTTGCATAGCCGGTCTGCCTCTTCCATATAGTGGGTGGTATAAAGGACGGTCAAACCTTGTTTTTGCAGCGCCTGGACATTCTCGAAAATGTGATTTCTCGACTGTGGGTCGATGCCGACAGTCGGCTCGTCCAGGAAAAGCAGTTGCGGGTTGCCCATGAGCGCGATAGCCAGATTAATGCGCCGCTTCATTCCGCCGGAGAACTTGGCCACTTTGCCCTTGGCCCTGTCCTCCAGTCCCATCAGCTCCAGGTTCTTCATCGCCTGGGCGTGAGCCTCTTTGCCTTCCAGACCCGCCATCCGCCCGAAAAACACCATATTGTCTAAAGCGGAGAGGTCTTCGTAAAGCGCCAGTTCCTGCGGGCACACGCCGATGAGGCTACGGACGGCTTCTGCGTCGGTCTTTACAGAATGCCCGCCGATGGTAATTTCGCCGCTATCAGCCGGCAACACCGTGGAAAGCATGCGTATCGTCGTGGTCTTACCTGCTCCGTTGGGACCTAGCAGCCCGAAGATTTCACCCTTATTTATCGTAAATGAAACGCCATCGACGGCTTTAAAATCTTTAAAGCTTTTATGCAGGTCTTTAACGACCACGAATTCTTCTGCCATGGCTATGCCTCCGCTTTATCTTGGGAAAAAAGAAACAACTTGGGAACATTATATACTTATTTCCACGAATATGTCATGCTGGAGTCCCGATGCAATCGGGGCGAAGCATCTGGGGTTGCTAGTTTTTATCCTCTTTCCCTCAACCCGTCATTCCCGCGCAGGCGGGAATCCAACTCTCTTACTCCCCCAGCCTCATCTGCTCCCCGTGCTTTTTGCTAATCTTCGGCGCCTTGGTGAATGTCACGTTAGCCTGCGTTAGCGGTGGCATCTCCACCGCTTTCCCGTGTAATAGCTCGTCTATGGTCAATATCTGTATCTTCGGGTAGTCCTTATCCCATATCGGCGAGTGATAGTAGCCCGCTCCTATCGCCTCTTTTTCCATTTCTTTTGTCGGCGCTTCCAGCGTGATGAATATCCCCATCGCCTCTTTTCCGGCTACCGTTATTAATTCTCTGATGTCTTTAACGTGCACGTGCCCGCTTTTTACCTGCACCACCGCCCGCTTTGGCTTGCTCGTCGGGTCGTCTATAAAGCTTATTACCCCGTCTATCCCCTTGTCCGCCCCCTTCTTTTTATCTCCTACAGGTCTTGCCCCTATCAGCCCTAAAGCCCACCACTGGAACTGGTACTTGTCCGGTTGTTTCGCCAGCTCTTTCGCCCCCGCCAAATCCACCGGCTCCCCGATTACCTCCGCCCTGATGTTGAAGCTGTCCTTTAGTCTGTTGCGCATCAGGTTGATGGCTAAATGCGTTATATCTATGCCTATCCATTTTCTGTTCAGTTTCTGCGCCGCTACCACCGCCGTCCCGCATCCACAAAATGGATCCAGCACTATATCCCCCTCGTTGGAGCTTGCCTGGATTATGCGTTCAAGGAGAGCGAGGGGCTTTTGAGTTTCATAGCCGAGACTCTTGTCATCAGTTTGACCTATAGGTCTAATGTCATCCCACATATCATGGAGTTTTTCGCCTTTACTATCATCTAGATATTGTTTAATACCCTTTATAAGTCCGGTTTTAGAATATTCTAGTAAACCTGCATCGTGAAATTGTTGCATTTTCTCTCTAGTCCACTTCCATACTCTTGTGTGTCCATTCCATTCATACGTCAAATTAGGTCTATCTTTATTTGGGTTGAGTACATTTTGTAACCTATATCTTCTACCTGTTTTTGGTTCAATGTGTAAAAAGAATGTATCAACGTATTTTTCTGAAAGTGGTCTGTATATCTGATTCCAAGTCCATTTATCATTTTTTGTGTAAAAGAATAGAATATCCCGAACTCTACCATAAGAATGATATACATTTCCATGACTGGAGAAACGTTTCCAACTTATCTCATTTCTAAAATTCACCGGCCCGAATATCTGGTCCAGCACCAGCTTCAAATAGTGGCTCGCCGTCGGGTCGCAGTGTAAATATAAAGAGCCGGTCGGCTTTAACACCCTGTGCAGTTCCACCAGCCGCGCCGTCATCATCACTAAATATGCCATCACGTCGTTATTCCCCAGCGCCTCGTGCAAAGCCCCTATCAGCGCCCCCGCCTTCGTCGGCCCCCTGGTCACTATATCTGTATAGGTGTCCTGCGCCTTCTGCGTCCAGTGCCACGTGTCCGTAAACGCCCTTATCTGCGCCTCGCTCTCCACCCCCCCGTTTTCTTTAAAAAGTATGTTATAGTCTTTCTTGCTGTTGAACGGTGGGTCTAAATATATCAGGTCTATACACTCATCCGGGAAATACTCTCGGTTCCTTAAAATATCAAGATTGTCCCCGTAATAAAGTACATTCGTCTTCATCAAATTCCCCTTTCCTTCCGTTATCTTCTCTCCCCTTGTGGGAGAGACAAGAGTGAGGGGTATCTCCCCCTTTTCCCGTCTCCCACTTTGTAAAAGAGCTTGTCCTGAGCTTGTCGAAGGAGGGATTAAGGGGGATTTTTAGTCATTATACACCCCACGCCCCTTCATATAAACTCCCTGTCTTTCTGCGACAAAACCCCCTTCACTTTTCCCCTTTCTTCCTCTATACTATCTACTGTAAACTGTGTATTGTAAACTGTAAACCATAAACTATTTTACATAAAACGAATAAATCGAATCAGCTTCAGCCCAAAGCTAAAAAAATAAAAAATTTTCTAAAATTCTAATAACGAATCAAAACTGACCAATAAAAAGGGGGAGGGCTTTTTTCATCCCTCCCCCAAATGTCTACTGTAAACTGCTTGCTGTTTTACGGCCAGAGCACCTTAGCCACGTCGTCCAACCCCAGGTCGAGCAATGCCTGCTTGCTCGGTTTGCCCGTCTTGTGGTCCCAGCCCATCGCCTCGTAGTACTCTTTAGCCAGTTCCGCTTCATCAAGCGTCGCGCCGGCGCGCGGTCCCACTTTCTTCGGCGGTATGCCCAGCATACGCGGGTGGTGCTTCCACGGGGTTTTGATGCCCTCTCGTATATTGAAAGCCTGTTTCATCGTCTCGATGCGTGCCCCGGTCTTGATTAGCTCTTCCAGCGTGATGTCCCAGCCGGTGATTACTCTGAAAGCTTCCACGAGGTCGTTGATGTGAACATAGGCATCGCCGATGACAATCATGCAGATGCCGGCGGCGTTATAGGCGCTGGTTATCCCCATGCCCTGTTTATGCGGCAACCCCCGGCCCTTGAGAGAACGGAAGTCAAACTGCGGTAAAGCCCCTGATGGCAGCGGACCTTCGCCGCCCTGAGTGTGGCGGCCCGGAGTGGGATTCGCTCCATAGCCGATTGCGAAGTTAAGTCCGCCCCGCGAGTCATGGGCGGGATATTCCTGCCCGCCGACATGTATAGCGTACCTCTCCGAGCCTTTGCCGACTTTCTCGGCGGCTTTCTTGACGCCGTCGGCTAGGATATCGCCGAAGCCCTCGCGCTTGGCTAATTTTTCCGTCATAGCGACTATCGCCTTTGCATCGCCCCATTTCAATGGCATACCGAGTTCTTTTTCCGTAAGAATCCCTTTTTCGTAGCATTCCATAGCGAAGGCGATACATGCTCCAGCGGATATCGTGTCAATTCCATTGCGATTACAGATATCATTAATTTTGATAATCGATTTCAGGTCATTGTTGAGGCAGTTGGAGCCAAACATCGCCAGTGTTTCGTATTCCGGCTTATGGGCATGCTCACCATATTCATATTCACCGGTGGATGGTTTCATGATGCCGCCGCAGCCGACGGGGCAATGCCAGCAACCGTATTTCTTCGCCTGTTCCGCTTTGACCGGTTCTCCGCTGATGTCCTTGTAACGCGGAAAGTCGATAATGCCCACGCCATCCCAGTTTTTACACGGCGCGTCATCACTTTCAAGGCTCATGTTAAAGAGGAACGATGTGCCATAAGCTCCAATCATCTCCGAGCGCGGGTTTTTGTTCTGTACGTGCCTTTTTCTCATTTCCCTCGAAGCTGCTTCATCGGCGATGGGGATTTTCATATTGCCTTTTAAAGCGATTGCCTTTAGCTTTTTAGAACCCATGACGGCGCCAAGTCCGGAGCGTCCCGCTGCTCTTCCCTTGTTGTTCATCACCGCCGCGATGAGACATAACTTTTCTCCAGAAGGACCGATACAGGCGACTTCAAGGTCGTTACCATGTTCCGCCCGTAGAATATCTTGCGTATCAAAGGTATCCTTGCCCCAGAGTTTTGTTGCGTCTTTAAGCTCGGCTTTACCGTTATCGATCAGCAGATATACCGGCTTATTCGATTTGCCGGTGAAAAATACTGCATCGTAGCCGGCGAACTTAAGATAAGGACCAACGTTACCGCCGGAGTTGGCATCACCCCAGCCGCCGGTCAGCGGCGATTTGCCAACCATGACATACCGTGAGCCGCCCATGGCATCGGTGCCGGTTAAAACGCCGGTGACCAGACCCAGGATAGCATCCGGTCCAAGCGGGTCAACGCCGGCTTTCTGCCGACTGAACAATATCCTAGCACCCAGTCCGTAACCCCCTAGAAAGTCGCGTCCCATTTTCTCATCAAGTGGTTCTTCCTTAATCCGCTTTTTAGAAAGGTCTACCCAGAGTATCTTCCCCATGAAGCCGTGAGCCATAAATAATCCTCCTTAATTAGAAACATTTTTATAAATGGGTTCAACATGAAGCTTACAACGGAAAACAAATCCTTGTCAAACGCTAGCAAAGATAATATTTTACACTTTTTATATTGACATTTGTTGACATTATAACTATAGGGGCATTAACATAGCTTCAAGGAATAGAGGAGGCTAATATGTCACCTGTTCTTAAAGATAAGGTTGCTATTATCACCGGGGCCGGCCGGGGTCTCGGTAAGGAATTTGCCCTGCGGTTTGCTACGGAAGGGGCTAAACTGCTCCTACCCGATATCAGCCTGGAGCGGGCGCAGGAAACCGTAAAAGAGATAAAAGCTAAAGGCGGTGAAGCCCATGCTATATTAGTTGATATCTCTAATGAAAAAGACACGCAGCGAATGGCTGGCGAAGTGATGCGACTTTATGGAAAGGTGGATATCCTACTTAATAATGCCGCTTTATATTACGGCGTGGCATGGCGGGCCTGGGACGCCTGGACAGTAGAGGACTGGGACAAGATGTTCGAGATTAACGTGCGCGGCACTTACCTGTGCTGTAAAGCCATCGCCCCGCTGATGGTGGCAGCGGGAAAAGGTAAAATAATCAATATCGCCTCGGACGTCTTTAAAGTCGCCGCCGCTCATCAGCTACTTGCCTATGCCTGTTCCAAGGCAGCCGTCTACACCTTAACACAATGCCTGGCAAGGGCTTTAGGACCTTCGGGGATCAATGTTAACAGCATCGCTCCCGGTTATACAGCTACAGAAGCGAGTCTGGGACAACAAGGTAGTAGCGAGGCTTTTAAGGCAACGATAGAAACCCAGTGTTTGAAGCGCCGCGAGGAACCAACGGACTTGCCGGGTACAGCGGTCTTTTTAGCTTCGTCAGACTCCGATTTTATCACCGGACAGTATATCGTCGTTAACGGCGGTAGTGTGTTTGTTTAGCTCAATGGTGTCCACGACCTACAGCCGCCAGAGGCGCTACTGCTAACCAAAGAGTGATAGTAATCAGCATTGATTTGACATAGCTGATAGCAGCAATACCGAAATCTGGAGCAATGGCTCCCCAGAGGAGCATTAAGATAAAAGCACTTAAAAAGAAACCGGGAATAGCCGCCAGGATCTTAAAATAACCCATCATATTAGACCTCCTCATTCCACGAATACTTTTATATTTTCTCCATGAGCAGTCTCAACATCCACCTGCATATCACCCATTGCGTCAATTAAATCCTCAATATCTTCGTTCTTGATGTTGCCAATATCGAAGTTAATTCCTTTTTCCCTCAAGGCATTATTGGCTTTATCCAAAGCTTCCGGAGGTATCAGGGCAGTCAGCTTGATACCGGCACGGATTAAAGACATCGGTACACGTACGTTTACGCGGTCGGAGTGCCCCGGGTCTGTATGTTTATCCCCAGGCGTCACCAATACCCGTAGATACCTGGGTTTGCCTTTAATACTCATATCTGATTTAGGTTGGGTTTCGCTTGAAGTCTCCTTTTGTCTTCTCTCCCGGGCATCAAGCGCACTTAATAACCGGTAAGCTTCATCGGCACTTATTTTGTTCTCCGCTAACATTTGCAGTATTTTTTTCTTATTTTCAGACATCTTTACAGCCTCCTTATTAGAATTGTTGGGTTGGTACAATCATATAACCGATATATATACGGACTCTTTTGGTCCCTGGACATCCACCTTTAAACCTCTTAAATGCCATAAAGCCAGGAAAGCAACTCCCAACGAAAATATAGCCATCCTCCTCCATCTGGTTTCCCACAGAACGATAATAGCAATCAAAATCAAAGGTGAGAGAGCGAGCAAAATAAGAAAAAGTACCGGCAAGAGCAGAAAAAGCGGAAGCCACAAACTAAAACTTGTATTTTTATTCTTAACTTTTATATGTATTAATGTCGGGGGCCAGTTCATTCTGATAACCTCCTTATAGCCTCATCTGGTGAAATATCGCCCTGTTCTAGAGCTTCAATGACTTCTTCCTGCGGGGAAAATTTTGTAATTTCAACGAATTCCAACTGCTTAGCGATGCGGCTAATACGATTTTTCACGGTAGGATAGCTGATGCCGAACATCTTCTCCATGTCTTTGATTGAACCATCACAACGTACGAACGCCATCACAAATACCTGGTCCTCTGCGGAAAGATTAGCCAGTGGCGGCAGTGAAAAGCTACCCTCGATAGCAATATCGGTATCTACCAGACGGACACGTTCAACGACAATGGGTTTACCCTGTGTCATTCTGGTGAGTTCATTCCATTCTTTGGTCATCATAAATCACCTCCACTGACGCATTTTAGGATAAATTATTAACTTTCTTTAATCGTACATTAAATTTCTTAATATATTATAATGTTAGAAATTGATTTTGTCAATATCTTTTTAATAATTTTTTAAAATTTTGACCTTTTTTATTAATTTTTTAAATTTTTTAATTTTAATATAGTAATTACTCGCTCATTAAAACAACGTAGACGCATTTACGCAATTACGCTATAATCTAGCGGGGATTTTAAGATATGTCTGTTATCTGTATCGTTAACCAAAAAGGGGGCGTAGGTAAGACTACTACCGCCGCCGCTCTCGCCGATGGTTTAAGCGAGCACAAGAAGAAAGTTTTACTTATCGATTGGGACCCGCAAGCAAGCCTTACTATAAGTCTGGGGTATAATCCGGACAGCTTGAAGTTGACGGGTTATGATGTTCTGACGAGTATTATCAGGGATAACGGACGGTACTCGCTCACAGATGTTGCCTTAAAGACGAGTAACGCTAATATCGACTTGATACCGGCCAATGTGGAACTATCACAGGCGCAACTGGACCTGGTAAATGCTTTTACCCGGGAGCTGGTGTTGAAGGATATGCTCAAGCCTGTGCGCAAGGATTATGATTACATTTTGCTGGATTGTCTACCCAGTCTGGGATTGCTGACTATCAATGCTCTTTCCGCTTCGGACAGTGTGTTAATTCCATTACAGGCGGATTTCCTGGCGATGAAGGGACTGGCGATGCTGCTAACTACGATTATCCGGGTACAGGAAAAAATAAACCCTTCATTGAAAATTCTGGGGATACTGTTTACGATGACCAATTCGCGCACACTACACAGTCGTGAGGTAATTGAGGTAACGAAAAAAGCCTTCGGGGATAGGATAAGAGTGTTTGATGCCACGATACCGATAAGCGTGCGTTTTAAGGAAGCCCCGGCGGCCGGAGTGTCGATTCTGAACTACGCCCCAAACTCTGACGGGGCTGCTGCTTATAGAGAACTCGTTAAAGAGGTGCTGCATGAAAAGAGCTAAGATTACCGAGGAGCTGGCTTACGGCTCCGCATTGGACCGACTCACAGGGGGAGACCGGCCGGCGACTCGAGCGGAAACAAAGCCGTCCGTGCCTGTATCTACGTCTCCAAAGTCGGCGATGATAAAGCTTTCTGTTTTCCTGAACCGGGAGGAGGACGCGTATCTGGAGTCGCTGGCATCTACGGCGAAGTTCAGCGGTGGGAAGAAATTGAGCAAGACGAAGCTAATCGAGGCGATGGTGCGGGCCTTCCGCAAGACGAATCTGGATGTGCGGGGCGTGAAGGACGACCAGGAGCTTTTGAACAGGATATCAGCGCAGGTGCAGCATTAATCAGGCGGTCTGGCCGACGAGGTAGTGATGGGTTACTTCCGGGCGTTTCTCATAGGGGACGGATAGTGGCCGGGGCCAGATTCTGGTAGATAGTTCCGGGATGGGGATGGGGTGGGCGAGGCGGAATCTTGCCATAAGTTCGTTATGGGTGAGGTATATCACGACAGGTTTGGGTACCGGCGGATGGGGTTCGGGGGGAACGGGGGAGGACTCAATCGTCGGTACAGGGGTCGGCTCGGCAACAGTCTCCCTTTTCCTAATCGGTCGAACACAGCAGATGACCTGTACCATGCCAATGTTATCGGGGTCGTAGTTGGGTCGCTCGCCGGTGAAGTGGTCGCCGAGGATAACGATGTCTTCCATTTCTGACACGCGGTAGAGTTTCCAGCCGACGACTTCGAGCATTTCGCTGAAGCCGCCGGTCTGCCAGCAGATGAGGGACTCGTTGTCGGCATCGCCGGGGAGGACAATGCCGAGGGCGAATGGTTCGACGGTGCGGTAGCCGCCGTGGTAGTAGAACTCGATGGCGCGGAGCTGATGGATGGCGTTGCAGATGGTGACGCGCTTTTCCTCACGGCTAATGCCGATTTTAAGCATCTTTTTAAGGCTGGGCAACGGGACACCTGCCTTTCAGCATTGATTCGTTATTCGTTCTAAAAAAATTTTTATCTGTTTTTTACGAGTGATTAGCTACGGTTATTCGTTACCAACTTTATGTAAATTTAGCTTCACATTCCCAGTTATTCGTTTTTAAAGTAATGACAAGCAGTTTACAATACACAGTTGACAGTAAGAGGAAAATCCCTCTGTCTCTCCCTTTACCAAAGGGAGACTTCCCCCATTATAAGGGAGAAAGGGGAAAAAGGGAAGGGGGGAATGTCGCGAGAAGGAAGTCCCTCGACTTCGCTCGGGATAAAGGGTGTATAATGACAGGAAAACCCTTTGGCAGGCTCAGGACGAGCGGGAGGAAAAGAAAGTGATTGGGTCCGAATCGCTGAAAAAGGCATACATCGAAAAAACAGACGAGCGCGGCAAATTCCAGATATGGATTGTCGACGGGAGTTACATCCGCTCCAATATCGACGAGGAGTTCGTCAACTTCGGCCAGCATTATCGATACCCTTACATCCCCCTGAACGAACTCTGGATAGACCGGGAAGCCTCGCAGGACGAAAGACAGTTTTATATCGACCACCTACTCGCGGAGCACCGGCTCATGGCGAAAGGGATGCCCTATGCGGAAGCGCTGCCTAAAGCGGACCAGATAGAGAGAAGGGAACGGCGCCGGGCGGGAGACATCAGTCGCCTGACACATCGCGGTCGAAAATTACCGGAGGGGAAAGATGTCCACGAACGGCTGTGGAAGAAGCTGGAGAACGGCGTGAGTGTGTGGATTGTGAACGGGAGAATGGTGAGGAGCGTCTTCGATATCGACTTTACCGAAGGGGGGCATGACTACGTTTATGAATTCGTGCCGGAGAACGAGGTGTGGATAGATGACGACATCGTGGAGGCGGAGCGGGGATATGTGCTACTGCACGAACTGCACGAGCGGAACCGCATGGCAAATGGGGAGCCTTACAGCAAGGCGCATGCGGAATCAAGTCGGCTAGAATACCGCTGTCGGCACTACCCCGATGAGTTGCACGATAATCTGGTGGCGGAGGGGTGGGGGTAAGGAGCGTTAAATCTCCCTTAATCCCTCCTTCGACAAGCTCAGGACAAGCTCTTTTTCAAAGTGGGAGCCGCAAGAAATTATTTAACCCTAATCCTGCCTTTGTGTTGCGCTATCACCCTCACCCTCACCCTTACCTCTCACACAAGGGGAGAGGAGAAACGGCGGTTAAATAACCTTAATTCTGCCTTTGTGTTCTGCAACAACGCGTCCAATAATAGCGGCGTCTTTAACACCTAAAGAGTGAAGTTTGCGGAGGAGGCGGGGGGCTTTGGTTTTGGAGAGGGCAATTAAGAGGCCGCCGGAGGTCTGGGGGTCGAAGAGGATATCCTGCAAGGGGGCAGGGACGGTCTTATTAAAGCTAACTATATTTTTACGAAAGTCGCGGTTGCGGTGGAGTCCGCCGGGGAGCATGCCCGTTTCCGCGTATTCTTTAGCTTCCGGGAAGATGGGGACAGAGGCGGAGTCGATTTCCATGCCGACTTGAGTGCCATCTATCATTTCGGCGGCGTGGCCGAGGAGTCCAAAGCCGGTGATATCCTTGCAGGCGTGAACGCCGATTTCCATCATGGCTTCCGAGGCGGCGCGGTTGAGGGTGGTCATCGATTTAACGATGCGGGATATCGCGGTGGGGCTAGCGATATTAGCCTTGATAGCGGTGCTGATGATGCCGGTGCCGATGGGCTTGGTGAGGATAAGGACATCGCCGGGTTGGGCGGTATTGCTATGGACGACCCTAGCGGGGTGAATAACGCCGGTGACAGCGAGTCCGTACTTAAGCTCGGGGTCGTCAACGGTGTGGCCGCCAAGGAGAATAACGCCGGCTTCGTGGAGCATGGCGAGGCCACCTTCGAGCACTTTTCTTAAGATAGAGAAGTCCATAGTACTTTGGGGGAAGCAGACGATATTTAAAGCGGTGATGGGCTTGCCGCCCATGGCATAGACATCGCTTAAAGCATTGGCGACGGCAATACGGCCGAAGTCGTAGGGGTCGTCGACGATGGGGGTAAAGAAATCGATGGTCTGGACGAGGGCGAGGGTGGGGGAAATTCTAAAGACGCCGGCATCCTCCGCCCTTTCCATGCCCGCGATGATATCGGGGTGGGACTGGAAGGGGAGGCCGGCTAAAGCTTTGGCGAGGTCCGCCGGACCGATTTTACAAGCTCAACCCGAGCCGTGGACGGTCTCGGTAAGGCGGAGATTTTTGGCGTTCATTTTTTTTACCTCTTAGCGATTATTGTACTATGAGGAGGACGATGGCGTAAAATCCCCCTTAATCCCTCCTTCGACAAGCTCAGGACAAGCTCTTTTTCAAAGTGGGAGACAGGAAAAGGAATTACAGGGAGACGATATCTTTATGGAGGAGGGAGTCGATAGTTTTTAACATGTCAGTGGGCTTGCCGACCTTAACTTTATCTTTCAATTCAAAAAAATCGAGGCAGGTGCCGCAGGCGAGAATTTCGACGCCCTGTTTTTCCAGTTTTTTAAGATGGACTAAAGCCCAGGAGCCTTCGGCGACTAGCTTAACGCCGGTATTCAAGAAGATTAAAGATCCGGGTTTATCCGGGCTATCATTGAGGAGGTCTAGAAATTTAGACATAAGCAACATGCCGAGCTCGTCGTTACCACGGCCTAGGGTTTCGCCCTGGATTAAGATGACTTTAGATGACATATTGCTCCTTTTACGGTGCATTATTTTGCTGGTGGGGTAAGGGTGAGGCGGTATTCGCCGGAGATGGTTTCTTCTTTAATACTATAGCCGCGGCTGGAAGCCAGGCGCGATACGTTTTCCTTAGAGACAGCGGTCTCTACCAGTACGGTTAATATTTCTTCAGGATTTTCATCCATAGCTTTTTTTGTTTTGACGACGGGTATAGGGCAGGAAAAACCGCGGGCATCAACTTCGACCATATTTATACTCCTTTCTTAATACAAACTCCGCTCCATTCACAGAGATATTTAGAGAAAACATCCGGCAGGCGGGCAACGATACGATCGATACGGGTAGCAGGGGTGACCGCCGCAATTTTGCCCGCCATACGGTTAGCTTTAGCGGTGATAATCGCGGCTTCATCAGCCTGCAAGCCGGCGGAAACAAAGGCGGAGAGCATGCCGGTAATAGTATCGCCGGTGCCGCCGATAGGCTCCATAGCGGGGACATCAGGCTCATTAACTGTTGCCAGGATTTCACCATCCTTTACAATATAGTCCACTGCGCCTTTAACCAGCAGAAGGCGGGCGGCGTTGTTGTGAGCGTAAGCGGCCTTGATAAGTTCCGGCATGCGAGCTATATCGTTGAAGAACATGAATTTAATATAAGCCGGGTGGGAAGCGGATGGTTCGGCCAGGAAAGCGAGTTCGGCGGCATCCGGGGTAAAGACATCAAAAGAAGCGGCGAGGCCGGCGACCTTGGCGGCATACATCGAACCGGCATCGGCGATGAGCAGGGGTTTCCGAGGGCATTTATCAATCGTCGCGTAGAGGCGGCGCATGAGAGCAACATCGGGGAGGCAGTAATGAAGAGCCAGAACATCAGGAGCCAGGCGGGTAACATTTTCTATAAGGTAATTGAGTATTTCACGGCTACCGTTACCTTTACCGATATCACCAGCCAACAGCACATGAGGGGCTTCCAGTTTAAGGTATTGCGTCGTTTTCAGGGCGGCGGAGACCATTGCGCCGGTGCCCTGCGCACAGGCAATACGCTGCCCTCCGACGAGTAAAGCATCGCCGGATAAACTCACTTCGCCGAAAGTGAGCGGCATATCTTTAATGGGAACGGTACCAGCAATAAGCATCATGTTAAATCGGCTCCTTTAAAGAGAGAGATGCTTTCGTCTAAAGCTCTGTCCAGCATGAGGGAGCACAGGGTAAAGCCGAGGTCGTGGGGGGAGGGGGCTTCGTCAACTCTTTTATCCAGCAGGGCGGCGTGCAAAACGGGGATATCCGGGCAGCCGCCGCCGGAGGTATTAACGATAATACCAGTCTTTTTTTCAAAGGTGAGTTTCATATTGGCGGCTTTTACCATAAACCAATCACCGAAGTCAACAACTTTAACGACTTCCAGGATTGCCGAGGTATCGAGCTTTAGCGGTGTGATTTCAATGAAAAGGACGTCCTGCTCTTCGAGGAGGCGCTTGATACCGGGCTGTTCGACGAGATTGATTTCGAGGGCGAGGTCACAGCCCTTGCGGAGTTCCGGCGGCGGCGCGATAAGCCGGAGCTGATAGCCCGCCTTTTTAAGGGCTTTTTCACCTCGCATCGCCTCCTGTACAGCATCAAAGAGGATGATGCCATTACCAGCAAAAGCGGCGGATTTCTTTTTGAAAATAGACATAGCTTATACTAAAATTCAGGCTTTTTTCCTTTCCATCATAAAGAGACCGACGATGATACAACAGACCAGACCGATGATGACAGCCGTGGGTCCCCAGTTACCGACGCCTTTAGCACTGGATGCTATCTGGAAGTTATGGGCAACGGCGGCGCCGGCGATGTAGCCGAGGACGGTCATGCCGGCATCGGTGTCACCTTCACCAGTCAAGATACAGTTACGTAGTGGGCAGCCACCGATGAGAGTCGCTGCCAGGCCGACGAGGGTCATGCCGAAGAAATTCCAGAGGTGGTCGTTATGGGCAATGGGCTGACTTTCAAAGCCCCAGTGATAGATACCGGAGGCACCGAAGTTGCCGGCTATATAGTTAGTGACGAGAGCGGCGATGAAGAAAGCTATCACGCCACTTATCAAATAGGTATCTTTAACCAGGAATATATCGCGCCAGGCGCCGACGAAGCACATAAGGGTACGCTGGGCGAGGACACCGACACCCAGCCCGACGACAAGAGCGACAGCAATGGGTACAAATTGCGAACCGGGACCGGACTGGCTCTGGAAGATGAAGCCGGGCTTAAAGATAACAAGTAGGAGCAAACCCACCATGACCACCGGCATAACCCAGCCGGCGATAGCGGGCATGCGAGAAGCGCGCCCGAAGTTGAAGCCCTTTTTCAGGAAAAATATACCGATAAGTATGCCGAAGACCATGCCAAGCAGGGCAAGGATAGCGTTTAAATCGCCGCCGGCGAGGCGGAGCATCATGCGTATGGGGCAGCCGAGAAAGACGAGGGCACCGATCATGACGAAGGCTCCCATGAAGAAACGAATAATCGGGGAAGCGCCACCGCGGGGACGAAACTCGCGGAAGGCAAAGGAAGTGATAAAAGCGCCGAGAACAAACCCCATAATTTCGGGCCGGATATATTGAACAACATCAGCCCGTTGTAAACCCAATCCACCGGCGATATCCCGTAAAAAACAGGCGACGCAGATGCCCATATTGGGCGGGTTGCCCCAGTTGACCATCAAAGCACCGAGGACGCCGAAGATAAGACCGGCACCGATGATAAAGACGCGCTTTTTCAAAGTTGTATCCCTCCTTGATGATTTATTATCGATACGTTAAAATTACCTCGGGAGATTATAGCATAAGAATTTTCTTAGTGCAAGATAAGATTAGTTTATAATAGATTAAAGTAGTAATAGGCAGAGATTGAGATTGCCATGCCCCGATAATAACGGGGCTCGCAATGACAACGAAAATGAATATAGAACATTTAAAGACCTTTCAAGAGATAATCAAATTGGGGAGCTTCTCCGAGGTTGCCAGGGAGCTGGGCATCAGCCAGCCGGCGGTGAGTTTTCAGATACAGAAGCTCGAGCAGGAGCTGGGGATACGGCTGATAGACCGCAGCCAGAAGGCGATTATACCGACAAAAGCCGGGAGACGGCTGCTCCAATTTGCGGAGGCGGTGGAGGGGGAGCGGGAAAGGCTGCGGCAAGAGCTCGAACAGATGCGGGAGGACATTGCCGGCGATTTGCTTATAGCGGCAAGCACGATACCCGGCGAGTACCTGCTGCCGAAGCTGATGGCGAGGTTCAAGCAGCGGCACCCGGCGGTAAAAATACAGGTGGATATCTCTGATTCTGCGTCGGTTATCAACAGGATACGTGAAAATAGATATGAAGTTGGGTTTTGCGGCATTGCGCCGGAGGGCAAGGACCTGGCATCTTTCAAGATAGCCGGCGACGAAATCGTACTGATAGTCTTTCCGGGGCACCCATTCGCCCATAAGGGGGAGGTGTTAGCGGAGGAACTTGAGGGGGAGCCGCTGATATTCCGGGAGGGGACATCAGGCACACAGCAAAGTCTGGAAAAACTACTGGCGAGGGGAGGGGTGGATATAAAGAAATGGACGCCGCAGTTGGTGATGGGCAGCACACAAGCAGTGGTAGGAGCAGTGGCGGCCGGAGCAGGCATAGCTTTCGTATCTAATTTGGCGGTAAAAGGCAGCGCGGTAAAGCAGGTCAAAATAAGAGGACTGCAACTGACCCGCGATTTCTACTGCGTCTACCGTCAAGAGAGGGTGGTATCCCGCCTGCTGGAAGTATTTATCGATTTTATAAGGACAGAGACGGCATAACTTGGATAGAAACCATATCGAGAGCCAAAAAATCGAGGTCAACGGTTACCGCACGCACTACTTTAAAGCGGGCAGAGGACCGGCGGTGATACTGGTACACGGGGGAGCGAGCGATGCGCGGGACTGGATAGATGTTATGAACTCGCTGGGCGACCGCTTCAGCTTTTACGCTCCTGATATGATAGGGTACGGGCAGAGTGAAAAGCGGGAAAGCGGCTATTACCTGCATGAGTTCGGGGATTTTCTGGCGGGGTTCATTGAAAAGCTAAAGCTGGACAGGCCGGCGCTGGTGGGACACTCGCTGGGAGGAAGATTTTGCCTGGACGTGGCAATCAAACACCCGGAAAAGGTCAGCAAGCTCGTGCTTATAGACACGACGGGACTGGGCAAGATGAGCACGTTCGGTAATATCCTGCAGTTATTTTTCTGGGGAATGAGGAAGGCATTAAGGCGTCCACAGCCGTACCCGAATTTTATAATGAAACCGGGGGAGAATTTCCACCGTTCATATGATGAAGACCTGCGCCAGTTGAAGATACCGACACTGCTGGTCTGGAAAAAATATGACCCCTATTTACCGTCGTCATTAGCGCACAAGGCGAAGGGACTGATGCCGAATGCCAAGATAGCGATGATGGAAGGCTACGGTCACGCTCCGCACCAGAAGGATAGCGATGCATTCAACAAGATACTGGTGGAGTTTCTGGAGAAGGGATAAAAAGGCAGACTACCGTTAATCGAGAGAGCATCACCAGAGAAATTCACGCCAGGCAGGTAAAGCTTCCGTGATAAAATCAGTTTCATACGGCTCAAATTCAATTTCTACCAATCCGTTATCTTTTATCGACGCCGCAATTACGTTTTTAAGATTACTTCCCCAGTAATTATTGGTTGCTTGAATTACCTGCGCACGTAATATTTTGATGACGCCTTCGTTAAAAAGTTGTTTTTGCCATATATCCGACGGCTCATATAGTGATTCAAATACCTGAAGGTTAAAATTGTTATCGACGAAATTGTTGTGCTCTATCGTTATCGGTGAAGGGTAAATTTCCAGACCGGTCAGGCTTGCGCCATAAATAGTATTGTAGGCAATGGTCGCGGGGGCGATACTGCCATGAAAACCGAGACCTCCCGATGCGATATATTCGTGGTAGTTTCCCCACGTATCATATTCGTTGTAGGGGACAGGAGGGCCGCCTTCAATAAAATTATATTCAATAAGGGGACTGGCAGGATGGTCGACGGCGATAGCTCCGTACTCAAAGCCCGGTAAATTTAAAGTATCGGCATCCTGCCGGGGACGGATGATGTTGTGAGAGATGACGGGTTTACCCGACCTTACAGTGATGGCATTCTGACCGAGATTGTAGATATAGCATTGGGTGATGGTCGGGCTTAAATTGAGAAGCTCTTCGCCCTGCCCCATGATAACTATGGCTTCCATCATATTGCGAAGTATAGCCTGTTTTATAGTGACATTGCTGGAGGAAATTCCGATGATACGGTCGTATTCAATAATTACTCTTTCAAGCGCTACTTTAGAGCATAGACTGAACTGGATGCCGAGCCAATCATCGGTCTGCGGGGATGCGGCATCCGAGGTAATGATAACAGGCTGTTCCCTCGTGCCTGTGGCTGTAAGTGAGCCATCGATTGTAATTTCGACCCGGCTTTGCGTATAAGTTTCATCGCGGGCCGGTTTTTTAGGATTGAACCGGTCTTGCTCGCTGGTACTACCCGATTTCTGGTCATCGCTCAAAGCCGAGATAAGAATTAAGGTTCCCGGCTTGATGTTGAGAGTGACCCCCGGGGGAACACGAAAATCGCCGGTAATTTTGATGACACCTTCCCAAGTCTCATCGCTATCCAGAGTACCCGTCTTACTAACAGCTTTCGAAGCGGTAGAGATTAATTTTTCTCTGGAAAGTCCGGCGGGGTAAAAATCCTTAGCCAGCCTGGGGGGCAACAATTGGGAATGGTCTGCTACAGGTGTAGAGGAAGATGGTACAGTCGGTGAAGGTGATTGTTCTGATGTCAGAGTTGTATCAGAATTTATGCAACCCGCGGCTAAAACGGCAACAACTACGAAAAGCAATATGAGTAAAAACAGATTTTTTACTGGAGACATAGTTTAATTAAGTATAATGCCACATAACGTGGATACGCAATTATTTAAATATCTGACGATAATTGGTGTTTGCCATACCCCCTTGCCTCCTCTATAAACGGGGCATCTGGTTCCCGACTTGCGTCGGGATGGTTAAGGGGAAAAGGTAATCAGTTTGGAGAGGGGGATTTTTTTGAGAGGGGCTGGCGCCCCTCTCTGCGGGGATTCCCCTGGAGGAAAGGAGAGAGCTTCTCATAATGACATCAGGAATGATAGGCAGATAAAAGGTTTTTTAAGCGGTAAGGACGACGACCTGCAGGCTCAGGGGGAGATTGTTGCGGGATATGTTGAACTTGGGGCGAGGTTCGACGGAAGCCTGTCCCATTTCTTTGAGGAAGTTACCCACCGGCTCGAGGTCGCGTTTGCTTTTGTCGTCTTTGTAATGCATGGGAATGACGACCTTGGGTTCGACTTTGCGGACGGTCTCGGCAGCCATAGAGGCGTTAATTGTGGAAACGCCGCCGACAGGCACCATCAGAATATCGACGTTTCCCAACTCTTCAATTTGTTCATCAGAGAGTATATGGCCGATATCGCCGAGGTGACAAATATTGACTCCATCTACTTCCATGAGATAGACAGTGTTTTTGCCCTTCGACTGGCCTTTTACAGCGTCGTGGAAGGTGGTGATGCCAAGAATCAGGACGCCGCTGACTTCATATTCGCCGGGTCCTTTGATGAGGCGGTGCTGGGTATTAATGCCCTGGTCATAGGAATGGGAGGGATGAGGGTGGCTGACAGTAACGATATCGGCGGTCTGCTTGCCGAGGGTATAGCCGAGACCGGGCGGAAAGGGGTCGGTAATGATGATTGCCTGACTGCCGCGGATGCGGAAACAGGAGTGACCTAACCAGGTGATATCCACGTATAAAGTATAGCATATTTAGCTTTGGGGGAGCAACCCTTCGAC
>DAOUCO010000078.1:0-12846 GCA_034432135.1 Dehalococcoidales bacterium | reverse complement strand
CTTCGTTATAAATATCGGTAATGGCAGGCAGGTCTTTTAGTTCCGCTTTCCGTATCTTCAAAATAACTCAACCCTCTCTTAAAATGCTCCGCGCGATGGTCATGCGCATGATTTCAGAAGTTCCCTAGTAAATTTCCGTTATTTTAGCGTCGCGGAAATAGCGCTCCAGAGGAAAGTCTTTAGTGTAGCCGTAGCCGCCGTGAATCTGCACTGCTTTAGAGGTGACAAAGCCGCAGACCTCCGAGGCGAAGAGTTTAGCCATGGCGGCCTCTTTAACAAAAGGTTTGCCTGTATCGTGGAGGCGGGCGGCACGGTAGGTTAAAAGCCGGGCGGCGTCAATCTGCGTCGCCATATCCGCCAGCATCCACTGAATCGCCTGGAAATCGGCAATCGGACGACCGAATTGTTTTCTTTCTTTGGCGTAGGCGAGAGCGACCTCGTAAGCGGCGCGGGAAATGCCCACCGCTTCAGCTCCGACGGTCACCCGGCTGGCGTCCAGAGCCTCCAGAGCGATTTTAAGTCCCTGCCCTTCCTGCCCTATCAGATTCTCCTCAGGGACAAAACAGTCCTCAAAAATAAGCTCGGTGGAGATAAAGCCGTGCAGTCCCAGTTTTTCCTCTCGCCTGCCGACTTTAAAGCCGGGGGTGCCTTTTTCCACGATAAAAGCTGCAATGCCCCGACCTTTCAGCGATTTATCCACGCTAGCGAAGACCACCGCAATGGCGGCCTGCTCGCCGATGCTGATGAAGCACTTAGTGCCGTTAAGGACATAACCGCCTTGCTTTCGTGTGGCGGTGGTCTCCATGCCGGAGGGGTCGCTGCCGGCGCTTGCTTCGGTGAGGGCAAAGCAAGCCATCTGTGCGCCGCTGGCATGAGGGGGGAGATACTTTTGTTTCTGGGCTTCCGTGCCGAACTGGATGATGGGGTCGAGTGCCAGCGACAGGCTGACGCGCAGATAATTATCGACGGCGGCGGAGGCGCAGGATAATTCCTCCACGGCAAGACACAGTTCCAGCAGTCCTTTACCGCTACCGCCGTACTTTTCCGGTATCGTCAGCCCGAAAAGCCCCATGTCCGCCATTTTCTTCACTTCTGCGGCGGGGAATTCCCCGTCCTTATCAATGCGGGAGGCCTGGGGCGCTATCTCTTTTTGCGCAAAATCGCGCAGAGTGGATTGCAATAGCTTTTGTTCTTCCGTAAGCTCGAAGTCCATATATTACCTCTTGACTTTTCTTAGAGTATAGCAGATACAAGAGATAAACGCATTTGAACGTAACGAAGGCGGGACAGCGTCTTATTGCTTTCACAGTGACAGTCCAACAGTATTCATGTAAAATGGATAAGGATATTTCCCTCACGCCTAAGAGTCCTTTTCGAGACCATATGAATGATAAATCAGACCTATCCCGGGAGAAAAACGAAGAGATAGACCGGCCGAAGTACAGCGGAAGTTTAATTTCCTTCAGCTTTTCTAAAAATTTCGTGTCTTTTAAAAATCCCGTCTACCGCCTTTATTATTTTTCTATGGTCGGCCACTGGTCTTCCATGAACATGCAGATGCTGGCGCGCAACCTGCTGGTCTTCCGTATCAGCGATTCGCCAGCTATCCTCGGCGTGCTGGCGCTCGCTAACGCTATTCCTATGATAGCGCTAACCTTGCCCGGTGGTGTCATGGCTGACCGCATACAGAAAAAGACCATCATCCAGATAGGACAGGTGGCTTCTATTATCGTTTCGCTGGCGACAACGCTGGTGATTGCCTTCGGCCATTTGAGTCCGGAGCATCCGGAGTCGTGGTGGGTGCTGGTAGTGAGCGGGGCTTTGCAGGGTGGAGCGATGGGCTTTATCCTGCCGGCCCGCGCGGCCATAATCTCCGAGATTGTCGAACCCGAGCACTTGATGAATGCCATATCGCTCAACAATCTTGGGATGAATATCTTCCGGATATTATCTCCAGCCCTGGCTGGTTTCCTCGTCGATTTTATAGGCTTCTGGGCGGTTTACGCTATTATGACCGCCATGATAGTGATGTCCTGGGTTTTTATCCTGTTTGTGCCTCCTACCCGCCGCCAGACCGTCGAGGCTGGCAACTCTCTGCAGGAAGTGCTGGAAGGCTGGCGCTACATACGTGGCGAAAAGACAATCCTTCTTGTACTGATATTTACCGTGTGCGCCACGATCCTCGGTGCGCCCTACTCGCAACTTTTACCTGTATTCACCGATACAATCCTTAAAGTCAGCGCTACCGACCTGGGTTTTATGATAGCTATCTCCGGTGTCGGCGCCATCATCGGTTCCCTCATCCTTACATCGCTGATGAACCGCAAGAGGGGGATGATACTGCTGGTTGCTGGCCTGGTGATGAGCGCGGCGTTAATCGGCTTCTCTTTTTCCAGCATGTGGTATCTATCGCTGGTTTTAATCGTCTTCGTCGGCATGGGCAGCACGATGCAGATGGCGCTTGGTAACTCGCTCATTCAGTACTATACCGATGCCGCCTACCGCGGACGGGTCATGAGTTTCTTTATGCTGGGGTTCGGTCTTAGCAGCCTCGGGGCATTTTTCGCCGGCATACTGGCGGAAGGAATAGGAGCGCCATGGTCGGTAGGCAGCCTGGCGATATTATTACTCATTATTACGATAGGCTTGATGGCGCTGTCACCGAAGTTGCGGAAGCTGGACTAAAAGGAGTATTTAAGTGTACGAGAAGGTAATACTGGACAACGGCCTGCGAGTGATTACCTCTTGTATGTCGCATACACGCTCGGTAGCCATCAACTTTTTCATCGGCACCGGCTCCAGGTACGAAAATGAACAGCAGGGCGGCATTTCACACTTCATCGAGCATGTCTGCTTTAAAGGCACAGAAAAATACCCCACCTCGGTAGATATTTCCTCGGTCATCGAGGGGGTGGGGGGCATGCTTAACGCGGGGACAGATAAAGAACTGACCGTTTACTGGTGCAAGGTGGCGGAGCCGCATTTTTTGAGCGCCCTGGACGTGTTGACGGATATATTACTCAACTCTAAGTTCGACCCGGCGGAGATAGAAAAGGAAAGGCAAGTCATCATCGAAGAAATCAATATGTCGCTGGACTCACCGGCGTCGCGGGTCTCCATGCTTATCGACGAGATAATGTGGCCCGGGCACCCGCTGGGCAGGGACATCGCCGGTAGTAAAGAGACGGTAACGGCGATGACCAGGGAGATGATGCTGGATTACCTGGCGGGTCAATACCAGCCGCAGAATACCGTACTGGCGATAGCCGGAGCAATAAAGCAACAGGAGACCATCGACGCAGTAAATAAAGCAACGGCGGGATGGAAGAAAAGCCTGCGCCCGGCTCAATATACACCCTATCAGAGTCAGCACGGAAGGAGAGTGTTGATAGAAAAACGCGATACCGAGCAGACGCATCTTTGCCTGGCTTTACCGGGACTATCGATTGTACACCCGGAGCGTTTTAAACTGGACCTGCTTAATATCATCCTCGGCGAGGGCATGAGCAGCCGTCTCTTTATAGAAATCCGCGATAAGCTGGGTCTGGCATACAGCATCCAGAGTTATGCCGAGCATTTTCTGGATACCGGCGCCATCGCTATAACCGCTGGAGTGGACAACAAAAATGTGGCGGTAGCTATCAATGCCATTTTAGCCGAGCTTGCCCGCCTTAAAGAGAAAATACCGGAGGCAGAAATAAAGAAAGCCAAGGAACTCTTCAAAGGGCGTATTCTACTGCGTATGGAAGATAGCCGCAGCGTGGCTGGCTGGACAGGTGCCCAGGAAATCCTGACGGGGAAAATACTGACAGTCGATGAAGTGATTGACATCGTGGATGCCATTACCGACGAGGAACTGCAAAAAATTGCCGTGGAGTTGTTGCAGGGGGAAGGTCTGCATCTAGCGGCGGTCGGCCCTATTGACCCTGAAGGGAACTGGGAAGAGTTACTTAAGATTTAGATAAATAACCAATAACCAAGACTTGTCCCGAGCGAAGCCTAGAGAGACAATAACCAAACAAAAATCAATAATCAAATCTCAAAAATCAAAAACACTAATTATCAATCATTACGTTGCAAAACAGAATCCAGAGATTTTGAATTAGTTGTACTTACCCATTAAATAGCACTCTGCTGAAATACTGGATACCGACTTTCGTCGGTATGGTTTGTGGGTACATTTGCCTCACCCTGCCCTTTCTAAAGAGAATATTTATCTAAAACTGGGGATTCTTTGTTTAGAGAGGCAATTTTCAATAAAAGAGGGGGCTTTCGCCCCCTCTTGAACACCCTTTAGTTAAAGTTTTACATTCCGTAATCGCCCATGCCGCCACCCATGCCACCGCCGGGTGCCGCCGGAGTCTCTTTCTTTTCCGGGATATCAGCAACCAGCGATTCGGTCACCAGCACCATGACGGCAATGCTGGCAGCATTTTCCAGTCCGGTGCGGACGACCTTGGTGGGGTCGATAATACCTTTCGCCACCATGTCGCCGAAATCATCAGCCTCGGCATCGTAGCCGAAGCCTTTCTTGCCCTTTTTCACGGTATCGATAACCACGGAGCCGTCCCTGCCAGCATTGGTGGCAATCCAACGTAGGGGCTCGACGACGGCTTTGCGGACGACATCGACGCCGGTAGCTTCGTCGCCACTAACGTCAAGTTTATCCAGCACATGAATAGCATTCAATAGGCCAACGCCGCCGCCGGGCAGAATGCCTTCTTCAACCGCCGCGCGTGTCGCCGAGAGAGCATCCTCAACGCGGTGCTTCTTTTCCTTGAGCTCGACTTCCGTGGAGGCGCCGACTTTGATAACGGCTACACCGCCGACCAGCTTGGCCTGCCTTTCCTGGAGTTTTTCTTTATCGAAGTCCGAAGTAGTCTCTTCAATCTGGGCTTTAATCTGCTTAATTCTAGCTTTGATAGCTTCCTCTGAGCCTTTGCCTTCGACGATGGTGGTATTATCCTTATCCGCCGTAACGCGGCGCGCCCGACCCAGGTCTTCCACGGTGACGGAATCCAGTTTACGACCGACCTCTTCCGAGATGACCTTGCCGCCGGTGAGGATAGCCATGTCTTCCAGCATGGCTTTACGTCGGTCGCCGAAACCGGGGGCTTTAACGCCCAGGACATTGATAGTCCCACGGAGTTTGTTAACTACCAAAGTCGCCAGTGCTTCGCCATCGATATCCTCGGCGACGATAAGCAGGTTCTTGGACACCTGAAGTATTTTTTCCAAGGCAGGTAAAATGTCCGAGACGGCGGAGATTTTCTTATCTGTAATCAGGATATAGGGGTCTTCGATGACCGCTTCCATGCGCTCGGCGTTGGTCACGAAATAAGCACTGACATAGCCGCGGTCGAACTGCATGCCTTCGACATACTCTATTTCATACTTGGTGCCCTTTGATTCTTCGACGGTAATCACGCCGTCCTTGCCGACTTTTTCCATGACCTCGGCGAGTAAATCGCCGATTTCTTTGTCCTTCGCCGTGATGGTGCCCACCTGGGCAATCTGTTCCTTATCCTTGATTTCCTTAGAGTCTTTTTTCAACTGCTCGACGATAGCCTTTGTCGCTTTCTGGATGCCCCTCTTAAGGGCTTGAGATTCAGCACCGGCGGCGATGTTCTTAAAACCGCCGGAAATAATAGCATGGGCAAGAATCGTCGAGGTAGTGGTGCCGTCGCCGCAAGCGTCATTGGTCTTGCTGGCGGCTTCCTTGACCAGCTGCACGCCCATATTCTCGAAAGGATCGGGGAGCTCAATTTCCTTGGCGATGGTAACGCCGTCATCGATAACCGAAGGGGAACCCCACTTCTTATCCAGCGCTACGCAGTGGCCCTTGGGACCGAGGGTAACCTTGACCGCATCGGCCAGGGCATCAATGCCCTTTTTCAGAGCGTGCCTAACTTCTTCACCAAAAATAATCTGTTTTGCCATAATTTTTCCTCCTTTAGGACGCGCCCTTCAGGACGAGTCCTTACCTTCCCTGATTTATTTGGACTTTTTCGCCAGAATATCGCTCTCGCGGAGAATAATCAGCTCTTCATCATCGACCTTAATTTCCGTGCCCCCGTACTTAGCATAAATAACCCTATCGCCAACCTTGAGGTCCATCGGAACCCGTTTGCCGTTGTCATCCAATTTACCGGGTCCAACAGCTACGACCTCACCTTCCTGGGGTTTTTCCTTGGCGGTATCCGGCAGATATATTCCGGACTTGGTTTTCTCTTCTTTCTCAATAGGTTTTACCAGGACACGGTCTGCCAGGGGTTGCAGTTTAGCTGCCATACTTTGCCTCCTCTCTAGAATTAAAAAATTGAAATGTTTTTACGTTATTTAGCACTCTCTAGGTGAGAGTGCTAACATCATTATAATACCGCAGATACGAGTCTATCGCAAATTACGTTAGTAGTATTTAAAGCAAACTACAGGCGAATATCTCTTTCTTTCTCTTATTTTCTCTCATTTTCTTCTAAATCTTTATTATAAAGCGAATTTTTTAAACGGAGCATCTGAGAGGGATGCAGAGGGATGAAAAATTCCTCTCCTGTCTCCCTTTTTCAAAGGGAGACGTCAATACCCCAAAACAGGGTGTTAAAGAGGGGCGACAGCCCCTCTTTTTGTTCCCCCCCTTCCTTTGGTAAAGGAAGGGGATAAGGGGATAGATTTTGGGGCGGGGCAATGAACCATCTATTTAGTAAGTTGACTCTTTACACGGCATCGTGTAGAATCAGGGCGTGAAAAACAAGCCTCAACAAATAAAAAGACGCTGGGACGGAGAGAGCATCCAGGCTTTGCGGCGGCACCTCGGGCTGACCCAGTCGGAAATGTCCGAGAAACTGGGCACCCGCCAGCAGACCATCAGCGAATGGGAAACGGGCCTGTACCAGCCGCGCGGTGCCTCGGCCACCCTGCTCTCCATCATCGCCGAACAGGCTAAATTTAAATACGACGCCTCGCCGGTCCGCAAAAAAACTTGACATATTACACGTTACCGTGTATGATTATGCTGACCGGATAACAAAAAGCCAGCAAGCGGGGCATACCATATCAACGTAAAACCCTAGAAGATACTTAAGCCGGCTGGGAGCATTATTTGTGCCTGACACTATCACTGAAAAAGAAGTGCTGGAAATCTGGCAATGCTACCTGCAGGGTCGTAAAGACCTTTTAACCGAAGAAAATGAGTCGGTCGGTATTATCTACCCGGGCAGGCGCAACGATGACCGCGGCGCCGATCTTAAAGACGCTGTAATTACCGCCGGGCCAAGACAGCTCAAGGGTGACATCGAAATCCATGTTAAAGCCAGCCACTGGTGGTCGCACGGACATCATCAGGACCCAGCTTATAATCGGGTAATTCTCCACGTCGTCTACCAGAATGATAGCGAAAAGGCAATTGTCTTGGAGAATGGGGGCAGAGTGCCGACACTGGCGTTGCAGAATTTCATTAAAGTCAATAATTGCCCTACCCCTTCACCAGTTATGCCCTGCCGCAAGACTTTTTACTATGGTAATATGATTTTTTTCTTTAAAATACTGGAGCAAGCCGGAGAGCAAAGATTTCTGACGCGGGCGATGTATTTTAAAGAATCAATCACGCAGGTAGGCGCAGGAGAAGCACTTTACTGGGGAATCATATCGGCGCTGGGCTACACCAAGAATAAACAGCCGATGGAAAAACTCGCCGGTTGCATGCCTCTAAAAAAACTTGAAACAGGCTCAAATAAAATGCCCGATAATGAATATCTGGCCCGATGCCAGGCGCTTTTAATTGGGACGGCGGGACTCTTACCCTCATCACGCCATGATATCTATTCCGTCAGCAGTCACACTGAAGACTGGGAAGCAAAACTAATTAATGTCTGGGCCGAAAGCGGCGAGCAGGTGCGCCTGTCCGCGGCGGACTGGCGTTTTTTCAAGGTCAGACCGGGCAATTACCCAGTACGCCGCCTGGCAGCTATGAGTTATCTTTTGCTCCGCTATCGCCAAAAGGGGCTGCTTGATGGACTGGAGGAAAAACTGCAGGAGGCCGGCAAAGATAACGTGAGTTATTTTTTAGAGGAGGCGCTGGTGGTAGCTCCGGATGATTACTGGAGTCATTTTCTCGATTTCCGAGTGCCGGCAACAGGCTCCGCTCCAGCCTTACTGGGTCGCGGACGGGCGGCGGATATTGTCATTAACGTACTTTTACCCTTCGCTTATGCCAGGGGACCGTCCATACAGAGTGAAAAGGCGTTAGAGGTTTATCATCATTCCCGAGCGCTGGAAGAAAATACACTGGTCAAACACATGAGAAAACAGCTGGGCATAAGCAAAACTTTTATAGCTGATGCCCGGCGGCAGCAGGGGCTGATACATATCTATAAAACACTATGTTCTCAAGGGAAGTGCAGTGAATGCCCAATGAACACACCTTAGGTATTTAATGCGGCTTATTTAAGAACTGTTTTCAATTCACCAAGACTTTTTACTTTTACGCAGTCCAATCTTTCCTTATAATAGCCATCACGGTCAAGGAGGATGCCCCTCATGCCAGCCTGGTTGGCGCCGATAATATCTACCTGGTACTGGTCGCCGATATAGACTGCATCGGCAGGCTGGACACCCGCTTTCTTTAAAGCATACTGGAATATTTCTTTCTGCGGCTTGGTATAACCAGCATCCTGCGAGGTGACGATGATATCCAGCCTGGAAGAAAGCGATAGTTTATTCAGCGTGGCGGTCATGTCCTTCTCGATATTGGAAATCAATCCCAGTTTCAGCCCGCGCTTTTTCAGGTCGTCAAGCGCCGCCGGGACATCGTCGAAGAGCACCAGGTCCATTTTCGCCTGCTGCATCATGCCCAGCAGACCCATGATGACCTTGTCCTCCGCGGTGATGCCCGCCTCCTTGAGGACGATGCGCTGGTATTCCATGTAAAGCGCCATCGCTTCTTCCCGGGAGCGCTGACTCAAGGGGCGCTTCGCTATCTGCTGATAAATGTACTCATTGGCGGTGAGTATCGGCAGGTGCAGGGCTTCGGGTAGTACATCGATGCCAAAGTTTTTCAGGGCTTTTGCCTCAAGCTCCTCCTGTGAAGGCTGGTAGCGCACCAGCGTTTGATAAAGGTCGAAAAATAGGGCTTTAATCGTCATAGATATCCCTGATGTTTAATCAATAATATTATTGTAATGAAATCATACCCCTGTGTAAAGAAAAATGGCTCGGTAATCACATTGACTTCACGAAAGGTCACTGCTAACATTAAGGTGTGAGGTAAATATGGTTAACAAGAACGATATTCCGAGAATGGCGGTATTTCCGCAGACGTCGGAGATAAATAAAAAAGGCAACCTTTCCATTGGCGGTTGCGATACGATTAGTCTGGTAAAAAAATATGGCACACCGTTATATGTTTTTGATGAGACAGATATACGTAATCGCTGCCGCGAATTCAAGACGGAGTTCGGCAAGCGCTATCCCGATACTATCGTCGGCTATTCGCTAAAAGCTTTTACGACGAAAGCCATGATTAAACTCGTGCTGGAAGAAGGTCTGGATCTGGACGTGGTATCGGGCGGGGAACTAGCTTTCGCGCGGGCGGCAGGCTTCCCAGCAAAGAGGATACATTTCCCTGGCAATAACAAAACCGCCGATGAGTTGAAACTGGCGGTTAAAGAAGGCATTGGGCACATTGTAGTGGATAACCTGCCGGAGCTTAACATGTTGATTGGCATCGCCGGCAGGAAGAAGATTAATATTCTCCTGCGTCTTAATCCAGGCGTCGACCCGCATACCCATAAATACAATACCACCGGCATTGCCGACTCCAAGTTCGGCTTGCCTAAGGCCGACTGGGATGAAGCGGTAAGGACGGCTCTAGCGGCAAAAAATCTCAACGTGGACGGGCTGCACTTCCATATCGGTTCCGGACTGTTTGAGTTCGAGCCATATTTAAAGTCATTAGACGAGGTTCTAGCATATGCCGCGGATATCAAACAAAAATATAGCTTCCAGATGAGGTTCTTGAGCATCGGCGGGGGCTTCGGTGCGCAGTATGTGGTCGGTGCCATGCCGCCCCCTGTTTCGGCTTTCGCCGAGGAAATCATCAAAAAACTCACCGTACGCTGCCGCGAGTTAAAGCTTGAAATTCCCAGACTGATGATTGAGCCGGGAAGAAGGATAGTCGCCCAGGCAGGCGTGGCGCTCTATACGGTGGGGGTAATCAAGAATATCCCGGGTATCAGGACCTATGTTTCGGTGGACGGCGGGATGGGGGATAATATACGCCAGCCGATGTACGGCGCCGTGCAAGAAGCGCTGATAGCCAACCGCCCCATAGAAAAAGATACCGATACGGTCACGATATCCGGCAAGTACTGTGAATCTGGCGATATACTGATTAAAGAAATCAAGCTGCCCCAGCTTAAAGCGGGGGATATACTGGCGATGGCGGGCAGCGGCGCCTATGCAGTTCCTATGTCCAGCAACTATAACGCCATGTTCCGCCCGGCAATCGTCTTTGTCAGGGATGGTAAAGCGCGCCTTGTCCGCAGACGGGAAACGCTGGAAGACCTTATGAGAAGAGACGAGGAGGAATAAACAACAATAAACAAGATATAATAACCAAACCTTTTGGAATTTGTATCTTGCATTTTAGTTATTAATCACCGATGTGGCAGGTATTAGGGCAGGCGCGGGCAATCTCTTTACTTAAGCACAGTCTGGAAACAGGCTCGCTATCGCATGCCTACCTTTTCATCGGGCCGCCGCATGTCGGCAAAATGACGCTGGCACTGAATCTGGCGCAGGCGCTCAACTGCGAAGCAGATGACAAGCCTTGCCTTGAGTGCAGTTCGTGCCGGAAAATAGCGGCAGGCAGCCACAGCGATGTACAGGTCATCGGGCTGGCACAGAATGAAGAAGAGAATACCGAAGCTAAGCTGATTCACACGGAACAGGTCAAGGACATGCTGCATGCCGCCAGCCTGCCGCCATTCGAAGGAAAAAATAAAGTCTTTATCATCGATGGGGCGGAATTGCTGTCTATTGAAGCCGCCAACCGCCTGCTGAAGACTCTTGAGGAGCCGGAAGCCGGGGTAACCTTTATTTTGCTCGCCACCGATGAAAACAGGCTGCTGAAGACCGTTATCTCGCGCTGCCAGCGCATCGAGCTACCGCCGCTGTCGATAGCGGTGGAAACGCCAGCGCTGATAGAAAAACTGAACATTGAACCGGAGCGTGCCAGGCTGCTGGCGGCACTATCTCACGGCTGCCCGGGATGGGCGATTGCCGCGGCAAGTGACGGTAAAGTAATAGAACAACGAGAAAACGAACTTAAGGAAATAATCGGAATCATCAAGGGTGGCTATGAGGAGCGCTTCGCTTACGCCGCCAGACTTGCCGCGGGCTTCAGCCAGAACCGCCAGGCGGTCTATGATACTTTAGATAGGTGGCGTGATTTCTGGCGCGACCTTATGCTTATCAGGCTTGGCCGCGAAGAGATGATGACAAATATAGACAGGAAAGACGAATTTATTAAAATAGCCGGCAAATATAGTCTTACACAAATAAGAAATTTCATCCAGAGCATAGAAGCGGCGACAGCGCATCTCAAGCAGAATGTGAACCAGCGGCTTGCCCTGGAGGTGCTGATGCTCGATATACCCCCAGAAGAAGCAAAAACTCTGGTATAATCTAAGTAGAAGATATGGCAAATATCGCAGGAATACGCTTTAAAAAAGCGGGAAAAATTTATTACTTCGACGCCGGAGAAATCCCACTGCAGGCCGGCGACTACGCCGTGGTTAAGACCAGCCGCGGCATGGAACTGGGGCAGGTCGTTATCGCGCCGGGTCAGATACAGGTCAACGAGACGGGGGAATCGCTTTCGCCGGTGGTGCGTAAAGCCGAGCCGGAGGACATCGCCAAGGAAGAGGAACTTAACACCAAGGCGGAGGAAGCGTTAATCGAATGCGGCAAGATGATTGCCGAACTTAATCTGCCGATGAAGCTGCTTTCGGCGGAGTATAGCCTGGATAGCAGCCGCCTGACCTTCCTCTTTAGCGCCGAGGAGCGGGTGGACTTCAGAGAACTGGTGCGGCGGTTATCCGCCAGGTTCAAGATAAGAGTCGAGCTGCGGCAGGTTGGCAGCCGTGACGAAGCCAAGCTTATAGGTAGCTACGGCCGGTGCGGTCGGGAACTATGCTGCGGTAGCTTTCTGACGGAGTTCTCGCCGGTTTCCATCAAAATGGCAAAAGAGCAGGACCTGCCATTAAACCCGATGAAAATATCCGGAGCGTGCGGTCGCTTGATGTGCTGTCTCGCTTACGAAGGCGAGCAGTATAAAGAAATGAAGGAAAAGATGCCCAAGGTGGGTCAGCGGGTCTCTACGAGGCTGGGGGAGGCGACGGTCGTTAGCAACAATCCGCTTAAAGAGACAGTAATGGTGGAGCTTGATTCGGAGGCGACGGTTGAACTGCCTTTAGCAGAAGTTTCGTACTAAGTGTCATTGACTTGATTGTCATTCTGAGGAAGCGAAGCGACCGTGAGAATCCCTATCATTTGCTTAATTCAGTCCAAGGGATTGCCACGTCCTTCTGCGGAAGGACTCGCAATGACGGACTACTGATATAAATACTTACGCCACTCGTCCCGCTGGCTTAAGTAGTGATAGGGGACGGTGAATATCGGACTGCCTGTCGGCGGACCCGGCGACCGTATCAACTTCATATGTGCCTCGTGGGGCGTCCGCCCGGCTTTCTTCCGATTGCAGTCCACGCAGGCGCTGACGACGTTTTCCCAGGTATGCTCGCCGCCTCTATAGCGGGGTATGACGTGGTCGAGGGTCAGGTGCCGACT
>DAOUCO010000077.1:0-2253 GCA_034432135.1 Dehalococcoidales bacterium | reverse complement strand
AAGCGCGGCTATATCGTTACCCCCGACCCCTCCCATCCACTAAGCCGGGCAGCCTATGAAGACGGCTCTCTGAAAGAGTTCGAGCGCCATAGCCGCCTTGGCTTTATTAGTGAAGAAGGATTCTATGCCGAGATTGAAAGATTAAGGAATCTGGGCTTCAAACGTATTACGCTGAAGACGGGCGCCTATGGTCTACGCGAACTGGCGATGGCGATTAAATGGGGCTCCCGGTCTCAAATTGACCTTTTGACCATCGACGGCGCCGGTGGCGGTACCGGCATGAGTCCCTGGCGCATGATGGAAGAATGGGGTATGCCCAGCCTCTATCTGCATGCTGCGGCTTATGAATTCTGCCAGCGGCTGGCTAACCGCGGCGAGCGGGTGCCGGATATAGCCTTTGGCGGAGGTTTTAGTAGCGAGGATGGTGTTTTTAAGGCTCTGGCTTTAGGTGCACCATTTACTAAAGCGGTCTGTATGGGACGGGCTTTGATGATTCCGGGCATGGTCGGTAAAAACATCGCCCAGTGGATTAAAGAAGGTAAGCTGCCCAATACCGTCAGCCAGTTTGGCACAAAGCCGGAAGAAATATTTATCTGCTATGAAGAGGTCAAGGACATGGTCGGCCCGGATGAGATGAAAACCCTCCCGCTCGGCGCGCTGGGCGTTTACAGCTACGCTGAAAAGATAAGGGTGGGACTCCAGCAGTTAATGGCAGGTGCCAGGTGCTTTAATGTGCCAGCCATCAGCCGTAAGGACCTTATGTCCCTATCCGAAGAATGTGCCAAGGTCACCGGTATTCCTTACCTGATGAATGCTTATCGAGAAGAGGCAATCGATATTCTGGAAGGGCGTCATAACGGACGTGAAGCTATTGGCGTGTTAGTCGATATTACCGGAATATCTCGCCGATACAGGACATACGAATAGTCACAAAGTGAATAAAATAAAGGCAAAAGACTACGGAGATGAAAAAGGTTTACCTTAATGAGCAGGTATGCATGGGCTGTCACCTCTGCGAGGTGTACTGCCTGCTGAAGCATGCCCGGACGAAAGACTTGGTTAAGGCTTATAAAAAAGAATCGCCGCGGGCTTTATCGAGGGTCCGCGTGGATGAAAACGGTGCTGTTTCTCTCTCCGTACGTTGTGAACATTGCGCCGATGCGCCGTGTCTCCGGGCGTGCCTTACCGGGGCGTTATCACGGGACCCGGCTACTTTACTGGTAACTGTAGATGAAGAGCGGTGCATCGGCTGCGGCACCTGTTCTCTGGTCTGCCCTCTAGGAGTGCCGAAGCTGGATAAAGAAAAGAAAAAAATGGTGAAATGTGACCTTTGCCAGGATGAAAAAATACCCGCCTGCGTCGCCGGCTGCCCTAACGAGGCGCTGTACTGCGTAGAAGAAGAACCTCCAGTCAGCGTGGTGATATAGAATGTCAACCGGAACCAAAATTAAATACCTAATTATCGGGAACTCGGCGGGCGGCATTAGCGCAGCCGAAGCTATTCGCGAGGTAGATAAATCGGGAACGATTACTATCCTATCCGATGAGCCCTACTGCGCTTATTCCCGCCCGCTTATCTCCGAGTATCTGGCGCACACGTATCCGCTGGAACAAATGCTGTACCGGCACCCCGAGTTGTATCAGAAAAATGCCATCCAGCTTCTAAAGGCGAAAGCGGTAGCCATTCGTCCGGAAAAACATACGGTAAAACTGGAAAGCGGCCAGGAAATCAGGTGGCAGACATTACTGCTGGCTACCGGCGGCGTTCCAATTATGCCCGATATAGAAGGTATGAAATTGAACGGAGTCTTCACCTTTAATAAGCTCGATGATGCTAAAGCCATCGACGACTTTCTTAACGAGCGCCGGGGGAGCATCAAGGCTGTCGTTATCGGCGGTGGCTTAATCGGTATAAGCGTTACGGAGGCGCTGGTAAAACGCAGCGTAGAAGTGACTATCGTTGAAATGAAAGATTGGGTTTTAAACACTATCCTCGATAAGGATACTGCTGCCCTCGAGGCAGAAGCACTATTTAAAGACAGGGTAAATGTTATTACCGGGCATACGGTGGCAAGGACCACCAGCCATGCAGCCGATTTGGTCAGCGGTGTAACTTTAGATGATGGACGCTCTCTTCCGTGCGACCTGGTCATTGCTGCCATCGGCGTGCGGCCGCGGCTGGATTTGATTGCCGGAATTGATATTAAGACAAACCGCGGCATCGTGGTAGATAGGCACATGGCTACGTCTTCG
>DAOUCO010000076.1:0-11079 GCA_034432135.1 Dehalococcoidales bacterium | reverse complement strand
AGGTGGTCATCACCGATAAAGGGTGGAAGGAAGCCAACCGCTTAAGTCCCATCGCCCAGGAGTTGAGTCGGGAAGCATTATCCTGTCTGAATAAAGAAAGGGTTGAAGACTTGGTAGAAATAATGCGGAATCTCCGGGAAAATTTGCTGCCGAGAATCGTTAAAACTACCGGGAACGGAAAGAGAATATCCTGATAATATTATTACATAGGTTTCACAGCGGAACCTGAAGGAATTTGCGCTGAATACGATTGAAGAAAGGATAGCGCATCGGTGAAAGAGATAAGGATACATGGCAGGGGCGGTCAGGGAGCCGTGCTGGCGGCGAGAATGCTGGCGAGCGCCTTCCTGGCGGAGGGCAAGTCAGTAGCCAGCTTCCCGATGTACGGCTTTGAAAGGCGCGGCGCGCCGGTCGTCGCTTTTACCCGGGTCGATGACAAACCAATACGGGAAAAAACGCAAATTTATAATCCTGACGGCCTCATAGTAATCGACCCCGGCCTCCTCACTTTACCCACCCTGTTCACCGGACTGAAACCGGAAAGTATTTTTATTCTGAATAGCTCAAAAAAACTACCCAAACAGCCGAATGAAAACCTCAAAATAGGGGGGGTGGTCAATGCAACAGGCATAGCCGTACAGGAAATCGGGCGGGATATTCCCAACACATGTCTCCTTGGTGCTTTCGCCGCCGCATCCGGCTGGCTGAAACTGGAATCGATTTTGAAAATCCTGCCGGACTATCTTAGCGGCGATATTTTACAGAGAAACCTGAAAAGCGTCGAGAGAGGCTACAAAGAAGTGGAGGTTGTTAAATGGTAATCAAGCATAAAATGATATTTAAAACCGAGGGAGCCTGGTCGAATGCCGATGAATCACTCCTTTGCCTGGATACCGGTAGCTGGCGTATCAACCGACCGGTGCTGGATAAGGGGAAGTGCACCTACTGCGGTCTCTGCGCTTTATACTGCCCACCGCAGTGTATGAAAGATATGGGCGACTATTATGAAGTAAATCTGGCTTATTGTAAAGGCTGTGGAATTTGCGCCACGGAATGCCCGAAGAAAGCCATTACAATGGTCGCGGAAGGAGAATTCAGACATGATTAGTACAAGGAAAGGTCAGGTAAGGGTTATTACCGGCAATTCCGCCGCCGCCTATGGCGTTATGCTTTCACGTCCGGATGTAGTGGCTTCGTATCCTATAACTCCAATGAGTGAGTTGGTTGAGCAGTTATCCTCGTTCCATGCTGATGGAATACTGGACGCCGAGATGGTGGAAGCGGAGGGAGAAAATACGACAATGAACACCATTGTCGGTGCCAGTATGGCTGGTGCTCGAGCTTTCACCGCCACTTCTTCGGCGGGATTAGCTTTTATGTTTGATGCGTTGCTGGTGGCGGCAGGCTACCGTGCTCCGGTCGTGATGGTCAATGTCAACCGGGAATTAACCAGTATTTTTTCGGTTTCCTGCGGTCAACAGGATATCTGGACCGTACGGGAAGCCGGCTGGGTTCAAATCTCGGTAGAGAACTGCCAGGAAATTCTTGACTCGGTGATAATGGCTTTTCGGCTGGCGGAAGATTATAACATTCAACTGCCGGTTATGGTCTGCTACGATGGCTATTATCTTTCCTTCAATGCGGAGGCTGTGGAGATACCAGCTATCGAGGATGTAGATAATTTTCTGGCACCTTTAAAAAAGCAGCCGGAACGTCCCAGAATAATACCGGGGCAACCCATGGGATGCGCCCCGCATGGCATATTAGAAGGTTTCATGGAGCTTCGTTATAAACACGCAAAAGCCATGGCTAGAGTACCTCAAAAACTGGACGAGATAGACAATGAATTCAAAAAGGGTTTCGGGCGAAGCTATGGAGGCCAGATAGAGGAATACCGTACCGAAGATGCAGATATTGTACTGGTAACCTCCGGAAGTGTTACCGGAACAGCGCGGGTAGTGATTGATGCTAAAAGGGCAGAGGGATTAAAAGTTGGACTGGTAAAGTTAAGAATGTTCCGCCCATTTCCTCGTGCGAGATTGGCGAAGGTACTCAAAGGTAAAAAAGCCATTGGGATTATTGACAGGAGTGTTAGTTTCGGCTGGGACTGCGGTCCTATGTATATGGAACTAAGGGCACTAACACCGGAAATCGGCATTATTCCCATGCTTGATTATATTGACGGGCTGGCTAATATGGATATTACCGTACCACATATTGAGAGGGCTGTAAATGAAATAAACGCCGCTGCACATGGCAAGCCCTACCAGGATGTTACTTGGATACCGATGGAGGAGTGAAGGAATGATAGAAGGAACTAAAAAAAGAAACAGGGTTTTTGATTATTTCCGTGAAGAGGATCAGTTCGCCGGTGGCGTTGCTTGGTGCCCTGGTTGCTCTCTGGAACTTCTAGCTAGGTTTGTACCGAAAGTTCTAGGCAAAGAGATTGTGATCGTTGGCTGCCCCTGCTGTTCAGCCCCGGTTTTCTTCGGACAGAATATCGGAGCGTGGCATCGGATTGCTTCCTTGGGCTGTTTAATGACTGGAGTCCCCTCCAGTGCCACCGGCATTGTCAGGTATTATCGTAAAATTGGCAAGGATATTACTGTTATTTGCTTTACTGGTGATGGTGCCGCTGCCGATGTTGGTTTTCAGCCATTGAGCGGAGCTGCCGAAAGAAACGAAAATTTCATCTACATCTGCTACGATAATGAAGGGTACATGAACACCGGAGTCCAAAGAAGCAGCGCCACTCCAAAGGGCGCTTCTACAACCACAACGCCCGTAGGTAAAGTTTTTCGTGGTAAACCGACTCATTCCAAATATATGCCGCTAGTCATGTTAATGCATCAACCGGCATATGTAGCCACAGCTACATTAAGCCACCTTGAGGACCTAGCCAAGAAGCTGGTCAAGGCGAAAGAGAAGAAAAACGATGGGCTTGTTTATCTTCATGTGTTCGCTCCTTGCCCGGTTGGCTGGCGAATAGATTCCAGTCTGGTGATAGAAGTATGCCGTACCGCTGTCAGGACCAACTATTTCCCGCTCTGGGAGGCGGAGAATGGCAAAGTTCGATTTACACACGAGGTCGCCAACCCTAAACCTGTACAGGAATTGACTAAAATGATTGGCAAATTTTCCCATCTTAAAGAGGACGGTCTGGCAGAACTGCAAAAACAGGTCGATGAGCGTTATGCCCTGTTAAAGAAACTTTGCGATACAGGAATAAAAGAAAACGTATAAAGATTGTTAAGGAGGTGGATTTATACAGATGGTCACAAAAGCAAAAGAAAAACCGTTAAAAAACAAACCTGTAACGGGACTATCCGTAAAGGGCAACCCCGAAATCTGGGATGACACCTGGGTTAATACCACTTGCGGCGGGTGCTATGGTCAATGTGCTATACGCGCCCACCGCGTTAACGGCGTCATCGTGAAAATCTTAGGTGACCCTGATAGCGACTTCGGTCCCAGGGGCGGTATATGCGCCAAAGGCGAGGCCATGATACAAGCCCTCTACGACCCCAACCGCTACAATTACCCCTTGAGAAGGACCAACCCCAAGAAAGGTCTTTTTGAAGACCCCAAGTGGAAACGGATTTCCTGGGACGAAGCATTAGATGAAATAGCTGCGAGGCTAAAGAAAATCCGCGCCGAGAATCCTCACAAGCTCCTCCATGGCGGCACGCCCGGACCGGGCAGCGGACCCGACCTGCCCCTGGGCTTCGGTGTCTTCGGGGCTGTTTTCGGCACGAAGAACTGGTACGTCGGCGGCGCCGGCCTTCACTGCGGCAGCGGCTCCCATATGGGCGCCGGACTTTATCATGCCTCGTGGTCCATCGTGCCGGACTTTAAATACTGCAACTACGCTATTCAAATGGGTTCCAACAAGGGGACCGGTTCGGGACACTCCATGGGCTTCAATATGAGACTCGCCGCCGATGCCCGTTCCAGGGGCATGAAAAACGTTGTCTTCGACCCCATCTGCAATTTCGGCGGGGGCAAAGCCACGGAGTGGATACCCATTTTGCCCGGGACAGATGGACTCGTTGCTCTAGCGATGGTAAACATCATCCTGAATGAGCTTAATGTCTACGACGTTGATTTCATCAAACTAAAAACCAATGGCCCTTACCTCATCGGGCCCAATGGTAAATATGTTCGCGATAAAGAAACCAATAAGCCGCTTGTCTGGGATGCTAAGGATAAGAAAGCCAAGGTTTTTAACGATAAGACTATCGGCGATTATGCTATCCTCGGCGAATACGAGGTCAACGGCGTCAAGTGCCACCCGGCTTTCCAGCTTATCAAGGACCACGTCAAACAATATACGCCAGAAAAGGCGGAAAAAGAAAGCACCGTACCCGCAACTACCGTGCGGCGTATTGCTAAGGAATGGGTCGATGCCGCCATGATAGGCGCTACTATTGAAATAGAAGGCGAAAAGCTACCCTTCCGACCGGTAGCCGCCATCATGTTCCGCGGCGGGCAGGGCCACACTAACTCCGCCCAGAGCTACTGCGCCATGTGTCTGCTCAACGCCATTGTCGGCGCTATGGACGTCCCCGGCGGTACGCTCGGCTGGCCGGCGTATGTCGAAGGACACCCGGCTACAGGTCGTTTCCGCATGATACCGTACCCCTGTAAAGACGGTATGCTTACAGCCGGGTCGTTCATGGAACATCGCCCCTGGCCGATAGAAGAGTCAAAGGTGCCTTATACATACCTCATGAAAGAATTGACACCAACGGCTTCGTTCTCTCCTCACCCGGTGACGTCGGACTTCCAGAAGTACTGGGATAAGCTCGGTCGCCCTTACGAAGTGGAAATGGCGATGATTTTCGGTTCCAATATGGTTCGCAGCACGCAGAATCGTGAAATAGCTGCGGAATTCTGGAGCAAAATCCCGTTTATTGTCTCATTTAATATTCTTCCCAATGAGTTCTGCGAAGGCTTTGCCGATATCGTTCTACCCGATTGTCATCCCCTGGAGGCATACTGCCTCTTCGGGACCCATGGTCCCTTCTTCAATCACCCCATCGGCATGGAAGGCTGGGACTTCCCGATACGCCAGCCCGTCGTCCCACCCGCCTACGAACGCCGTAATAAACTCGAGGTCCTCTGGGACCTGGCGGATAGAATAGGCATGAGACGGGAGATGAACAACTACTACAATGTCTATTTCACCAGCTTCGGCGGAGAGGCGCTGATTGGAGGCGACATCGACAGCATCAGGCATCTGGGCGATATTGACCCCAAAAAGGTGGTTCAGCTTATAGGACTCGATGAAAAGATTACCTACGACCAGATGGTGGACCGGGCGCTAAAATTCTACTTCGGCGACGACCACGGCTTGGATTACATCGTGAAAAACGGCCCCGTCAAATGGCCCAAGAAGCCCAAGGAGGCTTACTGGCGCTGGTATGTGGATGTGCGCATTCCTATCTATATGGAGCACATCGCCGAGCTGAAGGAAGATGTGATGAAAAATGCCGAGAAGGCGGGTATAGAACTCGACTGGGAGCAGTTTACTCCTCTCATCAGTTATTTCTCACCGCAGATAAAGAAGGAAATCAGCGACGAATACGACCTTTACAGTTTCTCTTACCGCGATATCCTGCATAACGGTACATATACCATGGAAATGCCATGGTTGGATGAGATGAGCCGGCTCAACCCCTATACCTACAATATCACCATGAATGCAGATACCGCCAAAAAGAAAGGCTTAAAAGATGGTGACCTTATTTGCCTTGAATCACCATACGGGCGTAAGATTACCGGTACCCTGAAAACAATGCAGGGACAGCATCCCAAGACGGTAGCCATATCCGCCTGTTCCGGCGCCTGGGCAAAAGGAGCGCCTATAGCCTACGGCAAAGGCACCAACTTCAATATCCTCCTCGAATCGGACTTCAAACATGCCTGCCCGGTATGCTGGAGCCAGGAAACCGCTATGACCGTCAAGGTCTATAAGATAGACCATAGAATAGAATATGACGCAGCTGGAGGTGACAAACTATGAGATGGGGAATGGCGATAGAACTTAAAAGGTGCGTGGGCTGTTATGAGTGTGTTCTTGCCTGTAAGGCGGAGCACTTCCTGCCGCCCGAGATTTTCTGGAACAGAGTCCTCATCGGTGAGAAAGGAAAGTATCCCCAGGTAACCAAACTGATATACTCGGTAAGGTGTAATCACTGCGCTGAACCGGCCTGTGTCAAGGTCTGCCCCACCGGGGCTACACAACAAAGAGAAGACGGCATTGTCTGGGTGGATGAGGATAAATGCGTCGGCTGCCGTTACTGTATGGTCGCCTGCCCGTACCAGATGCGCTCGATGTATGAAGATGGTCATAAGCAATACTTCCCGGGGCAGGAACTGACCGAACATGAGAAAATCGGCAAGGTCTTATACCCGCATACACCCGGGGTGGTACAAAAATGTGTTTTCTGCAAGGAAAGGATAGATTCCGGCATAGCGGCGGGACTGACCCCCGGCGTTGACCGTGAGGCGACTCCCGCTTGCGTTATCAGTTGCCCGACCAAAGCCATCCACTTCGGCAACCTTGACGACCCGAATAGCGAGATAAACCGGATAATCAAAGAAAAACGCGGCCACGCATTCCATCCCGAGTTCGACACACAGCCGTCGATATACTATATCGATTAATTGAGAAGAAGGGAGGCATAAAGAAATGAGTAATATAAATAATATAAAACCGTATGATTTCATGGTTAAGTACCAGCAGCAAAAGGACTGGATAGACGGAAGAGGAAACTTTATTGCATTCGCCTTCTTCCTGGGCGGTATCGCCGGAGGCCTTTTCTTGGCTGCCGCCTACTTCGATAATTTACTGGGAATATTCATCGCCTTCCTGCTAACCGGATTGATGGGCGCATCTTACATGTTGCATCTTACCCATCCCATGCGATTCTGGCGGATGATGAGTAAGCCCGGTACCTCCTGGATTGCGCGCGGCTTTACCTTCATCATGTTATTCGGCTTTTTTACCGCAATAACGATGATACTGATGCAATGGGTGCCGGATGCTTCTGCCGCCATCACTACATTTAAAGTGCTCGCCGGCATCTTCGCTTTCGCCCAGTCCATCTATACCGGCTTCGCGGTGAGTTATGTCAGCGCCATTAAAGTATGGAACTCGGCGATTGTGCCGATTCTCTTCGTAATTTGCGGTTTAAGCGGCGGACTGGCGATTTTACTGGCGGTGATGATAGGGCAGGACAGCAACCAGATTGCCGCGCTGGAGAACGTTATCCGCATCGTGCTGATTGCTTTTGCTGTAATTATCGCTGTGTATCTATGGAACACCACCTACAGCAGTACCGCTGCCAGGGACGCCGTGATTAGGCTCATTGGGGGGGCGCTGGCGCCGCTTTTCTGGATAGGTGTTTTCCTGTTCGGTATCGCTATCCCGGTGGTAATCTCCATTACTACTTACTTTACCGGACACGCGGCATCCGGGCTATTAATAACCGCTATCGTGAGTGAAATCATCGGCGGACTAGCTTTAAGATTCGCCATCCTGAAAGCCGGCGTCTATCAGCCGTTATTGCCAGTGGAATAAAATAACAGCCTTAACAAGAAAAATTCTTTAAGAGAGGGGGGTAAAAAGCCCCCCTCTCCTTTTCCCCGCAAATAACTGCTAAAATCCTTTTTTAAATTATCCTGTTTTAAATACTACTTAACATAACTCACAATAAATGAAAACCCTTATTTTAGCCTCCACTTAACATAACATTAAAAACGACTAACCGAAGCTAATTAGCTATGAGTCGTTTCCTCTTAAAAAATATATAGCCTTATTTTCCCCTGACTTTCAACTTTCAACCTGTTCTCGTATAATAACCACAGGAGATAATAGTGTCCCTCGGAACCAGTATTTATATTGGCACGTCCGGCTGGTCTTACCCCAAAGGGGAAGGCACCTGGAAAGGGTTTTTCTACCCGCCGGGCAAGATAAACGAGCTGGAATACTACAGCCAATTCTTCAATACCGTTGAGCTTAACAGCTCTTTCTACCGCCCGCCCGACCCCGGCTATGTTTATAACTGGGCAAAACGCGTACCAACAGGATTTCTCTTCGCGGTAAAGCTGTGGCAAAAGTTCAGCCACCCTAAGATGTACCAGGAAGCCACCGGCGAGGAGGCGGTTATCGCCCGGAATGATATCGACATTTTTAAAAAGAGTCTGGAACCACTGGTCAAAGCCAGAAAATTAGGGGCGGTGCTGGCGCAGTTCCCGCCCAGCTTTAAAAATGATGACTACGGGCGGCAGATAATCGGGGCGGTAGCTAAAGCATTCAAGGAATACAAAGTGGCTGTAGAATTGAGGCACAGAAGCTGGAGCGATGACGCCAGCACCACCAATCTGATGCGCGAAAACAATCTGGCCTGGGTGCAGATAGACGAGCCAAAGTTCAGTACGTCGGTGGCGATGGAGGTGCCGATAACGGCGGACTTTGCCTATTTCCGCTTTCATGGTCGAAATGCCAAGGACTGGTGGACTGGGGATTCAGAAACGCGTTATAAATACATATATTCTGAAGAAGAAATCACGGGGCTGGCAGAGAGGGTAAAAGCCGCTGCGAAAAAGGTACAGTTACTTTTTGCTTTCTTCAACAATCACTGGCAGGCTTACGCGCCGCGCAACGCCAACGATTTGAAAAAAGCACTTAAAATGCCTTATGAACAGATACCGATGAATCTTGAAATAACGCAGGTGGAAAGCGATACTGATAAAGAGAAAAGAGGCGGCTAAAAATATGCTGGACGAGTTATCGGTAAAGGATTTCGGTATCATCGAAGAAATAGACTGGAAGCCGTCACCCGGTTTGAATGTCATTACTGGCGAGACGGGCGCGGGTAAATCACTGGTGGTGGATGCCGTCGAAGCATTGCTTTCCGGCCAGGCGCGTGAAGAAGATATCCGCCACGGCGCGGCGGAAGCTAGGGTGGAAGGGGTTTTTCATCGGGGTGAGAGGGGGGCAAGCAAGGAATTACACGAATTGCTAAAAGAAAAAGGGCTGGAGAGCGATGATGGCACCGTTTTACTTGCATGTGAGTTCAGAAGACAGGGACGCACCACGCCGCGGGTGAACCGGCAGGCTGTATCACGGGCGTTGCTTAAAGATATCGGCGGGGCGATAGTGGATATACACGGCCAGAGCGAGCACCTTTCATTACTAAATAAAAGTCACCATCTGGATTACCTCGATGCGTATGCGCATACACTAGAAAAAAGGCAAGTTTTCGCCGCTAAAGTCTTGGAACTGCACCGCATAGAGCGGGAAATTCAGTCGCTAACGAAAGACGAGCGTGAACTGGCAAGGCAGACAGAACTACTAAAATTCCAGATAGACGAGATCAAGAAGGCCAAACTTGAAGAAGGTGAAGAAGGGGAGCTCCAAAAGGAACTAACCATCATGACTTCCACCGAAAAACTGAAAACGTCGGCTTTTGAGATATACCGCATTATTTACGGCGAAGATAACGCTATGGCGGCAACATCAGCGCTGGATAAGGTCAACGAAGCCCTGCCGCTAATGAAACAGATTACTGATACCGATTTCTCAATGAAGTCGAAGATGGGCAGCCTCGAGGAAATCATTACCGGGCTGGAAGAACTGGCGCGGGAAATCCGCGCTTACGGCGATAACCTCAACTTTGACCCGCAGCGACTGGGGGAGGTGCAGGAGCGACTCGAACTACTAAAGAGTTTGAAGAGGAAATACGGCGGCTCGGTAAAAGAGGTGCTGGATTACCTCGCTAAAGCGGAAAAAGACCTGGCGGGGCTGGCTTTTTCCGGAGAGCGCTTGGCAGAACTCGAAGCCCAACGGGAGCAGCTGAAAAAGGAAATGGGAATTCTTGCTTCAAAGCTGTCGCAGGAGAGGCAGCGGGCGGCGAAAAAGCTTGCCGCGGTAGTGAAGAAAGAGCTTAGCGAGTTAAGCATGGCACGGGTAGAGTTCGTAGTATCAATAACCCAAGAATCAGCGGTGGAAGGCATGCCATTGCCTGACGGCAAATACTATAAATTCAGCAGTAGCGGGGTTGACGACGTGGCTTTCCTAGCTTCGACGAATCCGGGAGAGCCAGCCAAGGCGCTGGACAAAATAGCCTCAACCGGCGAGATATCACGTTTTATGCTAGCATTGAAAAGCGCGCTGGCGGAAGCAGACACAATACCGGTGCTAATCTTCGACGAAATCGATATCGGCATCGGCGGACGCAGCGGCGAGGTTATCGGCAGGAAACTCTGGAAGCTGGCGCAGCACCACCAAGTAATCTGCGTGACGCATTTGCCGCAGATTGCCGCCTTCGCCGATGCGCAGTACAGGGTTAGCAAAAAGACTGCCCGCGACCGCACCATCAGCACCATAGAGTCACTGGAAGGAGAAGCGCGCGAAAGAGAACTGGCGGTAATGGTCGGCGGGCCACGCTACACCGAAAGCGCGCTTAAAGCCGCCAGGGAACTCATCGAGGGGGCGGAGGCGTGGAAAAAGAGCCAGCAAAAAGAAAAAAGCACGTAGTTAAAAATACTCATATTTTAATATCATTAAACCTGATACTCTAATGCTTTACGCCCCGTAACCTGGTGTTTGGTGTACCAGTTCTGCACGGCGCCTGCCGCCTCTGCGGGAGAATCGAATACTCTTAAAAGGTCGAAATCTTTTGCGGATATGTTGCCTTGAGCCAGTACGGTGTTTTCCAGCCAGTGTAAAAATCCGGCCCAGTATTCGCTGGAAAAGAGTATCACCGGGAAAGGTTTAATCTTTTGAGTTTGAATGAGATTAAGCACTTCTGTAAGTTCGTCTAGCGTACCCAAGCCGCCCGGCATGATAACGAAAGCGGTAGCGTATTTCACCAGCATAACCTTGCGCACGAAGAAATGATGGAACGTTATTACTTTATCGGCGTATACATTACATGCTTGTTCTACAGGTAAATTGATATTAAGTCCTACCGACCTTACGCCTGCCTTGCGGGCACCCATATTGGCGGCCTCCATAACTCCAGGACCGCCGCCGGTCATAATATTGAAGCCGGCCTTGCCCAGTAAAGC
>DAOUCO010000075.1:0-5889 GCA_034432135.1 Dehalococcoidales bacterium | reverse complement strand
AATATAGACTGGCGGAATTTCCCTTTTCCTGCTATTATCAAACCGTCTTATGAAGGCTCCAGCAAAGGCATCCGTCTTACCTAGCTGGCGGAAAATAAACTGCAGGCGGAACAGGAGATAGTGAGAATTTTTCGGGACTACCATCAGCCGGTCATGGTTGAAGAATTCATTGCGGGCGATGAGGTAACCGCCGGCATCATCGTTAACTCACCTCCTCCAGTGGTGGGTATGATGCGAATACTGCAGAAAAAGAAACCAAAGCATTTAGTTTATTCCGTCGAAGTTAAGCGCGATTACATTAATCAGGTCGATTATGAGTCGCCGGTTCGGCTTCCCGCACCGGTTCTGGAAAAACTGGAGCAATATAGCCTCAAGGCTTTTAAGGTGTTGGGTTGCCGCGATTTTTCCCGCGTCGATTTCCGTATCGGTCGGGATGGAACGCCCTATTTTCTGGAGATAAATCCTTTGCCCGGTCTGGGCAGTTATAGCGATTTAATTATCATGGCTATCAAGCTGGGCTGGACTCATCATGAGGTTATTTGCGCCGTGCTTGATGCCGCTCTGGAAAGGTATCCGCAATGCGTCGGCGCATAACTATCATTTATAATCAGCCCCAATCATCGCGCTATGACAATACCCATGAAGAGAAAGCTGTCCTGGGCGTGCTTGATGCCGTCAATGCTGTGCACAAAGCTTTACGCGAGCTGGGCTATAATATATCTCTCTTACCGCTATTACCGCCTTTAGAAGAAGCTCGGCAAAAACTGCTTGAACTTCAGACGGATATTGTTTTTAATCTCTTTGAGGGTTTTTGCGGCGAACCGCAGACGGAAGTTCTGGTACCGGAAACGCTTGATACTCGGAAGATTCCTTATACGGGCTGTAGCGCTGATATTCTTAAACTGGCCCTGGATAAAGCCCGGGTTAAGGAAATCCTTAAACAAGCCGGCATCCCTACGCCCGATTTTCAGGTGCTCGAACCTGATGCACTCAGTACCTTTAAACTGGTGTTTCCCTGCATTGTCAAACCTCGCACCGAGGATGCCAGTCACGGCATTTCCGCTAATAGCTTTATCAATGATTTTGCTGCTCTTGAAAGACAGGTGCGGGTCGTTACGGAAACCTATCACACCAGTGCCCTGGTCGAGCACTTTATCGGCGGCCGTGAATTTAATGCTACTGTTATGGGTAATTCTGAGAGCGTCGTCCTGCCGATATCTGAAATAGTCTATTCATTACCGCCGGAATTACCCCGCATTCTAACCTTTGAAGCGAAGTGGGAGCCGGGCAGTCCCTATTTCAAAGGTACCGGGGTCGTCTGTCCGGCTAAAGTTTCCCCGGAGGAATTCAACTATATTTCTAATACGGCTCTCTCCGCTTTCAAATTGATCGTCGGTCGTGGTTATGCCCGTATGGACATGCGTATGGACGAATCCGGAATTCTTAATGTCATGGAAGTTAACCCCAATCCGGATATTTCACCCGGCACCGGCGCCGCCCGCCAGTCGAGAGCCGCCGGTATGAGCTACGCGGAGTTTATTGGTAAGATTATTGGCTTTGCCCTGGAGGAATAGATATGACTTTGAAAATCCGCCCCATGTCCCTCAACGATAAATCGAAGCTGTTAAGTATATTAGAAAATACTCCTGAATTTAAACCCTTCGAGGTCGATGTTGCCAAGGAGGTTATCGATAGTTATCTCGCTCACGGCGTAAGTTCGGGGTACATTATTGAAGTCGCCGAGGATAATGACGGGGTTGCCGGCTATATCTGCTACGGCGAAACTCCCTGCACTATAGGTTCTTGGAGTATTTACTGGATTGCTGTCGACCGCTCCCGGCGTATGAAGGGCCTCGGGAAAGCTCTTTCGGAAGCTGCGGAAACAGCTATCAAACAGGCGCATGGCCGTCTGATTTTTATTGAGACTTCCTCCTCGCCTCCGTACGAAAATTCCCGCCGTTTTTACCTCGCTCGTGGCTATGAAGTTATCGCTCGCATCCCGGATTTCTATATGCCCGGGGATGATAAACTTATCCTGCAAAAGAAGTTATAATAAGAATATCGGGGTTTCATACAGGAGGCAATGACTTTTCATGGCTGAATCTTGGCAAAACTTTGTCATGACCTTCGTCCCTCTATTTATTGTTATTGACGCCTTCGGCAATCTGCCTTTCCTTATCATGGCTGGGCAGGATATGGACCGTCGGCAAAAAACTCGTATGGTCAATTACGCCGTCCTCACCGCCACTCTGGTAGGTTTGGTGTTCCTTTTCCTCGGCCAGTTCATCCTTAATGTTATGAACATCGATGTCCAGGAATTCGCCATCGCTGGCGGGATTGTTCTGCTTATTCTCTCCATCAGGTATATGATTACCGGCCATATGGTCACCGTCGTTAAAGAGGAAATGGTCGCTATTGTCCCTATCGGTACCCCGCTTACCGTAGGGCCGGCCACTATCGCTACCTTATTGCTTCTGGCGGGACGCTTTCCGCTCTATATGGTCCTGATATCTTTCGCCCTCAACATGCTCATTACCTGGGTCATCTTTTTTTCAAGTCAGAAAATCGCCCGCTTTATGGGACAGGGTGGACTTACCGCCATTTCTCGTGTATTCAGTTTGCTGCTGGCGGCCATCGCCGTCAGCATGATTATCGACGGGCTGAAATCGCTTGGCGTTATTGGCACAGGCTAACTAGTAAGTTATTAACTTGAATATATGATTTCGTTAATCACGCTCGCCGTCGTCTTCGTTCTCATCGCCGTCCGGCAGGTTGGCAATATTAGGTTCCGTATCTGGCAGATAATGTTGCTGGGTGCGGTTGTGGTTCTTGCTACAAGCCAGATAACTCCCGCTGACGCTTTAAAGTCTATCAATGCCGATGTTATGCTTTTCCTATTCGGTGTATTTCTTATCGGGCAGGCTCTGGAAGATAGCGGCTATCTCGGCCATCTCTCCTCCAAAATATTCTCCCGTGCGCGGTCGCTTAATACCTTGGTGCTCTTTGTTCTCTTCGGCATGGGGCTACTCTCGGCGGTATTGATGAATGATACCCTGGCAATTATCGGCACTCCTATCATGCTTTCTTTAGCGACTAAGACCAATACACGTCCTAAAATATTGCTGCTTTCCCTCGCCTTTGCCGTAACTATCGGCAGTGTTATGAGCCCCATCGGCAACCCCCAGAATCTGCTGATAGCCCTACATGGTAGTGTGCCCAACCCTTTTATTACTTTCCTTAAATATCTATTGGTACCCACTTTAATAAATCTATTCCTTGCCTACCTCATGTTAAAACTATTTTATCGCAAGCATTTTGACGGACAGTCTCTGTCGCACTCGATAGAGACTATCAAGGATTACAGGCTGGCTACTCTTTCTAAGATTTCCCTAATATTGCTTGTCGCCTTGATACTGGTCAGAATCATTATCGTACTGGCGAATGTCGATATCGATTTTAGATTAACCTATATCGCCCTCGCCGCCGCGCTACCGGTTTTTCTCTATCTCCCCAAGCGCCCCGGTATTTTAAAGCGACTCGACTGGTCAACGCTGGTGTTTTTTGCTTCTATATTCGTGCTCATGCAGAGCGTCTGGGACTCCGGTTATTTTCAATCTGCCATCGAAGTCACCAATGTAAATTTAACCTCGACGGGCATGATTATGGGAGTGAGTGTTATCTTGAGTCAGTTGCTCTCCAATGTCCCGCTGGTAGCCCTCTATTTGCCGGTACTTAATCATCTGGGTGCGTCAATCACAGGCATGATGGCTCTGGCGGCCGGCAGCACTATCGCCGGCAACCTTACGATACTTGGCGCCGCCAGCAACGTTATTATTATTCAAAACGCGGAAAAAAAAGGCGGCGCTACTCTAACTTTCCTGGAGTTTGTGAAAATCGGTCTGCCTTTAACGATTATCAACCTAGCTGTTTACTGGGCGTGGTTATTGATATTCTAAAAAGTTCTTGGTAGCGCATACGGGATTCGAACCCGTGATCTCGTCCTTGAGAGGGACGCGTCCTAGGCCGCTAGACGAATGCGCCATTATGTTCTTGCTGCTGTCTTTCAATAAATAATTTTTTAGCTTCTTTCCTGACCAAACATACCACCCCGCCGCGCTTATTATTATCACCTTTTTTATCTTTTCGGTCAAATTTATTATCGATTGTTTATGCCTTTTGTTTATATATTATGAGTGTGGAATTGAGTGTTTGCCTTATAGATGTTAACCCTGACGATAAATTAGGGTTTGCCCTTCGAAAAACCATATCCTCCCTAGTCTTACAAACACTCGTTTCTCTTTATAATTGTATTAAATATATAAATTAGATATATCGCCTGCGGCTTTCCGTGAGGCGTAAGTGTGGTTATGTTTAGTAAAATTTATAAACTAAACACGATACGTATTTTATTGGTCGCCCTTTTCATCGGCGCGCTTATTCCCTTTTGCCTGCCAGCAAATCCTGTTTTTGCCGCTACAAACGAAATTCTTAAGCCCACTGCTTATACCTTCTCTGCCTTTGGCACCAACCAGAATCCTACCTACGCTTATGACGCCCCTGGCGTCGGTGGCGATAGTAATACCTTTAACAACCTTGGCGTAGGCAATAACAATGCTAGCCCCACCATGAGATATCATACCTGGCAAACGTCCTCAAATCCTCATTCTGACCGCAAGCTTTATATACGCCGCAGTGGTACCGGTAATAATAATGACTGGTGGAGAATTCAGTACTCGACCAATAATGGCTCCACTTATGCTGTCATTGAAACAAACCTTCGTAATCCCACGTTAGGTAACACGGCCGCAATCAGCATCTCAACTAGTTTAAATTTATCGCTTCTTATCGTCAGGATTGATACTATTAGGCAGGGCGGTGGCGATGGCGGTTTCGCCCGCATTTATGACGTGTGGCTCGATTGTGAATTAGCTTTGCCTCGGGTAGGCACCCAGATTAGCGGCAGCTATCCTCTTATCGTCAACCCCTCTCCCATGACCCCTCAGCAGGAATGGATAAACGTAACCGTACCGGTCTGGCACGGGGAAAATATATCAAGTATATACGAAGTAGAAATCAAATTATTCTTTGATAGCGCTGGCAACGACCCCGCTGAATCCGGCTTCAGCCCTGATGCCCAGACCTGCGCCGTTCTTACCTGGACCAGGGGCGGCTCACCGGAATGGGATATCGACCCCGGCGGCACTACCTGGGCTATCAATACCTCCGGTTGTAGCAAACCCAGCGATTTGGTGAAACAGGGCAACTGGGTTTTTTCTATAAAAATAGGCAAGGTCGCCACTTATTCGGCTGGCAGTTCTGATTGGGATGTCTATGCCATCGCTACTGATTATAAAGCCGCCACTAGCTCGGACTATCTCCGTGATATTGAAATGAATTGGTACGGCGAGGTCTCCATAACTACGGTTGATGTTGCCTGGGTGGGCATTCCACCCGGTTCGGATTTTAGTGACACCACCAAACAAACTGATATTTCCGTAACTTATATTGCCAATGGTGTTTATTATCAGAAAGTAGCTGCATCTTCCGCTTGGACCAGTGGCATGGGTGACGTCGCTTTAGATACCGGCGGGACACCTGATGCCTGGGAATTCTCCCTTAAAGCCTATTATTCCGATAATTTAACTTCTGCCGTCTTGCTCAATGCCTATCCGACTTACGTTACGATTGGCTCTGGCACACAGACGAGTGAATCAGGCGTAGAAATATCGACCAATACTATGTGGCTAAAGCTGGGCGCGGTTATCCCCAATGCTACTTTCAGCGGCACTCTTTACTATATGATAAGCAGCACATCTTAGAAAGGAAAAATCTAGCGTGAACCTAGACACGCTTTAATATATGTATAAAGGCAAAATCCCGCCTTTTAAG
>DAOUCO010000074.1:0-17497 GCA_034432135.1 Dehalococcoidales bacterium | reverse complement strand
CAAATAATACCGTCCGCCCCCCTTTAGCAACCTCTTCCATCTTACCCAGACACTTTTTCTGAAAAGCTAAATCACCTACTGCCAGCACTTCGTCCACCAGCAGTATCTCCGGCTCAAGATGAGCAGCCACGGCGAAGGCTAACCGCACATACATACCGCTGGAATAGCGTTTTACCGGCGTATCAATAAATTTCTCAATCTCGGCGAAGTTAACAATATCATTGAACTTGTGCTCGATTTCTTTCCTCTTCATTCCGAGGATAGCACCGTTTAAAAATATATTTTCCCTACCAGTAAGCTCCGGATGAAAGCCAATACCAACTTCAAGCAGGCTGGATACCCGTCCATAAATATCAATTTGTCCGCTGGTCGGCTCGGTGATACGCGATAGTACTTTAAGCAGTGTTGTCTTACCAGCCCCGTTCCGCCCGATAATACCGAGTACTTCGCCCCTATTTACCTCAAATGAAACATCTTTAAGTGCCCATATGACATCCTCTTCCTTACCACTAGAAAAATTGGTCAGATTACGTAGCCGTCGCAAGTTTAGGACTGGCGCCGTTATGCCTTCTACTAGTGCCTCACGAAATGTCTTGTAACCGCGTTCCTTGACTCCAATGCGATAACGTTTGGATAGGTTACTCACTTTGATCATTATATCCGACATTTTTCATCCTATATAATATCAGCAAAATACCTTTCGGTCTGCTTAAAATAAAAGGCACCGATAAGAAAAAGAACAATACTCATTATGCCGGAAACAATAAGCATATTTGTAGGAAAAGCTGTCGTACTAAGTAATGTAGAGCGGAAACCTTCTATGATTCCAGCCATGGGATTAATAGCATATGCCAGGTGATATTGTGCCGGTAAAATAGAAACAGGGTAAACGACAGGAGAAGCAAACATCCAGAATTGTACCAAGAAAGTGATGGTATAGCGGATATCACGATATTTCGCATTGAGTGCGGCTAAGAACAAACCTGTACCACTGGCTGCCAACATCATCAAAATTATAAGTATCGGTAAAAGTAAAGCGGTAATATTTGGAAATACGCCATAATAGAACATCATACCGATGAGGATAATAAAGGCGATAGCAAAATCAAGTAAGCCAGCCAGAACAGGCGTCAAAGGTATAATTATACGCGGGAAATAAACTTTTGATATCAAAGCGCTTTCCTGAACAAGACTATTACCTGAATTGGTTATAGCCCCGGCAAAATACGTCCAGGCGACCATCGCTGAATAGTTGAAGATGGGGTAAGGGATTCCGTCCGAAGGTACTTTAGCCAGATTACCAAAAAACAGGGTAAAAACCACCATCAAAAAAAAAGGCTGGATGACGGCCCATAATCCGCCCAACACCGTTTGTTTGTAACGGACCTTAATATCTCTAGTAACCAGAAAATAAAAAAGGTCCCGATACTCCCGCAGTTCCTTTAAATTTATTATCTGGAAGCCCTTCTTGGGTTTAATGACCAGGTATGGCTCCATAATAATTAATTCCTCCTGGGTGAGTAAAAACGGGGATGTAACCCAAGCCTTCCCCCAAACCTCTCACGCTCTTTTTTCCTGTGGTACATTAGGTTAAATTATATTTTACGTAATATTATGCTAATATATTCAACTCTGTGTCGCAAGTTAAGACAAATGTGCTATTTAGCTGTATTTTACTACCCATTGTCAAATTATGTCAAAAGAATTATATTAGTATTTTGCCAAATGGATTTATTATCAGACAATTACTCATGCATTTCCTTGCAACACTACTGTAAATATAGTAAAATTCTATGCCTAAGACCTCTTGCAGAACTGGTATATATTGATGAGTAGGAAAAGAAATAATTCTGCACTAATTACTCAAGCACTTGAAGAAAGTGCTCGATTAAAGCTAACTATAGCTAAAGGACAGTCCGCCACGATAGAAAAAATCGCCATTGTGATTATTAAAGCACTTAAATCGGGTGAGAAAGTGGTGCTCTTTGGCAACGGAGGCAGTGCCGCCGATGCACAGCATATCGCAGCCGAATTAATGGGTAAGTTCAATCTTGAAAGACGGCCCTTACCTGCTATAGCTCTAACAACCAATACCTCTTCGCTAACTGCACTGGCTAATGATTATGGCTACGAAACGGTTTTTCGCCGCCAGGTGGAAGCATTGGTAGATAAAAATGACGTTGTCATCGGCATCAGCACCAGCGGCAGCTCGAAAAATGTACTTGAAGGCTTAAGAGCCGCCAGGGAGAAGGGCGCTATAACCATAGGTCTGACCGGCAGTAATCGCCATAAACTCACCCGAATAGCCGACCTCATCGTAAGTGTCCCTTCGGATAGCATTCCCAGGATTCAGGAAGCCCATATAACCATCGGCCACATTATATGTGAACTGGTGGAAAAAAAGCTTTTTTCATCGAAATAGCCTCTTAATAAGGGAAAACCGTGGAGAAAGCCGTATTTATGGATAGGGATGGCGTTATTATCGAGGATACTGGCTATATCGGCCGGGTCGATAGATGCAGGTTCTTACCCGGTGTTACTCAAGCAGTGAAATTACTGAATGCCGCTGGATTTAAAGTTATTGTTGTCACCAACCAGTCCGGCGTGGCGCGTGGCTATTTTAGTGAAGAGGCAGTAAGGGAAGTGAACCAGTTTGTTACCGAAAAACTCGCACGAGAAGGAGCCTTGATAGATAGGATTTATTATTGCCCCCACCATAAAGATGGGATTATCGAGAACTATCGAAAGGACTGCTATTGCCGCAAGCCAAACCCCGGTATGATCGAACAGGCTGTGCTTGATTTAGGACTGGACATAAGCAAGTCATTTTTAATTGGCGATAAAGCCAGCGATATAGAAGCCGGACGCCGCGCAGGTTGCCGAACGATTCTGCTGACAGTAGGCGGTTCCGCAGCTAATCTAAATGGAGATATTACTCCCGACTACATTGCTTCTGACATAAGCGATGCGGTCAGATGGGTGAGGACGTATAGTTAATGGTAATAAGGGACACGTGAAAAACAGCGATAAAATATTTATAGCCTTTCACCAGGGCATGATAGGAGCAGCGATTTTACGCCGCCTCAAAAAGGCAGGGTATCATAAGCTGTTGATAAAAACTTCTGCCGAAGTGGACATGACTAACCAGGAAGCGGTCAATATATTTTTTCAGGTTAATAAGCCCGACTATGTTTTTCTGCCCTCGGCTAGGGTTGGCGGTATTCTCGCTAACAATCAATATCCGGCCGAATTCATTTACACTAATCTGGTATGCCAGACCAATATCGTTCATTCATCTTGGAAGTCCGGTGTAAAAAAACTGCTTTTTTTAGCCAGCTCCTGTATTTATCCCAAAGACTGCCCGCAGCCGATGAAAGAAAAATATCTACTCAGCGGACAACTCGAGGTAACAAGTGAACCTTATGCTTTGGCAAAAATCGCCGGTATCAAGATGTGCCAGTCATATAACCGCCAGTACAGGACTAATTTTATATCGGTTGTCCCGGCTGATGCCTACGGACCGGATGATGATTTCAATCCAGAAACCGCTCACGTTCTACCGGCGGTTATAAGTAAAATACATACGGCTAAAATGGAAAATGATCCAGAGGTAATTATCTGGGGTACTGGGTCACCGCGGCGCGAAACACTCCACGTGGATGATTTGGCTGATGCTTGTGTCTTTCTCATGGAAAACTATGATTCTTCAGAAATAATCAATATCGGCTCTGGCAGGGATATATCTATTAAAGACCTGGCGCAACTCATTAAAAGTGTTATAGGTTATCAAGGAAATATCAAATTCGATGCATCCAAACCCGACGGTATGCCGCGTAAATTATTAGATATTAGCCGCCTTTCCAGACTCGGCTGGTCGCCGAAAATCAGTTTGGAAAAAGGCATTCGAGAAACATACCGATGGTATGAACATCATGCTATCGGCAGACAGCAAAGGGGAAAATAATGAAAATATTAGTCACCGGAGCTGCCGGATATATCGGTTCGATATTAGTGCCTGTGCTTTTAAGTAAAGGACATGAAATAATTGCTTTGGATAATTTCCTTTATAACCAGTCGTCCCTGTTGGACTGCTGTAACGATGAAAAACTCACCATCATTCGCGGTGATGCTCGAGATGAGGAATTAATTTCAAAACAACTTAAAAAAGCGGAAGCAATTTTCCCTCTTGCCTGCCTTACCGGGGCGCCTGTCTGTGATAAAGACCCGGTAGCCGCCAGGACGGTCAATCTTGATGCTATCAAGATGATTATAAAACTCCGCAGCCCAGACCAGATTCTTATTTATCCTACGACGAATAGCGGTTACGGCATTGGCCAGGAAGGTATCTACTGCACGGAAGAAACGCCTCTCAAACCTATTACCCTTTATGGCACTTTAAAAGTTGAGGCAGAAAAGTATGTTCTAGACTCGAAAAACAGCATTACATTAAGACTGGCCACGGTGTTCGGCATCAGCCCGCGTATGCGTCTGGATTTGCTGGTAAATGATTTCACATACCGTGCCGTGACCGACCGATTTCTTGTTCTCTTTGAAGCCCATTTCAAGAGGAATTATATCCATGTACGTGATGCCGCTAAGGCATTTTTACACTGTCTGGAAAACTTCGATGCCATGAAGAACGAACCGTATAACGTCGGTTTAAGTGAAGCCAACCTGAGTAAGTGGGAGTTATGTGAAGAAATTAAAAAACAAGTACCAGATTTCTATTTTGTCGAAGCAAAGATAGGCGAGGACCCTGATAAAAGGAATTACATTGTCTCTAATGAAAAGGTAGAAGCGACTGGCTTTAAACCAGAGGTATCTCTTCAGGCAGGAATTGCTGAGTTAATAAAAGGGTACCAGGTAATCAGAAGAAATCAGTTTTCCAATATCTAACATAGATAACCATACTCATAATTGCTATAAATGTTGACATTTGGCAATATCACCAGTGTCTCTTTGACATGAGGCATAATAGAAGGTAAACTGATACCTGTAAATAAACGGAAATAGTGAGATGATTATAAGCCGAACCCCTTTTCGTATATCATTCTTTGGCGGTGGAACCGATTATCCGGTTTGGTACCGTGAAAACGGCGGTAAGGTTTTAGCCACTTCTATTGATAAATATTGTTATATTACGTGCCGTTACCTTCCCCCCTTTTTTGAACATAAACACCGCATTGTCTATTCGCAGGCGGAACTCGTTCGTAGCATTGAAGAAATTCGCCATCCTTCAGCCAGAGAAACCTTAAGGTACATGAACATTGAAAAAGGCGTCGAGATTCACCATGATGGTGATTTGCCTGCTAGAACTGGCTTGGGTACAAGCTCTTCTTTTACCGTCGGACTGCTTCATGCTCTCTATGCTTTAAAAGGCACAATGCCTTCAAAGATGAAGTTAGCTAAAGAAGCTATACATATCGAGCAGGATATCCTTAAAGAAAACGTTGGTTGCCAGGACCAGGTGCTTGCCGCCTTCGGCGGACTTAATCAGGTGACATTCAGCGGTGATTGTGATATTGATGTAAAACCTGTCATCGTAAATCCTGAAAGGCTCAAATTGTTACAGGACCACCTTATGCTTGTCTTTTCAGGTTTCTCACGGACAGCTTCAGAAGTTGCTGCGGAGCAAATCAGGCAAACTAAAAACAAAAAACAGGTATTGAATGAGATGGCGCGAATGGTCGACGAAGCGATAGATATTATTACCGGCGATAATGACATTAACGATTTCGGTAGACTCCTTAATGAGGGTTGGAAGCTTAAACGCAGCCTGACAGAAAAAATCTCCAATCCTTATACTGACTATCTCTATGAAACGGCTATAAAAGCCGGTGCAACCGGAGGTAAACTCCTAGGTGCCGGAGGTGGCGGTTTCAATTTATTTTTTGTAAAACCTGAACTGCAAGAGGGAGTCAGAAAGGCTTTGGGTGGCCTCCTTCAGGTACCTTTCCTTTTTGAGAATCAGGGAAGCCAGATTATCTTTTATGAGCCATAGCTATAATATTCATTCACGATAGGTCACGCTGACTACATGACAGATATTAACGAATTGAAAAAAAAGGCCCGACAATTCCGTCATCAGGTTCTTGAAATGTGTACCCGTGCCGGAGAAGGTAGGGTTGCCTCAGCCTTTTCCTGCATGGAAATCCTGGTCGCTCTTTTCCATGGTGGTATCCTGCATTTTGATATTCATAACTTGAATTGGGACAAGAGAGACCGGTTTATTATGAGTAAAAGTCCAGGGGTGGTTGGCCTTTATCCGGTGCTTGCCGACCTCGGTTTCTTTCCAGGTTCCGAACTGGAGAAATATTGTAAGCCTGATGGTCTTGGACCTTATGGCGATAATATTCCTGGCATTGAGGCTGTCTGGGGCTCTCTAGGACATGGGCTAGGTGTGGGGGCGGGTCTGGCTTTAGCGGGCAAACTGGATGGTAAAAAATATATGACATTGGTTTTGCTCGGCGATGGCGAATGTTACGAAGGCTCTATCTGGGAAGCCGCCATGTTTGCCGGACACCATCAACTTAACAACTTGGTCGGCATTATTGACCGTAACCGGATATGTACCATCGATTTTACCGAACGCTGTTTAAAACTTGAACCGCTGGAAGATAAGTGGCGGAGCTTCGGCTGGGACGCAGTCTCCATTGATGGGCACTCTTTTGAAGAAATATTCGCGGCATTCAAGGATTTCCATACCCGCAAGTCAAAAAAGCCATTGATGATAATTGCCAACACAGTTAAAGGAAAAGGCGTAACGTTGCTGGAGAACAACCCGATGGGGCATGTGATTATCCCCGGCGGTGAAGAACTTAAGAAGGCAAGGGAGGAACTGGATAGGTGACTGTTAGCATGCGTGACGCCTTCCTTGATGAGCTCTATAATATCGCCCGGAAAGATAGCCGCGTCATCTTGATTTCCAATGACTTTGGCGCTCCCAGCCTTGATAAGTTCCGGGCAGACTGCGCCCGCCAGTTTATCCATATCGGTATTGCGGAGCAGAACATGGTTAATGTGGCAACGGGACTCGCCCTAGCCGGTAAAATCGTCTATATGTACTCCATTGCCCCTTTCCTGCCATTACGCTGCTATGAGCAATTACGCGTGCATCTTGGTTTTAAGGGCTACCATATCAACGGCGTTGTGGTCGGCGCGGGCTATTCTTACGACCTTTCCGGGCCAACTCATCAGGCTCTGGAAGATATCTGTATGATGAATGCTCTCCCGGGGATGACAATCTTCAACGCCTCCGATAGCGCCATGGGCGCGGCATTTGCCCGTATGACCTATGAAGAGCCGGGACCAAAATATGTCCGCTTCGATAGAGAGAAATTTCCTGCCCTGTATTCTCCTGGAGATAAATTCCTGGATGGTTTAACGGTGCTGAAAAAGGGGCGGGATTTAACTATTGTGGCTACCGGTATCATGGTACATCAGGCTTTCAAAGTGGTTAAAAATTTAGCCGAAAAATCCATAAATGCTGGTGTCATTGACCTCTATCGTATTAAACCCATCGATGAAGAATTGTTAATTGACTCCGTCGCTGCCTCCGGGAGAATCGTCACTCTCGAAGAGAACTTTGTTAATAGCGGCATCGGTAGCATTATTTCTGATATTATCACCAGCCGCAGGGCGAATTTGAAACTCAAGTGTCTGGGCACTCCCAACCGTTATTTCCCGCAGGGCGGCAGCCGGGCAGACCTTCACCGTCTTTCCGGTCTTGACGTGCCCGGTATTACTAAAGCGATTGCAGAATGGCTCAAGGGAAAATGAAAAAGAATCTTGACCTCCTGCTGGTAAATCCCGGTGCCCGCCCCCAGGTATACGGAAAGCTCGGGACTTCCCTTTCTGGAATTGAACCGCCTCTCTGGTGCGCTCTTCTCGCAGCCTATATCCGTGAGCAGGGTTACTCTGTCAAAATACTTGATGCCGAAGCGGAGAATTTAAGTCCTGAAGCTACCGCCGTAAAAGTGGCTGAGTATAATCCTCTTCTGGCAGGCATAATCGTGCTCGGTTCAAATCCATCGGCATCATCAACACCCAAAATGACCGCCGCTGGCGAAGTCCTTCGAGCAATTAAAAACAAAGCACCGGACATTCGAACGATTATTGGCGGCCTTCACCCTTCAGCTATCCCTGAACAGACCCTTCAGGAAGAGGCGGCGGACTTTGTCTGCCGGGGTGAAGGTTTTTTTACTCTTCATAAGCTTCTGGAATATTTTAAATCAGGGGGAAAGGTAAGGCTTGGAGATATCCCCGGGCTGTTTTACAGGAAAAACGGTAAGATATTATCAAATCCCCTGGCACCGCTGGTCAACCCTGATGATTTGCCTATGGCGGCATGGGACTTATTGCCCATGGATAAATACCGCGCCCATAACTGGCATTGTTTCCAGCATATTGACCGCAGGCAGCCCTATGCCATTATTTACACCAGCCTGGGATGCCCCTTCAATTGCACCTATTGCAATATCCATGCCCTTTATAATGACAAGCCGGGTTTGCGACTGCGTAAACCGGAAAATGTTGTCGCCGAGATTGATTATCTCGTTAAAAATCATGGGGTCAAAAATATCAAGTTCCTAGACGAATTATTCGCCATCAATGAGGAGCGCGTTATTAGCATTTGCGACCTTCTTATCGCCGGCGATTACAACCTGAATATCTGGGCTTATGCCCGTATCGATACAGTCAGTGAAAAAATGCTCAAAAAGATGAAAAAAGCTGGTATCAACTGGCTTGCCTACGGATTTGAGTCGGCCAGCGAAAAAGTTCGTCGTGACGTCGCTAAAAAAACCGGGGAAGATACCACGAAAAAAGCTATCGAGATGACGCGTGCGGCAGGTATTTTTATCATGGCGAACTTCATTTTTGGATTGCCCGAAGATGATTTTGAAACTATGCAGGCGACTCTGGACATGGCTAAGGAATACAACTTTGAATACGTAAATTTTTACGTGGCTATGGCGTATCCCGGTTCACAATTATATAAAGACGCCATTAAATATGGAATGAAACTCCCGCAACAATGGCATGGCTACGGGCAGTACTCTGAAGATACGTTACCCTTGCCTACTAAATACCTTTCTCCGGCAGAAGTGTTGCGTTTCCGCGATAACGCTTTCCGGGAATATATCGGCAGGCCGGAGTACCTGACTATTATAGAAAAGAAGTTCGGTAAGGAAGTTGTTGTTCATCTTCAGAATATGCTTAGATATAACATCCGTCGGAAATTCTCTTTATAATCTTAAACATAAATACCGGGAGGTCAGTGTGAGGATTAATTTCGGAGACCTGAAAATCGGCGATACTGCCAGGAGATATATCCAGAGAGCTTTAGATGCCAATTGGGTTTCGGAAGGTAAAAATGTCAGCGAATTTGAGCAAAAATTCGCCGAAAAGTTTGGCTATAAATATGCTATTGCTACGAGTTCCGGGACAGATGCCGACCTCGTCGCCTGCGCTCTGCTGTACGATTTCGGGGCAAAACGCGGCGATGAAATTATTGTGCCTGCTTGTTGCTTCGTGTCTTGTGCCAATGCCATTCTGGCGGCTGGTTTTATACCTAAATTCGTAGATATAGATATAAAAACACTTAATATTGACCCGGAGAAAATTGAAGCGGCGGTTACTAAAAAAACCAGGGCTATTATGGTCGTCCATACTATGGGAAAACCATGTGAGATGGACAAAATCATGGAAATAGCCAGTAGCCGTAATTTGATGGTTATTGAAGATTCCTGTGAAGCCCATGGCGCCACGTATAAAAACAGGGTTGTCGGCAGTATCGGCGATATGGGCACATTCAGCTTCTACGCCGCCCATGTCATTGTCGCCGGCGAGGGTGGCATGATTGTCAGTAACAATAATGAAATTGCCAGGGTAGCGAAGTCGGTAAAATCACATGGGCGTCCCTTTAATAGCGTCTATTTCGATTTTCAGCGTATCGGCTTTAATTCCAGGATGAATGAACTCACGGCGGCGGTGGGGTTAGAAGGCATCGAACGCTTTGACGAGACATATAACACGCGTAAGAAAAACTTATACAAATTACTTGAGTTTACCAGAGAACTAGATGAATTTTGTTATTTTCTTAAAGAGGAGAAATATGAAAAAGTCAGTCCCCATGCCTTTCCTTTGGTTTTAAAAGATGAAAAGTATGATTGTTCCAAGCTCTATCATTATCTGGAAGATAAAGGCATCCAGTGTAAAACTCTATTCGGTAGTTTGCCTACCCAGCACCAGGCATTTAAATTTTTGGGGTATAAGCTCGGGCAATTCCCAGCGTCAGAATATGTCGGGGAAAACGGCTTACATTTTGGCATGCACCAGTATTTAACGGCTGATGACCTGCTCTTTATCAGCGAGACATTAAAGAGCTATTTTAGAAAATTATAAAACCTGATTATTTTATGGGATAACGTTTATAAAAAGACGGAGATTCAAGTAAGAAGCTGCCTCTTCGTCCTTAAAAAGTAAAAAATCCACTTGCTGATTGTCACCGGGTATGATTGGAGTGAAATTCACTATCTGTTCCCATTTCTCTTCTGGCTCCAGGTGAATAGGCGTAATTTCATTTAGCACTGTTCCGTTTATTGATATGGTTATCCGGTAGCTCATTGGCATCTGCTCTCGGTTAACAATACCCGCAATAACCTTTCCTTCTTCCCCGACTATTAACTCTTTTGGGTAGTTATCTGCTTTTCCATCCAGTCCCAGCAGGTAGAATTCGGTGAGTTTTTCGCCCTTGGGTATGGTCGCGATATAAATCAGCCCGCCGATAGTGCCGATTAACAACAGGGCGAAAATGATGGTGAGTGCTTTATTTAATAAACTCATTTATGATTCTTATACCACGATAATGTTATATCCTTTGGACGTAACGTCGAAAATATTAAAAGATAATGCCTCGGCATCATGGTTTTGCCTTGAAATTACCAGAATATTAACCTGTGAGCCTGCTATTTTAAGCCCTGCGGTCAGGGCTTTGGTTAAGGGGTTCGCTTTAGCATTTTCCTGCATGCTATGATATTCTAAGTTCATGATATCATAAAGCACCTCGGCTGCCTTTCCTTTGATATATCGGATACTCGACATATTGGCTTTCAAACGGCGCACATCGGGCAGGTTCATATATCTGTTCGGATCTTTAATCATCGTAATTCCCCGGGCTATTTCAATAGAGGTGGTTAAAAGTCGTTCATCTCGAAGCATGGGTGTAGTTTCTCGCACGGTTTCCTGGTCATAGGATGTTAGAACTGCCGTAATATTTTCCGCTACTAACGACATAGCTGTTGACATAATATTATAAGCCAGGATATCCGCCTCCTCTTCATCCCTTACTGCAAGATTTATCAGCACTAGCGCAGGCTGACCGTGCAGGTCGGCGAATTCTTTAGAGACGAGTTCATTGTATTTAATAGAGTGTTTCCAGTCTATGTCTTTGAGGCTGTCCCCCGGCTGGTAAAGCCTGCTTCCGTAGTACTCTATACCTTGCCTTAACCCATAGGTCGGGCGCACGTTTGAAATGTTTGAAATGAGTGATAGTGTCCCCGTTCTTGTACTGGCAATATATTTCTTCACCAACCACTCCGCATATTTTGCTCTGGGGATGACGAATAGATTTATTGGGGAAATCTGGAAACGATTTTGTATTAATCCCCAGCGGTCTCGAGCATATCCATCAAGTTGAATGGTTGCGGGACCGGAAAGAGGAGGGTTTAATGATATTCCTATAGCTATTTTGTTGTTTTTTAATGGTACAAGCCCTGTTTCTACTTTAACCCAGGTATAAGGTGATTCTATGAACAAAGTCCCGCCTATATTTGTGGTTACCGTCAGATTGCTGGTAAGGCTATCATATGTCCCGGCTATCATGCGTTGGTTAATCGGGTTTTCCTCTATCGGTTTCACAGGCATTTTCCGCAATATTATTATCAATAAAACACATAGATAAAGTATAAAAGTTGCGCCGGCTAGCATTGTAGCTAGGCTGCCAAGAAAAGCTGCCAGGCATATGGTTAACACTGCGGTCAGCACTAGACACGTCAATATTCGAGTAGGCTGTCGCTTTCGAGCGTTCTTCTGCCATGGAATAGTGGTTTCCGCATCTGCTAGGCTGGCGGTCACCGCAAGTAAAACAGGCAACGAAACTACGATAGAAAGCCAGGTGCCGAGCGTTGGGGCTAGCAGGATAGAAACCGCAAAAAAGCTAAACTGCTCAAAGAAAAGTTTTAAAGTGTAATTGGAGGGCCAGCGCCACAGGAATATATATATTGCCGCTACCAATACTGGTATAAAAGATAGGCTGGGTGATAGAAAAAAAGCCGCCGCTATCAGTACAAATACTGTATACAGTCTAGCGGGCCAGATAACTGTTCTACTCATAAAATTAATTATAATGTCGGGCGGGGGACCGCTACCTTCGATAGCGCTCTCTCCAGAATCACGTTCGGTGTGATTTCGTCCATTTCGGCTTCAGGCTTGATTCTTATCCTGTGCCTTACCACAGGGAGTACTAAATGCTTAACGTCATCCGGGATAACGTAGTCACGGTTATCTAGCATAGCTCTAACCCGTGAGCACTTAAGTAAAGCCATACTTACTCTGGTGCTGATACTGGTCAGCGTATCAGGGTCGGTTCTTAGTACATCAATAATCGATAGGATGTATTCTATAAGGTCGGGCTTGACCTGTACCTTCTTAGCGAGGTTCTGGATTTCTATCACCTCTTCTAAAGTTGCCACCATATTGATGTCGGGTTCCTCGATGGCATTAATGTTGCTGAGAATATTGCGTTCTTCTTCGTGGGTGGAGTATCCGCTACCGACACTAAGCATGAACCTATCTATTTGGACGTTGGTAACAGGATAGGTGCCTTCAGCTCCTGTTTGAACCTGGGTGGCAATTACCATGAAGGGTTTGGGAAGTAGGAAAATCCTGCCTTCAACTGAAACTTGAGATTCCTGCATGGCTTCTAGCAATGCTGATTGTGTCCGAGGAGTAGTACGGTTAAGTTCATCGGCGAGCACCAGATTCGTAAAAATAGGTCCCTTGATAAATCTCGATTCACCGCTCGGTGAGTAAATATAGAATCCTGTTATATCTACAGGCATCATATCCGGAGTGAATTGTATCCTCTTAAACTCTCCCCCGATGACCCTGGCGAATGCTTTCGCCAATGTTGTCTTGGCAGTACCGGGGGGTCCCTCAATCAGCACATGCCCCCCGGCTATTAAGGCGATGACAAGGTCTTCGATAATATCAACCTTGCCGATCACCGCCTTGGAAATCTCGGCCTTTACCTTTTGATAAAAATCAGTAACTATGCTTTGTTTTCCCATGTAATGCTCCTGTTCTAAATACAAATATATATACTACTATGAAGATTAGCGCAGTAATACCTAATAGTTCATACGGTTGCACCAGAATTTCACGTAATTCCAGTGTTACCGTCTTTGATATGTCTAGGGTAGTATACACGAGATGTGATTCATCAAAAAACACTCTTCTTTCTAAACCCCCGTATGATGCAAGAAATTCTACGAATTTTGCATTATCATAACGATTCAACATCGTATTTAAGATAATACTGGGGTCAGAAACAAGGATAAGTCTGCCATTACCAGAACTTAAAGTAGCGGCCACAGGGAAAGCTCCTTTAGGCTCTCCTTCCTCCAGCGAGCCGTTTCCATTGTTATCCAGATAGCTTGAGACAGAAGACCGAGCGATTATTTCTCTTTCGCTGGCATTTTCAATAACAGTAGCATGGTTCAGCGAAAGCACTTCAATCCCTTGTTTTTTTACCTCCGGGGACAGGTCGGTAATCTTGGGCAATTTCTCATTCTTATAGTTAAACAATGGGTCAGCGAGTAGCTTCCCATTGAAACGGGCGGATACGTTAAGAGCTTGTAATACCGTATTGCCGTAGCCAAAATCGTCCATTAGAAGCAGGGTGCCGCCATTTTCAATATAACTTTTTAAAAATTCCAGGTCTTTCTGGGTGTGATCCTTATAAGGAATAGATACTATCAAAGATTTCGCAACATCTTCAGAGGCCATTTCCAGCGAATTAAGCGTTACTATGTGTAATTTATCACGGAAATCTTTCGTACCGTTCCACATGTTATTACTGCCCATAAAATCCTGACCTGATGGGACTAGCCAAATGGATAGTATGGAGGATATAGCTATCATACCCATTGTGAGAAAGATAACGTTAATAAACTTCATCCTTAAATTCCTTTTTTATAACGTCATAAAGCTTCTTCCCTGTTTCCGAATCATCGCTGGAAGGTTCGTAAGACGAATAAAACAGTTTTTCTATCAGTCTGGTGAACTCCATAAAATATTTAGCCGCCTCGCCAAGAAAAGTAGAATGTTCCTCGGAAAACTCGCGCATTGTCTGCTCCGGTTTTAATTTGGTATGAGTTATTCTCAATATTAGACCGACGATTCCCATATACAGTTGTAAAAGCCGGCTTTTCACTGTTCTGCCCTTTACCGGGACTTCTTTTTCCACGGTATAAACTGGCTTAATTTCAATGGGGACTGGTCTTGTTAAAGCCAGTATTTTTTCCCTCTGATATTTCTTAATGCTCTTTTTTAGCCTTAAGGAAAGAAAAATCCCTAGGAAGATTAATATGATAATGGTGATACTGCAATTTATTACATTAATTACCAGTATGTTCTTAGTGACATTTAAAGGAGCATGCCATAGCTGTTGCGGCAGCACTTTTATTTCAAGTTCTTGTGAGCCGAACAATATAAAACTCATTGCTGCCTCGATATTTAAATTAAAGGTGCCATCGGGATTGGGTGTTATACGCCTTTGGGAATCGCCTAATATAATTTCTACTAAAACATTCTCAAGATCGCCGACTTCTGACCATACCCTGCCTCTAGAACTCAACCCCCCCAGCGCCACCTGCATGTCGCCCATCGATATCATTCTCGGTTCGGATATTATTCTCGGGCCGATTAACACCCCGGGCAACTCGATATCTAGCAAAGTAATAATTGAGGTTACATTTAGATATTCAGTAACCACGACCCCGGAATATCTCATCATTGGTAGCGTGGCAATAGTCAGAATATGTTTGCCAGGACCGACTGATTGGTCAATTGTTATATCAAGTGTAAATTCTTCTATTACTGAGTCCCGTGATATAAAGGTATCGTCGATATAAATCTCGATTGCTCTCGATTCGGGCACCGGCGCTTCACCATAATCGAACCTGCCAGCCACAGTAAATGCCAGGCCTGGATAGGTCTGTTCCGGTACATCGATGTAAATCTTTGTCTCATAATAGAGGACAGTTATTTTAACCGGCAAACTTGATGAAGATGCATAAATCTCTAAATCCTCCCCCTGCGGTAAGTACAATGCCTGGACTTCCTGCTCCGGCAAGTATTTATAAGGCATTGTTACAATGCCCCGATACCGCCCGTCGCTGTCTGTAGTGACTGTTAAGACTTTCGAACCGCCCAATAGGATTTCGATATTTCGGTCATTTAATGCTCTTCCTCCAGAGGCGGTAAGAACGCCTTCAACCAAGAAATTATCCCCAACAAAAACCGAATTTGGTTCGACACTTAAAGTCAATTGGGTATTTATCAGCGATTTAGGCTGTGCCGTTAGATTCTCAAGAGTCTTTTTACTCAAATCTATAAAATCATTTATCTCGTTGATTCTCTGCCAGAGTTCCTCATAGGATAACTTCAGGGCACTATCTGGCGGCGCTGCTGCAACTTTAAAGCCTTGTCCTAAAGATTTTGTAGCATCTCCCATAATCCTCAAATCACGTGTGGCTTGCGAAAGCATTTTATATGTTTCATTTGCTGTTTCTGAAGCCTCATCTAATCTGTTTTCCGTGATATATTTTCTCAATAAATCAAGGTTATTCGAGATGCCGGAAATAAGATACGCTATCTCTCCAGTGGAATCAGATAAATCTTCGTTATCACCGATTAACTCTGGCGGTATACTGGCGGAAGGCATTTTCTCAAGCATTGTTTTAACTTCATCTACCTTTTTCATGAGGGCAAGGTCCAGACACGCCGTATAGTATTGAAACAGCGGAATACCGCTAAAAATCTGTTGAGCCTGTTCCGGGTTTTCATGAAGTGTTTGGGCGTATGCTTCTTTCACATTGGTGACGGAAAAAACCCCGCAAACGATAAAAATAATTGTAATGCTCTTGATGAATCTATTCATTCTCTTTAACTTGAAATAATATCCCACGCTTTTATTATCGCGGCGACTAAAAATATACAAAATGTCATAGCACTGCTGGCGAAAATAGACCTTTTTGCCGGGAGATTGACACTGGCAAAATATAACGTAATCAACATATAAGCGATAGTATTTATGATAATATAAAGGGATAAATCCAGTTGAGAAAAAAGGGTAAGCAAGGTATTAATTAGGCAGGCTGCAACCACTAGGGATACAAGATAGTTATTAAAGACTCTCAAGAAATCACCTCAAGCTTGATATCATTTCTCCCCTTGCTATAAATTTCCTCGTTTATCCTGACTGGTTTCCCTAAAGCTTCACTGGTAATCGCAGCTGCTATTGAGGCTATGGGACTGCCTAAAACATAATAATACCAGGTATCTTTGGAGTAGGATTGAATGCCTTTGGCCGATATCTTTACTTCCGAATCTGATATAGTCACGTCCACAGAACCAGCCAACCCTAGCAGTCCGGTAAGAAGATAGGTCATGGCATTTTGGATTTCGGCAGAATAAGGTCCGGGCAAGGTATCAAGCATCTTGAGGCTTGTGCCGCCTAATGTCGCTACGCTAATGCTCATATCTTCGGGTCTTGGTCCATGCCGGATAATTAGCCTGTCAGGGAGCTTCGCTCTGATTTGGTCTGTGGCAACACTGCCCGTAAGCGGGATTATAGCCCGAGGGTGCCCATTGCACATAGATGAAGGTAGGTATACTGCCTTATTTTTCAAACCAAGTTCTTCAAGAAGACCGCTTGTATTTTCCATTCCGGTCTCAAGCATCAATTGACACATTTCAGGAGAAATCACTGGACGTGAGTTGCCCAGAGTAATGGAGGTGAACCCGATGATAATAGCTGAAATGCCGAGAGAAGTCAGGGGTATCGAATCGATAGCAAAATATGCTATTGGGGCAAAAATTGCGCCGGCTAAACAAAGCCCCCACCCGAGAAACCAGTATTGGTTTTTCATAAAAAACTTTCTAATAATCCTCGAACTTTATTTATACTGGAATTTTGGTGGTCAGGTTTGATTAGTTTATTGATGTCCATTTTTGCCTATATGTAGAATAGTATTCAAAAAGTGGACTATTGTCAATGTTTATTCAATAGGTGGGGCAGGCTGGCACTTTGACGAAGCGTTTCAACGCAAAGTATAATAAAATGAGTGTAAAAGCCAGCGTAGCTCAGTGGTAGAGCAGCGGTTTCGTAAACCGCGGGTCGTAGGTTCAAATCCTATCGCTGGCTCCACCTTCA
>DAOUCO010000073.1:0-1613 GCA_034432135.1 Dehalococcoidales bacterium | reverse complement strand
GCTACCCAGGACACGATGATTATCACCCGCAATCCATGCCACGATTGTCCGGTCGGTTGCAGTCAGGTTAAGCTGGTAACGTCTGGTCCTTACGCAGGCTACCTATCTGAGGGACCTGAATTCGAAACGACCTACTCTCTGGGCAGTACTGTCGGTGTGGACTATCTGCCGGCGGTTATCGCCGGCGACCGCCTCTGCGACGAATATGGTATCGATACTATTTCCGCAGGTGTGTCTATTGGCTGGGCAATGGAGCTTTATGAAAAGGGAATCCTAACGAGAAAGGATACCGATGGACTCGATTTGAAATTCGGTAACCATCCTGCCATGATCGAGATGCTTCGAAAAATTTCCTATCAGGAAGGCCTTGGGGCATTGCTGGGACAAGGCACGAAGAAAGCCGCCGAAAAAATCGGCAAAGGCTCTGGCGATTTCGCCATGCAAATTAAGGGGCTGGAGATGCCTGCTTACGATATCCGTGGTGCTAAAGCCCACGGCTTGAACTATGCCACCGCCTATACCGGCGCCGACCATAATCGTGGATATGCTTTCCAGGAGATCTTCGATATACCCATCCCGGAAAAAGTGGACAGGAATGCCATCAAGGGCAAGGGCAGACTAACCAAGTGGAATCAAGATGTCCGTGCCGTTACTTGCGATTGCGCCCCGATGTGCGCTTTCGTCCTCGATATGGCTGTCCCGGGAGTTGCCTGCCAGAATACTGCCGATTTGGTCAACGCCGTCGCTGGTACAGATTTCACCGCCAAGGACATAGAAAAAATCGGGGAGAGGCTTAATAACATCGCCCGCCTATTCAACATCCGTGAAGGCTTTACCCGCAAGGATGACACCTTCCCGAAACGCATCATGACCGAGCCTATCCGAGAAGGGGCATCCAAAGGCCAGTTCGTCAGCCAGGCTGACCTCGATAAGATGCTTGACGAATATTACGCGGAGAGGGGATGGGATAAAAATGGCACCCCGACCCCCGCTAAATTAAAAGAACTGGGGATAAAAACATAAGAAGTACTAATAAATGATTATTTCTTCGAATATCGATCGAGAATAATATGACTACCTATATTATTCGCAGGTTAATACTGGCAGTAATTGTCTTGTTTTTTGTTTCGGTATTCGTCTTCCTGGCGATGCGCCTCTTGCCAGGTGACCCGGTATTGATGTACATGTCTTCCCAATCAGTTCAGGAAGTGACCGAAGAACAGCTTAATTTAATCAGGCATCAATATGGATTGGACAAAACATTACCACAACAATTTCTTGATTGGATTAGCAGCGTTTTCCGAGGTGACTTGGGGGAATCAATACTTAATAAATCTCCAGTGGTTGAAGAAATACTCCGGCGTTTACCTATAACTCTGCACATTGGCATAATGGCTTTCATTGTTGCTACTATAATAGGTATCCCTGCCGGTGTATTGTGTGCTATCAGACGTGGCTCATGGTTCGATAACATCATAACCACATTATCCAATATTGGTATAACGGTACCCGTTTTTTGGCTGGGGTTTATATTGATATATGTATTTGCTCTGTATCTCAATTGGCTTCCAGTGATGGGGTATACATCACCTTTTGAAGATTTTTGGATGAGC
>DAOUCO010000072.1:0-18020 GCA_034432135.1 Dehalococcoidales bacterium | reverse complement strand
GTTTAATCGACCTCATCGACGATAAGATACAGGTGAAGGAAGGTTGCAATCTCTGCGGCGCCTGTAAAGATGCCTGCAACTACGAGGCTATCATTTTAGAAACACCGCAGCCAACCGCTAAAGCCGATACTTCCGTGCGGGGTGTCTGGGTTTTCGCCGAACAGCGGCACGGCGCTATAAAAAACGTTGCCTTCGAGCTACTATCGAGAGGCAGAGAGCTTGCCGATACTTTAAAAACCGAACTCTGCGCCGTCTGCCTGGGACACGATATCGCCGATGTAAATAAACTCATCGCCCACGGCGCGGATAAAGTGTATTTCGTCGATTCACCCGACCTCGCGGATAACCAGGAGGACTATCTCACCCACGGACTGCTGGACTTAATCAAAGAACACAAGCCAGAGATTGTCCTCGCTGGCGCTACGGCTTTAGGCCGCGCCTTTTTCCCCCGCGTGGCGGCTATCTTAAATACCGGACTTACCGCCGACTGCACCGGACTGGACATCGATACAGAAAAAAGGCTTTTACGCCAGACCCGCCCCACCTTCGGCGGGAACATCATGGCGACCATTCTTTGCCCCAGTAAGCGCCCCCAGATGTCCACCGTACGCCCCCGCGTCTTTAAGAAAAATACCCCCAATCCTTCACGAGAAGGACAAATCATTAAAGTCGACTTTAAAAAAGAAAGCGTCACCGCCAGGACCAAGCTCTTGAGCTTTGTGGAAGATATTACCGAGAAAATAAAGCTAGAAGACGCCGACATCATCGTTTCCGGGGGGCGGGGACTGGGCAAAGCCGAGAACTTTAAGCTCCTTCAGGAACTTGCCGATGTTTTAGGCGCGGCTTTAGGGTCGAGCCGGGCGGCGGTGGACGAGGGGTGGATTCCCTATAGCCACCAGGTCGGCCAGACGGGCAAGACCGTATGCCCCAAGCTCTACATCGCTTGCGGCATCTCCGGCGCTATCCAGCACCTTGCCGGCATGCAGACCTCCGACTGTATCGTCGCCATCAATGATAATCCCGATGCGCCCATCTTCCAAGTGGCGCACTACGGCATCGTTGGGGACCTGTTCCAGGTGGTGCCGCTGATGATAAAGAAGTTAAAGGGATAACAACACCTTTTTTCTCGTTTTCCTCTCCCCTTGTGGGAGAGGCTAGGTGAGGGGGTATATGTTCCAGGTCGTCCCCCTGATGATAAAGAAGCTGAAGGGGTAAGTTTACTTCACTTCATCAGTCGACCCAAGGTACCAGCCATAAGCAAAAAATACAACTAATATCCATATGGCGTGACCACCGTTAAACAGCCAATCCCCAAAATTCTTGTATATTTTTCCGGTATTTCTATCCCGTCTCATTACACACCAATTATCTCATTTTTCCCATAGGAAACGTTAATTTACTAAAACACACTAAAGTCTATCCCGCAACTTAGTGCGTGTTCATTTATCTCATTTGTAATAAAAGCATCTCTTTCCCCAAACACACTTACCATAACTCTAAAAACGACTAAATAAAGCTATTTAGCTTTGAGTCGTTTCCCCCTAAAAATGGCTCCCCTTTTTCCATTAAACCATACCGACGCAAGTCGGTAACCAGATATTCCAGCTAAGTAACATTAAATGGTAAATAAATCTGATTTAAAACCACTGGATTCCGATTTTCATCGGAATGGTTGGTATTTGGCTAAGTTTCAGGTAAATTCTATCTTTAACTTTTAAGTTGTAGTTTTGACCCCGTATCAAGTACGGGGCAAGCTTTTGAGATTTGAGTTTTAAGCTTCCCTTCCCCTATAATAGAATGCTGGGAGGTGAGGCGGGATGGATATGAACGTATCCCAGTTGCTCCGCGACCCCATCGGGTCGACGCGGGAATTCCAGATAGATAAAGAAATAGACCTTGCCGGCGACGGTAAAAACCATAAGATACAGGGCGATTGCACCCTGCTTCGCACCCAGCGCAGTATCCTCGTGAAGTGCGCTTTAGATACCGAGGTCGAGCTTACGTGCAGTCGCTGCCTGAGCAAGTTCCGCCAACATTTGGAAATCAGGTTCGAGGAAGAGTTTTTCCCGACTTTAGATGTAGTAAGCGGTACGCCGATGTCCTCGCCGGAAGATTCCAGCGCCTTCACTATTAATGCGCAGCATACCCTGGACCTGACGGAAGCGGTCCGCCAGTACATCGTCATGGCTATTCCGATGAAGGCGCTCTGTAAAGAGGACTGTTCCGGGCTGTGCCCGACCTGCGGTAAAAACCTTAACGAAGGCAAATGCGACTGTCCTAAAGATGACACCGACCCCCGCTGGTCAAAGCTGGCGAAACTTAAGTAATCTCTGGTAAAATAAGAGCTGAAGAACGGAGTTAGATATGGGAGCACTACCAAAACGAAAAAAAAGCAAGAGCCGCGCCAAGCAAAGGTTAAGTCACCGCGCTTTAAAGCCGCCGGCGCTGGTGGAATGTCCCCAGTGCCATGCCATGATACTGCCTCATCATGCCTGCCCTACCTGCGGAAGCTATAACGGCCGGGCAGTTATCGAGATAAAAGAAAAGAAAAAGAAACCGGAAGCCCCAGCCGCAGGATAATCTCCCAGTATAAACAGGCGCCCTCAAATGCTACCGCCTTAAATCACTGGCACAGCGAAGGCGCCTTTTCACTTTGACAGGAAGGAGATCGACCGAAATGACGAAAACTGCTTGGGTCTTCCCGGGCCAGGGTTCCCAGTCCGTGGGCATGTGCCGCGACCTCTACGATAACGTAAAATCGGCGAGAATCGTCTTTGAAGAGGCAGATAAGGCTTTGGGATTTCCTATCTCCAGATTAGGCTTTGAAGGTCCCGAGGAAGAACTACGCCAGACCATTAACGCCCAGCCTGCTCTGGTAATCGCCGGCTATGCCTGCCTTGAGGCCGCTAGAGAAATCAATGGGGATAAACTCACCACGCCTTCCTTTTTAGCGGGACACAGTCTTGGGGAATATACCGCGCTGGCGGTTGCGGGGGTCTTTGATTTCACTACGGCGGTGCGTTTAGCCCGTGAAAGGGGTCGGCTCATGCATGAAGCCGGGCAGAAACGAGCAGGAGCGATGTCCGCTGTCCTGGGGCTGGACGAAACTAAAGTCGCGGAAATCTGCCATAAAACGGATGTCATCATGGCAAATATCAACTGCCCGGGACAGATTGTTATCAGCGGCGCTAAAGAAAACGTGACTAAAGCCAATGAAATGGCTACCGCCGCCGGTGCCAGCCGGGTAGTTCTTCTTCAGGTCAGCGGCGCTTTCCACTCGCCATTAATGCAACCGGCCGCGGAAGGCCTGTCAAAATACATCGATGCCACTACTTTTAAAGTTCCGTCGATACCGGTTATCGGCAACGTTACAGCTTCACCCCTCGCTTCGATAGAAGATATAAAAACCGAGCTTAAAAAGCAACTGTTAAGTCCCGTCCTCTGGCAACGCAGCATCGAATACATGATACAGCAGGGAGTAACGAAGTTCATTGAGATAGGGCCGGGGAGAGTTCTGACCGGACTCATCAGGCGCATCAATAAAGAAGTCACCACGCTAAATATCAACGACTTGGCGTCGATAAAAGCATTGAATGTTTAGTATTATAATTGAGGGGGTAGAACATGGACCTCTCGAATAAGGTAGCCATCGTTACAGGCAGCGCCAGGGGTATAGGTAAGGCAATAGCGTTAAAGCTGGCGGAGGTCGGTGCTGATATCGTCGTTAACGATATCCCGGCTGCCGCCGAAGCTTTGGAAAACACCGCCAATGAAATCAGGGAGCTGAAAAGAAAAGCCCTGACGGTTACGGCGGACGTCAGTTCTGCGCCGGATGTTACCCGGCTTATAGATACCACTATTAGCTCAATGGGTAGAATCGATATCCTGGTCAACAATGCCGGCGTTACCCGCGACCAGCTATTAATGCGTATGACCGATGAAGACTGGGATACAGTACTTAATATCGACCTGAAAAGCGCTTTCCTCTGCACCCGTGCCGTCTTAAGACACATGATAAAGCAGCGCTGGGGAAGAATCGTCAGCATCGCCAGTGTGGTGGGGATGATGGGCAACGCGGGGCAGGCAAACTATGCCTCCGCCAAGGCAGGTGTGATAGGGCTAACGAAGTCTATCGCTAAAGAGGTCGGCTCGCGGGGCATCACCGCCAACGCCATTGCTCCCGGCTTTATCGAGACGAAGATGACAGAGCAGCTTGATGAAAAACAGCGCCAGGCACTCTTACAACGTATTCCGCTGGGAAGCATCGGGACGCCGCGCGATGTCGCCGAAGCTGTGGCTTTCCTGGCTTCCGAGGAAGCAAGGTATATCACCGGCCAGGTGCTGGGAGTAGATGGAGGGATGGGGTTGGGTTAATCCCGGGAAAAACTGTCTGCCTATTCTGGAATTATCTCCCGCTTTTTATCCGGCAACTGAATTTTACCGTTATAACGCCGAATGCGCCACTCCTTCAAGCAGGAAAGCACCTCGCTATCAGTAATATCATGCCAGTGGCGATAATAATCCGCGATATAAAAAATCGGACCGGTTGCCGCCACACAGGTAACGACCCTATCGGCGACTTTTCGAATTTCGTTGATTACGTGCTCCGGTCCGACCGGAACGGCGGCGATTATCTTCTCCGGCCGGCGGTGACGCAGTGACTCTATCGCCGCCCGCATAGTATAGCCTGAAGCCAGCCCGTCATCAACAAGGATAACCGTTCTGCCTTTAATGGAGAGGGGGGGTCTGTCTTTATGATAGAGCAGGCTTCGTTCCTTGATATTTGCCCGCACCTTACTTACCTGATAGTTGATTTGCTGCTGGGTCAACCCGGCTTTTTTCACCACTTCTTCGTTGAGAATTAAAGTGCCATCATCAGTAATCGACCCAAACCCTCCTTCAGGGCTAAGGGGCAGGGGAATTTTCCTAGAGATAACGAGACTAAAGTCCGACCCGATTGCCAGAGCAACACCCAATGCCACAGCGACACCGCCATTTGGAATGCCCAGCACCACTACGGATTGACCGGAGTATTCCGTGAGTTTTTCGGCAAGCTTTCGCCCGGCGTCATAGCGGTTTTCAAAAACAGGCTCGATAGAAGAATGGCGCATAGCGAGAACCACCTTTTTATGCTTGATAAACTATATTATTTTATCAACTTAAACTCATTCACATCCACGAGGCCGAGGTCAGTCAACCTTAATTCCGGGATAACCGGCAGCGCTAAGAAAGATAAAGTAGCAAAGGGAGCAGGTAAAACGCAACCCAGTTCTTGGGCAATTTTTTGCAGCTTTTCAATTCCGGAAACCACCACTTCAAGAGGCTCTTCCGAAAGCAGTCCAGCGATAGGCGTGGCGAGGCTAGCCAAGACTTTACCGTCCGCCGCCACCACAATACCGCCCTGCAAACGTTCTATCTCTTTAATGGCGGTGAAAATATCCTCGTCGCTGGTGCCGACAGCCACGATATTATGCGAATCGTGAGCAGTTGAAGAAGCCAGTGCTCCTCTCTTCAGTCCAAAGCCGGTCACCAGTCCGAGTCCGATATTGCCGGTAGCTTTATGCCTCTCTATCACCGCGGCTTTTAAAATGTCGCGGGCGGGGTCGGGTATAATAAAGCCATCTTTAATGGTGACTTTTACCGACTTTTTACGGGTAATTATCTGGCCGGACACGACCTCGACAGCGAGAGAATGTTCTCCTTTAGCTTTGAGTTTCAGAATATCAAGAGTAAAGGGCTTGACGTTGACCGTGCGGTTAAGTCGGTTGGCGGGAGGTTTTGGCAGGTTGAATAAAGCTCTGCCATTTTCTGCGGCTTTGCGACCATGGTAATAAACTTCTTTTATAATAAAGTCTCTTAGATTGTCAAGTATGATAAAGTTAGCTTGATATCCGGGGGCAACGGCGCCGAGTTTATTCAGCCGGAAATAGTTGGCGGTATTGATTGTAGCCATCTGGATAGCCCGGACCGGGTCGAGGCCAAGCCGAATCGCCTTGCGCACGACAGCATCAATATCACCATCGTTCAGGATATCCTCGGCATGACGGTCATCGACAACGAAGAAACAGCGAGGATAAGTTTTATCCGTCACCAGAGGTAATAAGGCTTCCAGGTTTTTTTCCGATGAGCCTTCGCGAATCATGACATACATGCCCCGCCGCAGCTTTTCCGCCGCCTCGGCTAAAGCGACCGACTCGTGGTCGGAACGTATGCCCGCGCCGATATAGGCATTGAGGTTCAAGCCGCTGACGCCAGGCGCATGGCCATCGATAACCTTATGCTGCGCCGAGTCAATTTTACTCAATACAGCGTCATCGCCGAAGAGTACACCGGGGTAATTCATCATCTCACCCAGTCCGATGCATTCCTTGTATCTCAATATCTTTTTTATGTCTTCCGGGCCGATGGTCGCCCCGGCCGTTTCCAGGTGTGTCGCCGGCACACAGGAAGGCGCCATAAGAAACAAATCCAGAGGCAAACGCCGGGCATAAGCAAGGACATATTTAATGCCCGCCAGCCCGCTGACGTTGGCAATCTCATGCAGGTCGGTAACAATTGCCGATGTGCCGTGCGGAACTATAGCCCGGGCATACTGCCCGACATCCAGCATGGAGCTTTCCAGATGGACATGACCGTTAATTAAGCCGGGGGCAACGTATTTGCCTTTTAAATCAATAATTTCTTTAGCCTGTTGGTAATCGCCAACACCGGCAATTAACCCGCCATAAATAGCAACATTAAAGGTCTCGATTTCAGCGTTAAAAACATTGACCACTTTAGCGTTGGTAAGAATAAGGTCAGCGGGGGATTCGCCTTTGGCAACTGAAACGAATTGTTTTAAGTTATTCAAATTCATTCCTCCAGGTAGCAGATATCTGGCAGGTTGCGGTACTTTTCGCCATAGTCCAGTCCGCACCCTACTAAAAATTTATCCGGCACGGTCATGCCTGTATAATCGATTTTTACCGGCACGCGGCGGCGGGAGGGTTTATCCATTAAAGCGCAAAGCTTAAGCGAGGCGGGACTTTTCTTTTTCAAATATTCCAACAGATAAGCGACGGTAATACCCGTATCCACAATATCTTCCACCACCAGAACGTGCCTGCCTTTAACGTCCAGCTTAAGACCCTGAACCATTTTCACTTTACCGGAGGTCTTGGTGCCTTTACCGTAGCTGGATACGCGGACAAACTCAACTTCCAGCGGAAAATCAAGCTGGCGGACAAGGTCGGCGAGGAAAATAAAAGAGCCTTTAAGAATACCGATAAGCAGCGGATTTTTAGTGCGGTAATCACGGGTTATGGCAGCCGCCAGTCTCTTGACCGTAGCATTTATCTCCGCTTTGGGTACCAATACCTGCAGTTTAGCTTGAGAACTCATAGATAGTAAAATTATAAACTGTAATGAACGGTATGTCTATATCGGTTAAATTGACTATCACTGCTGCGGAAAGATAATCACTTTAATAGATTCACGGGCTTCTGAAACAAGTTTAAAGCCAATTCCGGTTTCTGCCAGTTTCAAGCGGTGAGTAATCATGTCCTTGACTTTGACGCGTTGCGACTGTATAAGTTCCAGCGCTTTCTCGTAATCGGCGGGACTGCCAGCATAAGAGGTTGTAAGCGTGACTTCGGTACGCCAGAAAATATCGTTAATGGAAAGAGGTACAGTAACACCCGGACCGGTAGGCGCAAAGAACAAAACTACGCCGCCCCGTTCTACCGACGCCAGCGCCTGGGCGACAGCCGTGACAGCTCCGGTACAAACGATAACAACGTCGGCTAGATAGCCGTTGTTTATCTCGCGCAAACGCTCGGGTGAATATTTACCGGCATTGAAGATGGTATCCGCGCCGAATTTTCTGGCCGATTTCAAACGGTATTCGTTTATATCCACAGCCACAATATGCCCGGCACCTAAAGCCCTGGCAAGCTTTATATGGAGCAAGCCGGAGATTCCGCTGCCGATAACCAGTACATTTTGGCCGGGCTGGATATTCGCCCTGCGCTGCGCCCGCAGTACACAGGCAAGCGGTTCAATAAAAGTTGCCTCTTCAAAAGACATATCATCGGGTAAAAGGAAAATACCCTGTTCTACGTTAATTTTGGGAAGGCGTACGTATTCCGCGAATCCTCCGGGATCGAAGTTCGTCCGGCGGAGAGTCTCGCAGGCGGTATGGTTATTGTTAAGACAATAATGGCAGGTGTTGCAGGGCACATGATGGGCTACAGCGATACGGTCACCGATCTTATATTTCTCGACTCCCTCCCCCACCGCCGCAATTTCACCGGCAATTTCATGCCCCAGTATCAGGGGTGCCCGGTCGATGCGGTACCACTCCATAACATCGCTGCCGCAAATACCACTGGCGATAATGCGCACCAGTACTTCGCCGGCACCGCTGCGCGGCACCGGTCTTTCTTCAAGGCGGACATCCCGGTTGTTATACCATACGGCGACACGCATGCGATAAACAGTATCCTATGCTTTTTTCAAGCTGTCATATAGCTTCTGGGCTTTTTCCGGCGTGGCGTCATCATGGATAATGGCGCGTATCGCCTGTATCATCGCCACGGGATAATCATTCTGCCAGATATTACGCCCCAGATTAACGCCAATAGCGCCCTTCTGAATACCGTCATGTACGAACTTGAAGACTTCCAGTTCGGTTTCCGTCTGGGGTCCGCCCGCCATGACCACCGGCACCGGACATCCCCTGGTTACTTTTTCAAAATTCTCGCACCAGTAGGTCTTAACGACGCGCGCGCCCAATTCAGCAGCAATCCGGCAGGCAAGAGCCAGGTAACGGGCGTCTCTTTTCCCCAGCTCTTTTCCCACTGCCGTTACCGCCATGACCGGTATGCCGTATTTTTCTCCCTCGTCAACCAGTTTGGAAAGATTCAGTAAAGATTCTTTTTCGTAATTCGTGCCGACAAATATAGATAAACCCATCGCACAGGCGTTGAGTCGGAGCACTTCATCGATACCGGTGGTGATACCCTCATTGGCGAGGTCTGCCCCGACCATACTGGTGCCGCCAGATACGCGCAGGATAATCGGCTTGGCATTATCCGGGCTGACGCAGGACCGCAATACCCCCCTGGTAATGAAAAGAGCATCAGTATAGGGTAAAAGCGGCTCGATAGTCTTACGTGGCTCCTCCAATTTACGTGTCGGCCCCTGGAAATATCCATGGTCGACCGGTAGAAAGAGGCATCTCCCGTCCGACTTAATCAATTGCGCCAGGCGATTAGCCATTCCCCATTCCATAGCAAGCGTCCTCCTTGCGTATATTAGGCTTTCTCTAATTTATGGTATGGGGCGCACTTTGTCAAACGATAACACGAAATCAGATATACCTGCTGGCATATGGTTAGGCTTATTCTATTTTCTTGAACTTGCTTCCCGGCGTGTTGCAGATGGGGCATTTATCCGGGGCTGAACCTTCGACGGTGTTGCCGCAGACAGGACAGACGTAATACGGGGTCTCTTTAAGAGCTTTGCCGGACTCCAGGCTTTTCAGAGCGGCCTGGAAAAGCTTATGATGGATTTGCTCGACTTGATTGGCGTTATCAAAGCTCATGACCGCCGCTTTGTTGTTTTCCTTCTTAGCCTGCTCGATAAAGGCCGGGTACATGCTGGTAAACTCATAATGTTCTCCGCCGACAGCCGCCCCTAGGTTTTCTTTATCCGACTTAATTTCGCCGAGGACTCTTAAGTGGGCGCGGGCATGTACAGTTTCCGCTTCGGCGGCAGCGCGGAAAAGACGGGCGACCTGTTTGCTGCCAGCTTGTTCGGCTTTCTCCGCAAAGAAAGTGTACTTACGATTGGCCTGGCTTTCGCCGGCGAAGGCTTCCTGAAGATTGGTTTTAGTATCAGACATATATTATCCTCCTTTAAACGGTTTGCTATATCAAAGTAATAATAGCAAATAGTCCAATAATTACAACAGGACTTTTATCGCATCAGAAGGGCAAACATGACCAATTTGTTTTTCGGGAAACGACTCAAAGCTAAACAGCTTCAGTGAGTCGTTTTTAGAGTTATGTTAAATTAGATATAAAAAAGGTAGTTTATGATTTTATAGAGTTATGTCAAATCGAGGCTAAAAAGAAGGTTTATATTTTTTATATTTTGTGAAAAATTGGAGTGGTAACCTTAATCCCTAACCCCTCTCCAAACCGAACATTTAGTTGATGAATTGATTTAGTTGTTTGGAGAGGGGTATTTTAGATGAAAGGGTCCAGCGCCCCTTCTTGCAGGCTCCCTCGCCGACACGGAAAATTCTGCTGTTAGACGGTTAATATTAATAGTCTTCCAGTCCCCATTGCTTGAACATCGCTTTATAGAAGTCCGGTCTGGGGAAATCCCCCTGCAAGAAATAGCTGGTATTCCGGTAAGCATAAGGCTGGTCCTGGAACTTTTTAAGTCCTTCGAGGAGTGCGGGAAGCTTTCCTGCCGGTATGGCAAACATCATCTCACTATCGTCAGCATGTGCCCGCTGGTATTCACCGGGGTCGGGAATGACGACGAAGAACTTACCGGTCATCATGGGGGTAACGACGGCGTGGGCGCAGGACGGAGGGAAGAAACGGCCTTCTACCTCCGGCACCTGTTCAATGGGCATGGAAAGCATGATAGTGCGTAGCTGCGCTGAATTGGCATAAAGGATAACTACATCCGGCTTGAAAGTGGCACTCTTAAGAGGGGCGGTAAGGATACCTATGTATTTACCATATTCAAAACGCTCGTAAGGATGCCCCATTACCGGGCCCTTGACTTTCACCATGCCGTAAGCCATCAGGGCGGCGGGGCACCAGTGGTCCTCTTTAAGCATGGCGACAGTAGCCCTTTCCCGCCGCGTCATAGCGAAAGCCTGGCACTGGGCATAATGAACATTACGGTCTTTCTTCGGGCGCAGGGCGCCGGCCGGTATATCTGCTTTCTTCTGAATCATCTTGACTGCTATAGGGGAAGTTTTTAGTAAAAGTATTTTCTCCAGTTCCTCGCCGCAGCGGTTGAACTCTTTAATCGTCGCCATAACGATTTACCTCCGGATTTTTATTTGTAATGGCTCGTTTTTGCGGAAGAGGCATGGAAGATAGGCCGTTTGATATTGCGGACGATGACAGGACCGTGCTGGACGCCGGCGGGGATGCAGGCGGCAAAACTCCTATCGACGATGTTTTTTTCATTATTAATGGTGATTTCGATTTCCGCGCCGAGGTCCTGAATATTATCGTAGTTGAAGCCGAAAAAGCCGAGCATCTCGTTGAAGTCATGGGTATGGGATTCACAAAGCTTAATTTCTTTCTTCGAGCCGGGAAGTATCCACTTAGCCTCGGCATAGAATTCAGCGCCAGGGACGGTATCGGCATCCACCTGGACAATCGGCTTAACGAATTTGGGGTCGTTCTTAACGCGGTAAGGCGGATATTTAGCATCAGGTTTAGGATAATCTACAACGTATTTAGCGTTTCTGCCTTTATGCATTTCAATTACCTCTTTCTAAAAATCTGATTCCCAGGTTAAATATATTTATCGCCCGAACCGAGGGTCATGTGGAACATCGGGGCATCCATGCGGCGGAAGACCAGCGGACAGTGTTCCATGTTAGCCGGGATGTAAACCATAAAGCTCTTGGTGAGGACGAATTTTTCATCTTCCAGCCAGAACTCGATTTCGCCGCCGAGGTCGGAAGGGTCGTCCACGTTGGTGCCGAAGTAGCTGAATATCTCGATAAAGGGGTGGGCATGGGGCATAATGCCGGGCACTTTACCGCTCTTGACCAGCTCCGGGGTGACTAACTTGGGCATGGAAAACCTCGGCATCTGAAACTGGTCTTTCATGTAAGAGGGCCACTGCCAGGTATACTCGCCGTAGAAAGCGCCGGGGAGGACTTCATTGTCCATCCAGATAACGTGTTCAAGTCCCAGCCGGTAGCCGTCCCTATAGCCCTGGGCGATTTGCTGGGGGCCCTTATAGCCGGGCATGACGATGCCCCTTTTCAATTCCGTGGTGATGTACTTGCCGTACTTGGATTTTCCCATTAATAACTCTCCTTTCAAGATTCCGTCTATTGCTTTTATTTTATTTAGCTTTAATGTCCTTAATCACAGAGTCCAGTCCAAGCTCCTTGAGTTTCTTATCCGTGGGGACACCCTCTTTAGTCCAGCCGCGCAGGCTGTAATATTTATCGAGGAACTCATCGTTGTGGCTGACGGTTTGCCCTTCGCCCTGAGCTTCGCGGGTATGTAGAGGTTCGGTGCGGATGCGCCTGGGTAGATAATCATCTTTACGACCGAACCCCTGGCGGATATTGAAAGCCCTTTCCAGATTGAATATACGGTCGCCGACTTCAGCCAGGTAAGCCTCATCTTTAAAATCATCAATGCCGCGGGCGGCGGCAAGCAGCTTGCCATAGAGCTTCGACCAGCCCCACCTGCTGGCAAAGGCACAGATAACGCCGCATTCATTCGTGGCGGTATCGTTCTGGTTATAAATAACGATGTCCGCATTCCCCTCGTCAAAGCGGTCGGTGGGGTGGGGGAAAGGCGCGCCGAAAATATCCTGGGCGGCATAGCCGTAGCAGTGGTTAGCGCCGACGCTGGCAGTGGCATAATTATAGCCCTGGGATTTGGCACCGCGCGGTTCATAAGCGGGCATTTCCAGTCCTTTAACCTGCATAGTATAGAAATCGGCGCCTTTGCCGATTTTTTTAGCAGCGCGTACGGTGCCTTCGGCAAGGAGGTCGCCGATGCCTTCGCGCGCCGCTATTTTTTTTATTAGAGCAATCATCGGTTCGTGTTTACCGTAAAGAAGCTCAAGTCCATCGGTATCCGATTTCTTGATTAAACCTTTCTCATAGAGTTCGTAAGCGAAGCCGATGGTGTTGCCGGTGCTGATGGTATCCAGTCCCAGGTCATCGCAAAGCTGGTCGGCGGCGATGCTGGCTTCGATACTGTTACTCTCGATAGGGCCGGTAAAAGCCCAGATGGACTCATATTCCGGTCCTTCACTGTGGGCGCCCTTATATATACCGGAGGTAACCGTATGGACTTTACCGCAGCGGGCAGGGCAGGAATAGCAGCCCATGTCCCCTACTCTCAACTTGCGGTATGCCGCGCCGACGAGTTTCTGCCAGCCGACCTGCTGGCCGTAACGGAAGTTGCGTACAGGGTAAATCCCGATGGAGTTAGTAATATCCTGGGTAGTGGTGGTGCCCCATTCTTTATGATTGAGGAAACCGCTATCATTTTTTATAATGTTTACCTGCTCTTTTGCCAGTGTATTGTAAGTTTCGGGGTCGGCGAGGTGGAGGGCGCGCCGGGCGGTAATCGCCACCGCTTTAAGATTTTTCGAACCCAATACCGTGCCGGTGCCACAACGTCCGGCAGTACGGCGGTCACTGACGACGGCGGCGTACTTTACGAGGTTTTCTCCCGCCGGGCCGATGCAGGCTATCCTGGTGTTTTGACCGTGCTGGTTAATTAACCAAGCCTGCGTTTCTTTAGTATCCTTACCCCAGATTTCCTTAGCGCTAAGGATTTTACAGCCGTCCGGGGTGATATGGAGGTAAGAGGGTTTTGCCGCTTTCCCTTCGATAACGATAATTTCGTAGTCGGCGAACCTCATCCAGGCGCCGAAGTCAGCCCCGCAGACGGAGCGGGCGAAAGCACCGGTAAGGGGGCTTCTGGTGCAGACAATCCACCTTGATACCGTTTGCGCCATCGTGCCGGCGAGGGGTCCAGCCAACATAATAACCTTGTTTTTCTCACCGAGAGGATTAGTGCCGGGGGCTATTTCATCGTAAAGATATTTAATGCCGTATCCCCGCCCACCGATAAAGTCAGCGGCAACTTTTTCCGGAACAGTGTCCGTGCTGATTTTACCGCTGGAAAGGTTTACTCTTAAGATTCTACCCGTATTCAGCGCCATATCAGCCTCCTGAAAATAGAATTTGTAATATAATACACTTTTAAGTCGGTGGAATGCTATTTTATCCGCCCAAAACGATATGGGATATATAAATTTTATCGCCGTCACGGACGGGTTTGGATAAAGGCTCCGGATAAGCGTCCTTATCATTAATAAAAATCTGGATACCGTTACGCAGTTTACCGCGTCGGGTGAAAAGTTTAGGTTTGAACTGGGGATATTCCTTCACCAATGCATTAAAACAATCGCCGACGGTGTTGCCGCTGACATTAATGCGACTGATACCGTTAACGAGGGCCTGCATAACGGGGGGAATATTAATTTCTACAGCCATAACGTCCCTAATCCCGATTATATCACTTTGGGGTGGGGGGAGGTAAAACTGACATTATTTAAAGGGATTCAGGATAATTTTGTATCTAAGCCGGTAATAAGTTGCCGAGAACAGATAAATCAGGATAAAGCCGAGTAAAACCATGAATAAAGCTAGTATCAACAGGCTGTAGACTACGCCGACTACCGATGTTGTATAGGGGAACACGCTATCAGTGGTGCTTCCGGAGAGCAGTAATATCAGATTAAGTATCAAAAACGGCAGGACGATACAGCCGAGTCCGGAAAGAGAGCCTTTAAAATCCGCCCAGCTTAGCCTTACGTTCGAGGCGATACAAATGGACAGGTAGAGAAAAACCCAGAACTGCCAGGTTTGAAGATTATCGAAAGTGAAGATAATGTTGATGATAGAAAGGATAGAGTCCTTAAAGACGGTAAGATATTCTCCTGCCGACGCGTTAACGCCCAGGCTATTGACCCCGGCGATAATGGAGTCCCAGACGCGGGAGCTATCGGGTATGAGAAAGTAAAAGAGTGCAAATAAAGCGGCGCAACCGAGTATCACCGGCCCGATGCCGATAAAGAAGTTGCCGAGCACATGCCAGGGATTTTTGGGGTTCCACTTATGATAAACATAACCTAACGTGCCGGTGTTTTTATCCGGCTGGAAGAACCTGATTTCTTCGATTTTATGCATGAATATCAAACAAAAAAGGGCATGGCCAAGCTCATGGACCGGCGTGCCCAGCCAGGCTACCAAATATGTGCCCCAGCGACCGAAGGCATTAGCCAGGGATTTGAAGGTGAGTTGAGATATGAAATGTATCAGCAGTCCGAAGATAAAGAAGCCTAAGAACAGGGCGGCCATCTGGCCCAGCGTGGCTATGAGAAGGTCTTTGACGAAGATAAGGGCATCCATGTTTCTTGCATGATATCTGTATTAAGCAGGGGTGTCAAGAAAAATAAATGGCCGGTTTTAATTAAAGTTATCCGCTTCTAAGGTTGCGGATAATCGTGCCGAGGCTGGGCCTTTTGCCGTACATCAGCAGGAAGGTCCTGACGATTTTGACGGTCAAGAACAAACCTATGGCAATAGAAAGCAAAAGCACGAGGATACTGACGATAATCTGCCAGGCGGCAACATCCGTGGAACCCAGCCGCATGATTAAAGTGACCGGGGCGGTAAGCGGGAAAATAGTAAGAAAGACAAAAACTGGATTATTGGGAAACATGATAATGGCGGAGGCGAACCAGAGTGGGCAAACAGCGGAGAGCGTAAAGATGGTGGCGAGCTGCTGGCCCTCCCGGGCGGAGGGACTGATAGCGCCGATGGCAGTGGAAATGACAGCAAATAATAGATACCCAAGTATGAAATAAATAATACATAGTGAAAGAAAATTGAGCGGTATTTGCAGCGTGCTTAAGAAACCGCCTATCGATGAAGACGCGAAGTTCACGATAAAGGGAGTGGAAATTACCCAGACCAGGACCTGCACCAGTCCGGCGGCACCAATGCCTAACACCTTGCCGATGATAAGCTGTCGGGTGGAAACAGAAGACAACAACACCTCAATAAGGCGGTTTTCTTTTTCATCGCCGAGGCCCTGGAGGAGGTAAGCAGAGGAAAAGGTGATAGAAAGCACGAGCAGCAGGCTGAAAATCGCGGGGACGAGGACATTTCCGACGCCGCCCTGCTCCGGGGCGATAGCACCGGTCTCGGTAATTCGAATAGCGACGACATTCAAAGGCGCTTTTATAATTTCAATAGTAGGCTGGGGCACCTGACCCGATAATAAATTACTCGTCAGGAAATTTTTTATGGCGGTGACTTCTTCAGGAGGAGGCAGCATTTGTTTTTCCAGAGTATAAAGAGTTATTAAACCAGTCGATATATAAGATTGGTCAAGAATAAAATACTCTTTAACATCCCTGGCGATGAGATACTTAGTAGCTTCTTCCGCTGAATTAAAACGCACCAGATTTATATTGCCCTGGTTGGTGAATTGCTCAAAGCCGCCGAGATTATCGACGTAGCCGATGCGGGTAATTTCTTCCGAGGGTTTGATAGCTCCGGAAACGATTTGATAAATCACTATCGCCAGTATAAAAATGAGTGGCACGATAAGGGTCATAATGATGAACCCCGTGCGGCGGAGCATATTCAGGAATTCGTGCTTAAAGACAAGATACGTTTTATTCATAGCTTTTGCCAACTATTTTGATGAATATCTCATTAAGGGGCGGGGTGGCGATTTCAAAGCGGTTGATAACAATGCCACGACCTAGCAGACACTCCAGTATGTGTTGGGGCGATGTTTTATCGTCGAGAAACAACTCAACATGATTCTTATAAATACGCTTTTCGGTAACGCCAGGCAGTTCGCCTATTTCCCCTTTAAAATCTATAAGGACAGAATTATTGCTATACTTCGACTTAATTTCCGCGAGGTCACCATAGAGGACGGCGCGACCTTTATTCATCATCAGGATACGGTCGCAGAGTTCTTCGACTTGATTCATCTGGTGCGTGCTGAAGATGATAGCTGTGCCCCGATTCCGAAGTTCCAGGCACATATTTTTCAGCAGTTCGGTGTTGACCGGGTCAAGGCCGGCAAACGGTTCATCCAGTATAATGAGCTGCGGTTCATGGACGATGGTGACGATAAACTGGATTATCTGACTCATGCCCTTGCTCAACTCATCAATCTTCTTGCGGGCATGGGGCAACATGCCTGTTTGCTCAAGCAAAGGATTGGCTCTCTTTAAAGCTAAACTCTCGGGAACACCTTTAAGCGAGGCAAGGTAAATAATAGTATCAAGAACGCGCTGTTTCTTATAGAGTCCGCGTTCCTCCGGCAGATAACCGAGTTTATTCTTCGTCGCTTCACTCAATTTCTCACCGAGGATGGCTACCTCACCGGAATCTGGTTTGATGATGTCCATCATCATCTTGATAGTAGTAGTCTTGCCGGCGCCATTAGGGCCGATTAAGCCGAACATTTCGCCCGGAGCGACGGAGAAAGAAAGGTCATCAACAGCTACTTTGTCCGCGAAGGTTTTAACGACGTTTTTAACTTCTACCGCATTCATGTGGGAACGCCTATACAGGTAGCAATTATAACATATTCCTATCGTCGAATACACGGCATTTATATTGACGTAAAGGTACAAACATGCTACGCTTAATCCAAAAGCATTGATGAGTATCTGGCTTTCGCTGAGTATATCGCTAAATAATCATATGAGGTATAACCAAGTCAGGAAATGCCGAAAATAAAAATATCTCCCGCTTTGTTTATCATACTATTATTAGCTGCATTCATCGGCATTTCGCTGCTCTTACGAATCTATCTCCCCTACGGACAGGTTGTCGTCGGCGATACTATAAAGTTCCAGAGCACTGACTCACCCTTTTACATGCGTCAGCTTGATAACCTTTTAGCCCATTTTCCCCAAACCACCACATTTGACCCATATTATCTCTACCCCGGAGGAATTAATTATGCCCCTTTACCCTTGTTTGAGTGGATTATCGCTTTCTTCGCCTGGATTGCAGGTGCGGGGCATCCGACGCAACATACCTTAGATATGGTTGCTATTTTAATACCGGCAATCATGGGGGCGTTAATCGTTATACCTGTTTTCTTTATCGGTAAAACTCTTTTTAATAAATGGGTTGGTATTTTTGCGGCGGGTTTAGTAGCGGTTTTCCCGGGCGAATTTTTATCACGCACGATGTTAAGCTGCAG
>DAOUCO010000071.1:0-27738 GCA_034432135.1 Dehalococcoidales bacterium | reverse complement strand
TTATGCGCTCCATCGGCAGCATTACACCGATGACCCCCGTGCTTGCCACCAGCACGCTTTCCTCTTTCACACCCATCTTGGTGGCGACCAGCTTCGTCATCTCTATAGCATCTGCCACGCCCTGCCTGCCGGTGCAGGCGTTGGCACAGCCGCTATTCATGACCACGGCGGAGATTTTACCATGCCGCAGCCGCTCACGGCTTAAAACCACCGGCGCCGCCTTGACTTTATTCGTGGTAAATACCCCAGCCGCCATGCATGGTTTCTCGGAGTATAAAATCCCAAGGTCAAGTCTGGTTCCGGGGCTGTATTTGATTCCGGCGCTGACTGCGCCAGCCAGAAAACCTCCTGGCGAAGTAACCCCGCCGGAGGGTAAAAAATCTGATTCCGCATCCATGACATAAATATAGCATATTGAAGCTGGATAGGCAATTAATACGCTCATAAACCAGACCACCTGGGGATAGACGTTTTATTTTCGTGGTGCGCTTGCTATAATTGAGACAAAAGGCGGTATATCCGTCTGGTACGGTTAATCGTTATCTTTTGTTTTCAGGGGGTTTATCATGAAGTTGAAAGACGAAATCAAGAAATACGCCATCGAGCATCTGGATATGGATTACTGCGGCATTGCCAGCGTAGACCGACTTTCCGGCGCGCCGCAGGGCAACCGACCGACGGATTTACTGCCCAACGCCAAATCGGTCGTCGTTATGGCCGTTAAATTGAGCCTGGGGGCGGTGCAGACTATCTTCCGTGCCCACGAAGATGGCTTAAGACATGCCATGTGCATCTACGGCTCTTATGGTTATGCGCTGTTTCCCAACTATAATCTAAAATACGCCGCTTATAGTATGGCGCGCTTTCTGGAAAAGAAAGGCTATATGTCGACGCCTGTTCCTTCCGGGCCGGGTAGCGCTGGCGCCCCTCTCTCTAACCGCCACGCCGCCGTAGCTGCCGGCATCGGCACGTTCGGCTGGTTAAGCATCGTCATAACGCCTGACTATGGCCCGAGGATTAGACTCGTCAGCGTTATCACCCGGGCTAATATTGAGCCTGACCCCATGTACAGCGGCCCGGAGCTGTGCAATCCGGAGAAATGCGGCATCTGTATTAAAGTCTGTCCCATGCAGGCTATCAGCCCTACCCGCTCTAAGACAGTCACTATGGGCGGTCGGGTATTTACCTATGGCTGGGTGGATTTCCCAAGGTGTGAAATCGGGACGCGGGGCTTAACAAAGAAGACACTGGGATTTAAAGACTTCGACTTCCCGGAGAACCCCACTTCGCAGGATGTCTATAAAGCCCAGCAGGAAGTTGACCCACGACAGCGTGGAGAGATAATCGGCGGCTCGCCGGCTTACCACTGCGGCAAGTGTCTGGCTTATTGTCCGGTAGGGACTAAAGATTGGCTTAAAACAGTTAGCAACCTAAAAGTCTAAACACGAATTGACACTATCGAGGCGGAGATGAAAATTGTTAGGTTCACCACCGGCTTTACCACCGAATTCGGGGTACTCTACGAGGACGCCGTCATGAGTATCGTCGATGCTCCTTTCGAAAAGATCAAAGAGACCAACCGCCATTACCGTATAAGCGATATCAGGCTGCTGGCGCCGTGTTTGCCCTCCAAAATCATCGCCTTGGGTGCCAACTACCCCGGTCACGCCGAAGAAATGAAGTCAGCCCCGCCCGATGAGCCCCTTATTTTTATCAAACCCGCTACTTCGGTTATCGGCCCGGAAGATAAAATCATCTATCCCAAAGCTTCGCAAAGAGTCGATTATGAGGGTGAGTTAGGAGTCGTTATAAATTCAATCACCCGGCAGGTATCCAAGGAGCAAGCACGACATCATATCCTGGGCTATACCTGCGTCAACGACGTTACCGCCCGCGACCTCCAGGCTAAAGATGTTCAATGGACACGCGCCAAGAGCTTCGATACCTTCTGCCCTATCGGCCCCTGCATTGAGACGGAAATCGACCCTTCGAATATATCTTTGGAGACTTGTCTTAACGGCATAACCCGGCAAAAAGCCAGTACCAGCCAGTTAATCTTCCCCATCTATGAACTGGTAAGCTTTATTTCTCACATCATGACGCTGCTCCCCGGCGACGTGATTGCGACCGGCACCCCTGCTGGCGTCGGGCCCATGTACCCCGGCGACACGATAGAAATAAAGATTGAGGGAATCGGCACTTTACGCAATTACATAGTCAGTGAGTAATACTTTTTACATTTAAAGGAGAAGGATGGAACAAAAAACCGTCTATTTTGAAAAGCCCGGCGGCGATGAAAATACTGCAAAAACTCTCTCTCTGGCTAAAGCACGCGCGGATGAACTCGGTATTAAGACAGTTGTTGTAGCCTCAACCGTCGGCGACACTGCTGTTAAAGCTGTAAATACCTTTAAAGGCTTTAAAGTTATCATCGTCACCCATGTCACCGGCTTTCGAGAACCCAACACGCAGGAATTCACTTCAGAGAACCGTAAAATCGTCGAGAAAAAAGGTGGCATCATCGTTACCGCCGCGCACGCTTTTGGCGCTATCCACCGCTCGCTCGGCGCCACCGGCGGTCCTCCGGCTCCTACCAGCGCCATCGGCGATATTGTCGCTATGACGCTCCGGACTTTCGGCCAGGGCATGAAGGTAGTCTGTGAAATCGCCGCGATGGCTGCCGATGCCGGACTCGTCCGCACCGACGAAGAAATTATCTGTATAGCTGGAACCGGCCGTGGTGCGGATACTGCCGTCGTCCTCCAGCCAAGCAACGTGCACTGTTTTTTCAATCTACGGGTGAAAGAAATTATCTGCAAACCGCGGTTGTAAGGCAGGTATATCATGCACCACACCCTCAAGTTCTATAATTTGAATCGCAAATTCACCTTAAGATTCTATATGTTCTTTGCCGCCTGGATCCGCATACCTCTTCTGGGACAATTGGTTGTGAAAATGGCTAATGCCTATGGCAGGAGCCAGCACCGTGCCTACCTGTTGAATCCTTCTGAAGCAAAGGAACTGGTTACACTAGCAGGCGGTCTTGCCTCAACCTCATGCACCTGCCGGACTGTCTATAATAAGTGTAAGCATCCCAAGGACAACGAGATATTGCTGGCAGCCTCCAAACACGTCCTTGAGGAAATCATGCCGCATGATGCGCAGGAAATTTCACTGGAAAAAGCCGTGGAAATTCTGCAGGACAGCCAGCGGCGGGGGCTGGTCTTAACTGTTATCAAATGCCGCGGCGATTTTTACGCCATATGCAGTTGCTGCTCCTGTTGCTGTGTGCCTTTAAGATTGAGCCGGCATTACGAAATCGGTGAAGCGCTGGTAAAGCATAAAGACATTGTTAAAGAATTCCGCGAATATGTTGCTTTGTGCAACACCGGAGTTACAAACTAGCCCAGAAAATCGGTGACGATGCCGGTAAATTTTTTGAGTTCATCGCGGTGCACGTTATGACCGCGGTTTTTAAAGACCTCCACCCGGCAATTGGGGATTGCTTTGGACGCCCGGTAAGCCTGTTTCACCGGTACGACGGGGTCTCTGCCTCCCCATATCAGCAGTGTCGGCATCTTTACTTCAGGTAGTCTTTGTTCCAGCACCAGCGTCTGGCTGCGTAAATTAGAAATTCTAACGCCTACAGCCATACTGGCGGGAGTAAGCGGCATGATATATTCCGTTGGATTTATATGTTTAATAAACCACTTTATTGCTTTCAGTAATGCTGTTATTACAGTTCCCAGCGAGCGTATAAAAGCCGGCAATGAGAAAAACCTTACCCAGAAAGCGATTTCACTACCCAGGCACAGACTGCTAACCAGTACTAGCTTCTTTATCTTCGCCGGGCATTTCAGGGCAAAGTTAAGGGCTATGCCGCCCCCCAGTGAATGCCCCACGAGGTTGAACTTTTCAAGTCCCAGTTCCCTGGTAAACTTCTCCACGAAGTCGGAAAGCTCGGGGATAAAGTAGCTGCCACTCAGCGGCTGGCTGCCACCATAACCCGGTAAATCCGGGGCATAAACGGTATATTTATTCGATAGCTCGCTGATGTTGCGCCGCCAAGTGCGCGCATCGCCGCCGCCCCCGTGAATCGCCACCAGCGGTTCTCCCTGCCCCGCTATATAATAATGTATATCCAGTCCGTCGATTTTTATCGTCTTATTCTGTATCTTGTTCATAAAGCACCCGCGTTAATAATAATTTAAATATTTAACGAATATCTTTTTTATCTTAATAATGAAAGAGCACAACTATATCTCAAATTCGTCTCTAATCTTTACAAAAAGCTAACAAAAAACTACCCTCATAAAATATAACGAAGGAGGGTAGTCTTTAGTTACCCGTCTTCTCTATAATTTTATCAGTCCCGAATCATACAAGGTCAATAAGTAAAAACAGTACTTTGGGTCAGGGTTAACCCCGTATTTTCCGCTACCTCCTTATTTATTATGTACTCAAGTTTGTTAAGAAACTGTTACAAAAATCACAAATAATCTGATTTATTTTTTAAGCGGCCTTAAAATGGCGCGGCATGGTCCGGCGTCGCCGTTATATATTAGCAGTGGGAGACAGATTAGTTCGTACTCGCCCGGCGGCACGTGCCCTAGCGCGCAGTTCTCCAGGATATAGACCCCGGCTTTAAGAAAGGTCGTGTGCGTCTTGTTAACGCTGTCGACGTCTTTATAGTTGCCGATGGTGATGAAGTCCAGCCCGACGAGAATCACACCTTTTCCTACGAGGTATTCGGCGGCCGCATTATCGAAGTAAACATAGTCTTCCATGAACTTGGGTCCTTCATAGCTGGCTGGCGAGTTACGCGTTTTAAATAGCAGGCGCTCACCTTTCTTAATATTGTATTTTTTTAGCTCTGATACTTTGATTCTTTCCTCATCTTTAATAGCAATAACGCGGCAGGGACCTACTGTCGCGTCCAGCGGCATATCGCTAATCGTTGAGCCGTCGGGGATAAAGTGCAGCGGGGCATCGATGTGCGTGCCCGTGTGAGAAATAATCTCCAGCATCGTCATGGTCACTTTAGCGCCGAGATTACGGTCGCTGTAACGGTAAATCTTGGGAGGCACAGGGTCGATTGGCATGGAAATCATCCCCTGCTTTAGGGGCACTGTTATATCGTACCATCCTTTGGGTGCTTTTACTGACATATAGAATCCTCCTTAATTAAAATGGACTACTCTTTTTTCTTTACCTCGAACTCACCGGGCATTAAGTTGGTCGGGACTCCCGCTACAATAGCTTTAGCCCAGGTTGTCGCTCTCTCCAGTTCTCCCTCCGCCAGCGGCCCCTTGGTGCCTTTAACGTAAAAACCCTGTGGTTGTGCCGTGGTATTGCCGCCTTTGTCTTTAATGACTTTTTCGATGCGCGGTGCTGCCCAACCGAAGATTTTTGCCCACCCTTTGATTCTGGTATCGAAGGCGGCGAAACGCTTGTCCTTTAACGACTCCGCTGTCAGACTATCCAGGAAGGCTTTAATGGCTTGCGTCGTCCTGCCTCCCTGCGTCGGCGAACCGATGATAATATAAGGATATACCGCGAAATCCTCCGCTTTAACCTCCCCCACCTTCACTACTTTAGCCTCCGCCCCTATTCCCCCCGCTATCGCTTTAGCGATTTGCTCCGTGTTGCCGTAAAGAGAATCATATATAATTAATGCTTTCATGGGAACACCTCCTTATGGAGATTTGCCTTTAAAGTGTACTCTAAAAGAAGGGAAAGAGACAAGAATAAGTATAATTTATTACTATGTTAAATTGACATACAGGATTAAAATAGTATAATAAGCGTGGTTGATACTGAACTATAGATCGTGAATTTGTAATTTTAAGTAAAATATGCCTAAGAATATATTTCTACAAAATGTTATCGCATTAATATGGGATTTTGATAAAACACTAACGCCTAACTACATGCAAGAACCTTTATTTAAATACTACAAAATCAATGGTACTGATTTCTGGAAAGAAGTCAGTAAGATACCTGACTTTTATAAAGCAAACGGTACACAAAAAGTTGAAAGTGATACTGTATATCTTAATCATATGTTAACTTATGCACAAAAAGGTATCTTTAAAGGGTTAAATAATAGACTATTAAAAGAACTTGGTAAACAAATAGAATTCTATCCTGGCTTACCAGACTTTTTCCCGAAATTAAAAAAGCGGATTGAGGAGAATAGAATATTTAAAGAACAAGAGATAAAAGTTGAACATTATATAGTGAGTACTGGATTAAAACAAATGATACTAGGTAGTAAAATTAGTGATTTTGTAGAAGATATCTGGGGCTGTGAATTTGTTGAAATTATCCCTGAACCAGGATTTGATAAAAAACAATACTCGTTAGACGCTGAAAAAATCATTTCTCAAATAGGTTATATTATTGATAACACCACAAAGACCAGAGCAGTATTCGAAATAAATAAAGGAACGAACAAATTCCCAGAAATACACGTAAATGCAACCATTGCACATGAAGATAGACGAGTACCATTCCAAAACATGATATGTATAGCTGATGGGCCCAGTGATATACCAATGTTCTCGCTCATTAATCATTTCGGCGGAAAAACATTTGCAGTTTATGCAAAGGGAGACAATGCACAGTTTAATCAAGTAAACAAATTACAAAGACAACATAGGGTCGAATCATTTGGTGAAGCTGATTATACTGACAATTCTCAGACAACTCTATGGATAACTAATACTGTAGAAGAAATAGCTAAACGTATTTCGGAAGATAGGTCTAAATGGTTGAAAAATCATATTCAACCTCCACCTAAACATATTATTGAATAACTACTTCCTCCTCTACCTCGTCTGCGTCCTAAAATCTTCACCTTTTTTATCTGTGTTTTTGATTTACTTGCCCTGAGCTTGACGAAGGGTGATATTTGATTTTTAATTTTATTTGGTGTGCGTCCCAAACGCCCCCGGACCTCTGGCAAACTCCTCCGGGTACTTAAATTTCATCTTCACTAAAGCCACCATCTGCCGCCCCAGCTTTTGTAATTCTTCAAGACATTTGGGCATCTTCTTTAAGTCGTCCGGACCCATTAAGTAGGCGGAGACCTGGTTCGCTGGCAGCATGCGACGCTGTATTATGTAATAGCTTAAGTCCTTGAGCGCGCTCACCATGCCCAGGCTCCCGCAGGAAGCCACTACCCCGCATACTTTATTGGCTAAAGACCTCTCGGGCTTATACAGGGAAATCGTTCTGTCGATGACGGTTTTCGCCTGCGCCGTCATGCCCCAGAAATATATCGGCGTCCCCAGGATAATTCCGTCGGTGGCTATCATTTTATCAAAAAGCTCCGGCATATCGTCCTCTATATGGCACTTGCCCGTTTTCATGCATCCCCAGCAGCCGTCGCAGGGCTGGAGGTTTTTCCCGGCGACGCTGTAAAGCTCCGTTTCCGCGCCGTCCTTTTTCGCGGCGGCTAAAGCCTCTTTAAGCATAGCGACGGTATTGCCGTCTTTGCGGGGACTGAAAGATACGCCTAAGATTTTCATGGTTTGCTCCTTTTCCAATGCTTGCCCTTCGTAGCTTGAGCTAGGAGGGTCATTGCGAGGAGTCCCGATGGAGTCGGGGCGACGTGGCAATCTCTATGATTAATTTAATCCTCTATTATACCCCGCCTTTTTATGCGCTTTCAAAGTTAAAAGCACCCAAGCGACAAAATCCCCTTGTTTTTATCGTCATCAGATAATATCATAAATTAGTAAATAATAACTGCTAGCCTGCTTACCGTCAATTAAAAAACGAATACCCGGTGTTTGAAGCTGATTTGCCATAAAGTCAGAAACCAACAACCGTAGCTAATTACTCGTAAAAAAACAAAAAAATTTTTAAAACGAATATCGAATCAAAGGCAAAAAAGAGAGGGGGCTTTCGCTTACTTTGAGCTTACCTGAAAAGCCCCCTCCCAATCTACCCTGCGACTAATGAAAAACCTATTTATCGTACTCCACCGGTTTATCCGGCAGCCCGCATGAGCTGTCGGCGCACTCATCTGCCTTCTTCGCGCGCCACTTGTCAATCGGTGCGCTCCCAGAATAGCCGTAGTCCGCCACCTTCCATAGCGGGCTTGTTTCCCCACCCACCACGATGATGTTGATATTCTCCGGTATATGATATGGCGCTATCATCGCATCGTCCGGCAGTTTCTTCCACGAAGCGTAAGGCTCCACGCCCTTATACGCCTCCGACGCCACCAGCATATCTATATAATCGGTCTTCCAGTATTGACCGTTCTTCACCTTGATGTTTTTGCTTAGGTGCTTGGCGAAATCCAGTTTGGTCTTAAAGCCCTCGTCCTCCTTGAGTTCTCTGGCAACCATCGGGTCCATGATTATCGTCGCCGCGGAATTCATCGGCGGCATCACCGCTAGCTGTATGTTCAGTTCTTCCGTTATCGAGCGATGGGAAGCCGCACCCGTGCTGTTGAGGAACGTCCACCCCCTGAAGATGCTGACGACGCTCTCTTCTTTCTTAAACCCTTTCGTAACATGGAAAGGCTCCCAGACGCTCCTTTCTTCGTTCTCACCGCAGCACATATTATTGTAGGTATGATTATTCCCCTGCGAACTCCATAGCGTCTGCCTGGGTTTGGCATACCCGTGGGCAATGCTCATTAGAGTCCACGCCCTTCCGATAACGGAGTTCGCCTGGTTTACCGCGCTGAAAGCGCCGATGCCGCAGTTCATGCCGATTTCATTGCGGATCGGACCGTTTACCAATACCATCGCTTCAAAGGGCGTCGTCGATGGCATCAGCGACGGCTGTCTCGTAGCTGCAATAGCCAGTATCACCGGGAAATACTCCGGTCTGGCGCCGGCCATAACCGCAATCACGGCGATATTGGACACGGTGTACCTGACTATCTTCCCGGTATCAAATTGAAACGATTCCGCCACGGTATCATCAGGAGAAGCACATGTCCCGGCGAGCATTTTCTTTACCCGTTCCTCGGTAGGCAGGATGATAGGCAGTCCATCCGTCCATCCTTTGTCATAGAACAGCTGCTGTAAATTATCTTCGGTGTCCGGCTTTAAAAATACCTGCGGAGTGGAATCTTTTACCGCTGGAGGCGGTGGGGGCGCTAGCTTCTTTCCTTGTACCGGCTTTGTTAATACATCGATTATCTCCTCGATGACGGGTTTGCCCGTATCCGGGTCATTGCCGACGATGTACCTATCTAGAGCTTCAGGCGACATACCGATAACGGGATGGGGGGTAAAGATGAAAGGTAAAGTGGCTGCCATGGGGCTCCCTTTAACCACAGTCTCAAACGCGTAAGTCGAGACCGGGGCAACCGGGATACCGTAAGTGTATTCGAGTTTCGTAGTTCCTGCAGCGACCGCTGACACACAGCCTGGTCAGCCAGCTACCCCGAGGACAACGGCATGCCCCTTTTGCTTTACCTCTTCCCATAACTCATTATTATCGTCCATAAACACATTGCCGGGTTTCCGCTTGCGTATTGTCGTGACGGACGGCATGTGCTCTTTAAACCACATCTGTAGTTGCATCATAAACTGATAGCTGCCGCCGAAACCAGTATCCACTAAGTACACCGTCTTTTTATCCAGCGTGTCCAGCCGCTTGGCAAAAGAAGCTGAGACTGGTGGAGGCATTCCCATTCCCGGCGGAGGACCACCCGGCCCCCTGGGACGTCCACCCGGGCCAGGAGGCGGTCCGCCCATACCCGGCATAGGACCACCAGCACTCACCTGGACTCCGGCTTCAGGACTCATTACGTTATCGAGCAGTTGAATCGTCATGATATTCCTCCATTAGATTGTTCAAGGCTAAACTGCATCCTTATCTAAAAGGGCCTGTGGTCTTTGACCCATGTTAAATCTTCTCTGGCCCTGCCCCATCCGGCTTCGGCAGCACCCTCCATCATCGGATTGGGGTGCTTCCTCATTTCCTCCCTGCGCTTCTTGTTTGCTTCTTCCTGCCGCTTCATGCCTTCGGGAGTGGTATAGTTGACCATACGCTCGACAATTCCCCTCATCATTTTTTCCGGTTCCGGCATCGGGATAATGTAAAGCACCTCGTCTTCAATGCCTTTCTTGACTATTTTAGCCAGCTCCACAGGGTCGATGCCGAAGGAATAGTGATGGCGCATAAACTCGATTGTCTTTTCATTAGTGTTATAACCGGTATTCGCCAGATGTTTAGGTCGCGTGTACGAAGATTCACCGATATTCGACCTGATGCCTCCAGGACATAGGCAGGAAACGCCTATACCATAAGGCTTGAGTCCCTGCCAGTAGCTCTCCATAAGGTTAATAACGGCTGCCTTGGCAGCTGAATACGGCGCGCAACCGGATGTTCCCATAAGTCCCCCCATCGATGCCGTGGTCACAATATAACCGCCTTTACCGGCTTTTATCATCCTGGGTACGAAGGTCACCATACCGTTTATCACTCCGCCTAGGCATACGCCCATGACCCAATCGTAGTCCTCAAACGTTGATGCTTCTACCGGACCAAAGGCATTCACACCCGCCGTATTGAATAGAAGCTGCGGCGGGCAACCAAATACCTTTTCAACCTCATCCGCAGCCTCCGCGTACGCTTTGCGGTCTGTAATATCCAGCTTAATAAAATGAACCTGTACCTTTTTATCTTTGAAATACTCCTTTGCCTCGTCAAGGTGGTCCTGGCGTATATCGGCAATGACTATCTTACAACCAGCTTCGGAAAACACCTTTGCCTGACCCAATCCGGCGCCGGAAGCGCCGCCGGTGATAAATGCCACTTTACCAGCAAAATCTTTCATGGTTTCCTCCGATATGTCGCTATATCGTTATATAGCGTATTATATACGGTAATATATTGCAAGTGTATGTTAGTACTATATTTTCTTGTTATTTACCTCGCCCTTTATTCCCCGGCCTTCTTCTTTAATTCATACAGCTTATTCAAAGCTTCCAGCACCCTTTCTGTCATTCCCGTGAAAACGGGAATCCAGTGTACTATTTTCCCTCCCCTTTACCCCTCTGGATTCCGTATCAAGTACGGAATGACGATGTACTATTCTCCCGCCTTCTTCTTTAGTTCATATAGTTTGTTTAAAGCCTCCAGCGGCGTAAGTGAGTTGATATCTATCTCTTCCAGAGCCTTTTCTAATTCTGATTTCGTGCCAAATAATGGGATCTGGGCGCTGGTTTCTTTAGGTTTCTTCTTAGGCGGTTTGGCTTGAGCGCCATCGCTTTCCAGCTCGCTTAAGACCTCGCGAGCGCGGTGGAGCACCGCTTTAGGCAAGCCTGCCAGCTGCGCTACGTGGATGCCGTAGCTTTTATCCACCCCGCCCGGCACGATTCTATGTAGAAAAATGACCTTGCCTGCCTCCTCAATGACGGCGACGTTGAAGTTTTTCACGCGGGGGAGATAAGCCGCCAGGGAGACCATTTCGTGGTAGTGGGTAGCGAAGACCGTGCGTGCGCCAAGACCGTTAAAGTTATGGATATACTCCGCCACGGCGCGGGCGATTGAAAGCCCGTCGTAAGTACTGGTGCCCCGCCCTATCTCGTCGAGGATGAGGAGGGAGCGGGGGGTAGCGTTATTCAGGATATTGGCGGTCTCCACCATTTCCACCATGAAGGTTGACTGCCCGGCGGCGAGGTCGTCACGGGCACCGATGCGTGTAAAAATGCGGTCGACGATGCCTATTCTTGCTGACCTGGCGGGAACAAAGCTGCCGATTTGCGCCAGCAAGACAATTAAAGCCACCTGCCTCAAGTAGGTGGACTTACCTGACATGTTGGGACCCGTCAATACTATAAGCTGGGCGTCATCGTTGGATAAATAGATATCATTAGGTACGAAAGAGCCGTCCGTCAAGCTTGTTTCCACCACCGGGTGGCGGCCTTCTCTAATATCGATAATGTTGCTGCTATCGAGGAACGGGCGACAGTAGTTGTGACGTACGGCAACTTCAGCCAGGGCGGTAAAGACATCCAGTTGAGCTATCGCCGACCCCAGCGCTAAAATCCTTTCACTTTCTTCGGCGACCTGACGGCAGACACGCCGGTAAAGGTCGTTCTCCATCTGCTCGATGCGGTCGCGGGCGTTGAGAATCATGGATTCATATTCTTTGAGCTCCGGCGTGAAGAACCGCTCGCCGTTAACGAGGGTCTGCTTACGGATATATTCCGCCGGTACCTGCTTGAGGTTGGCGTTGGATACCTCGATGTAATAGCCGAAAACGTTATTGAAGCCCACCTTCAAGTTTTTAATGCCGGTGCGCTCGCGCTCTTTAAGCTCTAAACCGGCGAGGTACTTTTTTGCGTTGCCGGAGACATCGCGCAGGTTATCCAGCTCTTCGGAGAAGCCGCGCTTAATCACCCCACCCTCCCCTAAAGAAGAGGAAGGTTCGTCAACGATAGCCAAGTTGATTAAGTCGATAGGGCTGCGGCAGGGCTTAAGCTCATCCTTCAGCCACTCGATTGCGCCTTTGTCATTCTGAGAGAGGGAACCGACCGAAGAATCTCGTTCTTTAAAAGGGCTACAAGATCCTTCGCTAAGCTCAGGATGACATTCTAAAAGTTCCTTAACCTTAGGAATAGCTTCTAGAGAGCGTTTTAAAGTAACCAGTTCACGCGGGAGAGCGATTTCACTCCTGACGCGGTTGATAATGCGCTCAAGGTCGGCGATGTTTTTTAAAACGTCTATAACCTGGCGTCGCTCTAAAGTCTTTGTGACAAACCAGTCGATAGCGTCCAGTCTCTTATTAAGCGCGGCGATATCCAGTAATGGCTGGCCCAGCCACTTTCTTAGGAGCCTGCCGCCCATGGGGGTTTTAGTGGCATCGATTACAGAGAGTAAAGAGCCATCCACACTACCGGTACGCGCACCCTGGAAAATCTCAAGGTTGCGCTGGGTCTGCTCATCAAGCGCCATGAAATTGTCGGTAATATAGGTGGAGAGGCGCGTAAGCTGTCCTTTGACGGTCTTCTGCGTCTCGCCGATATAGTAGACGATAGCGCCTGCCGCCTTAATGGCTAATGGCAAGCCGGCACAGCCGTAGCCCTCCAGTGTTGTGACGCCGAAGTGGTCGAGCAAAGTCTGGCGGGCAACCTCAAGGTCGAAGCGATAGCTATCGAGGCGGGTGACGTTATCGCTTAAGCCTAAAGCTTCTAAATCCGCTTTTTCGGCGGCAATGACCTCGGAGGGGTTGAGTCGTTCCAGTTCCGTCTTCGCTCGGGCTAAAGGCAACTGCGTGACAGCGAACTCGGAGGTAGTGATATCAACGTAGGCGATGCCGACCTCGCCTTCACCCACCGCCACGCTGACGAGGTAGTTGTTGACCTTGCTGTCCAGCAGGCTCGGCTCGACGACGGTGCCGGGGGTGACCAGCCGGACGACATCCCGCTCGACAAGTCCTTTAGTCTCGCCGGGTCTGGTAAGCTGCTCGCAGATAGCGACCTTGTAGCCGCGGTTGATGAGCTTAGCAAGGTAGCCGTCTAAAGCGTGGTAAGGGATGCCGGCGAGGGGAATCTTGTTGCCTTTACCCATCTCCCGCGAGGTGAGGACGATCTCCAGCTCTTTAGAAGTGATACGGGCATCCTCGTCGAAGGTCTCATAAAAGTCCCCCAGTCGGAAGAGCACGATGGCGTGGGGGTACTGCTTTTTAATGCGGAGGTACTGGCGGCGGATGGGGGTGACATCATCTTTCATTGCAAGGGAATTATAGCAGATTTAAGTTGACAGTTTACAGTATACAGTCTGATAGCGGGAGCAAAATCCCTCTGTCTCTCTCCTTCGACTCCGCTCAGGGCAAGCTCTTTACGAAAGGGAGACATCCCCACCAGAGGAGAGGATTATTCGTTATTCATTTTAAAAAATTTTTTCCTATTTTTTTCGAGTGATTAGCTTCGGTTATTCGTTCCTGACTTTATGTATAACCAGCTTCAATTTTTGAGTTATGCGTTTATCCGTTTTATGAAAAATCCCTTTTTCTCTCCCCTTCGGCAGGCTTAGGTCAGGCTCTAATACAAAGGGAAATAACCCCGCCTAAATATTCAGTTTTTAAGGTTCGGTAACCCTTCGACGAGCTCAGGGTGAGTGGTAGCAAGATAAGACCTACCATTTCTTATTTAATGATATAGTCCGGCAGGGATAAACGCAAGGGTTGAATGACGCGATGAGGGGGAGAGAAGAATTAACTTCATATTTACCTTGTTACATGCCAAAAGGGTATTTCAAAAACACCTATCTTGACAAGTGTCTTCTCCACGAATTAGAGTTTACATACTATTTTCCACTGGAAGAAGGAGGGGTAATGAACTGTCCAACATGTCATGGCAAAGGCGTAATTAAATGTGAGAGATGCCACGGGCAAGGGCAAATCATCGGGGTTCTAAGTAATGTAAAATGCGGTGTCTGCGGCGGGGCGGGAATGATTAAGTGCCCAAATTGCGGGGGCAAGGGTCAAATATACTAAAAATATAAAGCGACGTAAACCTCTACTCCCTATTGAATCAAGAAAGGAGAAAAATAGGATACCAATACAGGATGGTACAACTTGCTCCAGTTATAACCGTTGAGCAGGGGAAAGAAAAAGGCGATGAGGCTGCTATGTATTTACAGTCTATCGTGAATGAACATGCAAAGCAGGGTTGGGAATTCTACAGGGTTGATGCTATTGGAATAGTCTCCAAACCAGGATGTCTGGCTGGTATATTTGGAGCGAAGGAAACTGCTTTAGAATATTATGTAGCTACATTCAGAGCACAAACATAGTATTATAAAGACACACTCTGTATTTCCTACCTGCTTCCTTTCACTTACATTCCTCATCCGTTTGGGGTGGAGGGAAAAGGGGTGGGATGAGAGACGACCTTTTCTCCTTACCTCCTCTCCGCTGGCAGAGAGGAGGCACTAGAGAGTGATGGGCAAATTTATTTCAATTTGTTTAATTACATCGCCTATATTATTCAAGGTAACATCATTGGTAAAACGCAGAACCTTAAGATTCTGGCTTTCCAGATATTCCTGTCTTATTGAGTCCTCTTCCGGTTGATATTGGTGAACCGGGCCGTCTACCTCTATTACCAATCGCGCTTTGGCGCAATAGAAATCAACAATGAATTGACCGATGCAATGCTGTCGCCTGAAGCTTAAGCCGTATAACCGGTGTTTCCGAAGGTACTTCCACAACTCATTTTCAGCTTCTGTAGGTTTACTCCTCATTTCATGGGCGATTGGCTTTAATTTTTCCCATAAAAGAGCATTAGTACGCCATCTTCTGTCTTGTTTTTTCATCTTGAATACAACAACTATATTTTTCAATCATATTATCTTTTGTCTCCCTCTCTGTCAACGGAGAGGGAAATTAAGAGGAAAAGGTCGTGTTATTTTTTAACTTCGCCCTTTTGCTTGTGGTGGGGGGGAAAGGGGTGGGGATAATAAAATCCTTCTCCATCTCCCCCGTATCGGGTACGAGGCAGGCTCTTTTACAAAGGGAGACGATTTAGTTCTTCACTAATGAGTTTGTCCCACTTTGAAAAAGCATGTCCTGAGCCAGCCGAAGGAGGGGATTAAAGGGGGATTTTAAAAAGGAGTAAAAGGAGGCAACCATACCGTTGCAAAACGGTATCCAGTTAAAACAGTTTAGCGCCATCTACGCCTAAACAAGTCAATGCCATCTCACTGAATTCCGATTTTCATCGGAATGGCTAACTGTTATTGGGGGTGGTACAAAAGTCCTCCTGCAATATCAATTTATTGACTTTATATGGTATGATTATCTTTAAGTAGGATGAAAGTCAGCATCATTATCCCGGCAAGGAATGAAGAAAAGCTAATCGCGGACACAATACGCTCATTACAAAAGCAGAGCTATAAAGGCGATTATGAAATCGTCGTCGTGGATAACGGCAGTAAGGATAATACCGCGGAAATCGCCCGCAGCATGGGCGTAAGGGTCATCAACGCCAGCGAAAAAAAGAATGTAGTTTACGCCCGGCAGGTAGGCGCCGATAATACCGATGGAGATATAATCGTTCAGGCGGACGGCGATACGCTTTACCCCGAGAACTGGCTTCAGAAAATCGTCGATAAGCTGGCAAAACACCCGGAAGCCGTAGCGGTTGGCGGCAGGTTCCTCTACCGCGACTTCTTCCTCTGGTCATTCATCGAGCTTACGGTCAGGGACTGGCTGAATAGAATATCGGCATTCCTTTTCGGCAGGCCATTCCTCGTTTCCGGGGCGACCTTCGCCTTCCGCCGTTCGGCTTTTAATAAAGTGGGAGGCTATAACAATATCCCCTATTCCGCCGACCAGCACGGCATAACCACGCGTTTCCGCAAGCTGGGTAAGGTTCTTTACGACCCCCATATATACTGCCTGACATCCGCGCGAAGCGTAAGAGGGTCGTGGTTTGTCCTGCTGATGGCGCTAACCGATAACATTGCACGCCTGATGCTCGATTTCAGTTTAAACCTGGTAGCCGCCAGGCCTAAAGCCAGCGGGCCGACCCTGCGCAAGCGTATGGCGCTATCTATCAGCGCGATGCTGGCATTATTCGTTGCTTTTTCCATTTACGGCTATTTTTCGCCCACATCACCGGTCTTCGGCAGGGTCTATTTCAAAGGCAGTCCGGACGATAAAATGGTCGCCCTTACTTTCGACGATGGACCCAACGGAATATATACCGAGCAAGTGCTGGATATACTTCAAGAATATAACATCAAAGCAACCTTCTTCCTCATCGGCAAGAACGTAGAGCTTTATCCCGATATCGCCAGACGGATACTCTCCGAAGGGCATGTCATCGGCAACCATTCCAACACCCACGACGCCAACCATGCATTGACTGCACAAGGCTCCCGCGACCTGGAAGACGCACAGGAGGTCATCTATAAAGTCACCGGCGTGCTACCCCACCTCTACCGCCCGCCGCACGGCAAAAAGACCCCCTGGGAGCTCGATTGCGTTCACGAAAACCACCTGATAGAAATAACCTGGAGCGTCTCCGCCAACGACCAAAGCGAGCCAGATGCCATAGACCAAGTGATTGATGCCTTCGTCAACAAAATCGTTAACAAAACCGCTCCGGGGAGTATCATTCTACTACATGACGGCTACGGCATCGAGCATAATAATAATCACGCCGATAGAAGCCTTACGGTAAAAGCTTTACCTTTAATTATTAAGCGGCTCCTGGCTAAAGGCTACCGCTTCGTCACTGTACCGGTACTGCTTAACGTCCCGGCCTATATTGAGGCCAGGTAATGGACTTTGAAGGCTTTCTACACGGCATCGTTGATTTTACCGCCACTTTAGACCCCCGGATGGCTTTATTGTTTTTCGTCATCTGTTGCTTCGGTGAAATCGGCATATCCATCCTCTTTCTACTAGAGTTCCTGTGGGTAAACGTAGGCATTAATATAGGCACCGGCAAGATGCCTCCCTGGCAATTGATGGGACTCTGGTTATGTGCTCAAGTTGGCCGACAGATAGGGTCGCTGATACTTTACCGTGTTGCCAGGTTCGGTATGCCGGCTTTAACGAGGTTCTATCACAAAATACGTCTGGACCGGTTTTTCAATAAAATCATAGCCAAGTCAGGACCAATCGGGCGTATAAATATAACCTCGCCGTTTTCCGTAGCTTTCGCAAGACTGATTGGAGGGAGATTCCCGATGTTACTGGTGATGGCGGCAAAAAAACGGTTCAGGATGCTGGCATTAGGTGTTTTGCTTTCAAGTATTGTCTTCGACGGCTTATATATCAGCGTCGGCGCAATCTTCGGCATGACTATCGAAGACGTTAAGAAATTCAATCCCATTTACACCGTTTTGATTACCGTGGGGATGTTAGCCGTCATTTACCTTATAACTTTTATTATTCGATATATCATTAAGCGCCGCCAGCAGATACGCCAGTCGCCCGGCGATTTGCCTGCCGAACCGCCGCAGGATGGAGCAATGTAAACCGTATTTCCCCTTCATTACCATGATTACCAAGTTCTCCTTTACAGGAAAAATAATTCATGATTGCACTATCATGTTGACAAACCTCTTTCAATAACGGATAATATGGAAAATAAATATTGCGTTTGCGAAAGGGGTACACCGATTGTTTCATTCCGCACGATGGAAAGCCTATCTACAGCAACTACAGGACAACCGGGAGGCGGAGGCGGAAAATATAAATAATATATACCATGTATACCATTCGCAGGTATGGTTTAAAAGAGAGAAAAATAACGGCCACCAGAAAGAAGCCGAGGAACATTTAAAACGAAGCGACGACCTAATGAAAGACTGTACCAAGAAGGTGGAAGACCTAGAAGAAACTTTAGCCAACACCCCCAAGCCCAGCGAGATGATAGACTGGAACTCCGTCACGCTAGAAGACCTGGTATAGCACCTATTTATTAAGAATACCTGACATATATAAGAGTAAACTTCTGCCCTGCCCAACCTTGAATTTTCGCCTATTTTAATGTTAAAGTAAAACGATGCTGGAAATAGCTATTATTAAAGCTGGAACCAGGATGTAGCTATCCTTTAATCCAAAGGGTAGCTTTTTTAATGCCTATGACCGATAAGATTAAACTAATAATCGATAATATTGAAGTTGAAACATCAAAGGGAGCCACGGTACTCCAGGCAGCCCAGAGCGCCGGAATCTATATCCCCACCCTCTGCTACCACCCCGACCTCCAGCCATACGGCGGCTGCCGACTCTGCATCGTGGAGATTGAAAATATGAGAGGGATGCCGACCGCCTGTACCACGCCCGCTACCGACGGCATGAAGGTAACCACGAAATCGCCGCAGTTGCAGGAGTTAAGAAAAGCATTTTTAGAGCTTATATTGACCGAACACCCTAATGCCTGCCTTACCTGCCACCGGCGGCAGCGATGCCTGCCCAATGATATCTGCCTGCGGGAGGTAGCCGTTACCGAGCGGTGTGTCTCCTGCCCCAATAACCACCAGTGCGAACTACAAGACCTAGTAGACTACATCGGGATTAATGAGTTGACAATACCATATAAATATAAAAGTCTGCCAGTAGACTTTACACGCGAGCCGCTTATCCAGCGCGACTATAACCTATGCATTCTTTGCGGGCGGTGCGTGCAAATTTGCGAGGATGTGAGGGGCATCGGAGCTATCGGTTTTTCAAAACGCGGTTTTGACACATTAGTCGGCACGCCTTTCAATAAACCTTTACAGGACTCCGGCTGCCGTTTCTGCGGTGCCTGCGTAGAGGTCTGCCCGACCGGCGCACTAATGGACAGCGGAGCTGCTTTCAAACCAGACAAGGACTGGGAAGAAGCGGCAGTGCCCTGCCGACATGCCTGCCCCGCCGGCATCAATGTGCCCCTTTATGTATATCTCGCCGGGCAGGGAAAGTTCCAGGAATCCCTGGCTATAGTCAGGGAGAAAGTGCCCTTCCCGGCAACACTGGGGCGAGTCTGCATGCATCCCTGCGAGGAAGCCTGCCGCCGCAGTGCACTCAACTCTCCTATTTCCATTAAGTTTCTAAAACGTTTCGTGGCCGACCGCGACGCCGGTTTCTGGAAACATTACTCAAAAAAACTGCCTCCCACCGGCAAGAAAGTAGCCATCGTGGGGTCGGGTCCTGCGGGGCTAACGGCGGGTTACTATCTGGCTAAAGCCGGGCATACAGTTACCGTCTTCGAACAATTCTCTAAAGCCGGCGGCATGATGCGTGTGGGCATTCCTGATTACCGCCTGCCGCCCGAAGTACTGGAAGGTGAGATAGATATTATCCGCGAAGCCGGGGTAGAGATAAAACTCAATACCAGAGTGGAGTCGGTGGATAGTCTCTTCGACCAGGGTTATGAAGCAGTGTTCCTGGCGACGGGGGCACATCGCGGGCAGACCCTGGGCGTTGAGGGGGAGAACCTGCCGGGCATTTATGATGGCGCTTCCTTCTTAAGAGACGTTAACCTGGGGAAGAAAGTTAAGATAGGGAAAAAGGTGGCGGTTATCGGGGGCGGCAATACTGCAATTGACAGCGCCAGGGTAGCATTGAGACTGGGTGCTAAAGAGGTGCATATTATCTACCGCCGCACGCGCAACGAGATGCCAGCCAGTCCCGAGGATGTAGAAGCAGCGCTGGAGGAAAAGATACAGATAGATTACCTCAGAGGGCATATCAGAGTATGCCAGACAAATGGACATTTATCCCTGACCTGCACCTGCATGGAACTCGGCGAGCCCGATGCCAGCGGGCGGTGCCGGCCAGTGCCAATAAAAGGCAGCGAATACGACATCGAATACGATACTATTATCGGCGCCATAGGGCAGGTGCCGGAGATACCAACAGGATTTAAAGTAAAGACGACACGAGGGGCGATAGCGGTGAATCCGGATACTCTTGCGACCAGCCGCAAGGGCGTGTGGGCCGGAGGCGATGCCGTAACCGGTCCCGCCAATGTTATCAGGGCGATTGCGGCAGGCAGGATAGCCGCAAGCTCGATAGATAAATACCTGGGTGGCAGCGGAGATATCGAGGAGATACTGACTACAGAGAGAAAGATAGGTCTCTGCGCCGGCATCACCGCAGAAGATTTCGCAGAACAAAAACGGGTGAAGATGCCCCAGTTGCCGACGGAGAAGGTAATAAACAACTTTACAGAAGTGGAAACAGGGCTACTTACCGACGATGCCATCGCTGAAGGGAAACGCTGTTTCCAGTGCGGCTTCCGCTATCAAATAACACCGGCACCGCGGCCGCCGGAAAAAACCAAAAAAATAGAATCCGCCGTTTAGTCTTTCTCCAGTTACTCCTGTTTGCTCAAGCTAATCTTTTAAAGAAGCAGCAAGTAGTTGCCCGTATTTGAAACGGGGTACAACAGATATGAGCGGTCAGACAAGCCCTGCGGTTAATAAGAATATCGTCCTCATAGTAGCTACGACGGCGGCGTTCATCCTCCCTTTCCTGGTAGCGGCGGTGAACGTGGCATTGCCGGATATGGGACGCCAGTTCGACATGGAAGCGGTGGTGATGAGCTGGGTAAGCACGTCCTATTTCCTGGCGATAGCCATGGTACAGGTGCCGTTCGGGCGCCTTTCCGATATTTACGGGCGTAAGAAACTCTTTATAATAGGGCTGGTAGTATCCACGCTAGCTTCATTTCTCGGTGGATTTGCCAACTCGGTGCCGATGTTGCTTATCGCCCGGTCTTTCCAGGGATTCGGCTCCGGGATGACCTTTAACAATAGCGTGGCGATTTTGACCTCGGTCTTTCCCCCGGAAGAGAGAGCCAAAGCCATAGGCATCAGTCAGTCCGGCACTTACCTGGGCTTATCACTGGGCCCGCTTATGGGGGGCTTGATGACAGAACATCTGGGATGGCAAAGCATCTTCCTGCTTAGCGGAGGGCTGGGCATTTTCCTCGTACTACTGGTTTTCTATGGTTTGAGAGGCGAATGGCGTGAAGCCAAAGGCGAAAAGTTCGATATCACCGGCTCTATTACCTATATAATCTCCATTGCCCTTTTCATGTACGGCTTTTCCAATCTTCCGACGTTGAGCGGTATTATTTTATTCCTGGCAGGGACACTCGGCCTAGCTTTCTTTGTCTGGTGGGAAACCAGAGTGTCGAGTCCGGTCTTCGAGCTGACACTTTTCCGCCGCAACCGGGTTTTTCTTTTCTCCAACCTGGCGGCGCTGATTACTTATATTTCGACATTCGCCGTGAACTTCCTATTAAGCCTGTACCTGCAATACAACAAATCAATGCAACCGGATGAAGCCGGTGGGGTGCTAGTTGTATCTTCCATTCTGATGACCATTTTCACAGTATTATCCGGATACATTTCACAGAAGTATAAGCCGAGGCTGGTAGCTACCGCAGGCATGGCGTTAAACTGTATAGCCGTCTTGATGTTAGTTTTCCTGAACGACGATACTTCTCTGGGGTATATCATTACGGTCCTAGCGATTTACGGCACAGGCATTGGCCTGTTCGTCTCACCCAATACCAATATTATCATGGGGTCAGTGGAAAAACGGGCCTTGGGCGTGGCTTCCGGCACACTGGGGACAATGAGAACGTCCGGTATGATGTTGAGTATGGGCATCACCATGATATTGTTCTCGCTATACATCGGGCAGGAAGAAATTACACCAGTTTACTACCCGCAGTTTCTGGCCAGCGTGAGGGTTGGATATATCATTTTTACGACGCTGGGTTTCGGCGGGTTAATTGCGCAAATGATAGCGCGGAGAAACGATAAAGAGCAAGTTTCACAGTGAAAAGCTGGTAATCACTTTATGGATTAACAGTAAAATATTCAAACCGTAGCGCGCTTTAAGTAAAATTCATGCTAAAATAGCTCAGCAACTCCCGATATAGAGGAGTAGACCTTGGAAGGTCTAGACATAGGGCTCGAACTACTCATCGTCCTGGTGACGGCCGTCGTCGGAGGCATGCTGGCACGGTGGCTGCGTCTCCCGGTTATTCTCGGATATTTAGCCGGCGGTATCGCTGTCGGCCCCTTCGGACTGGGGCTGATAGCTGACGACCAGACAATCGAAACGCTGGCTAATGTCGGCGTGGTACTGCTTTTATTCGCCATCGGTCTGGAATTCTCCCTCAAAGAGCTGTTAAAGCTGGGAAAGGTATCCGTCCTCGGCGGCATCGCCCAGATAATCATTACGGCGCTGGCGGGATACTGGCTGGGGAGGATGGTGGGGATGGAGAACACCGGCGCGATATTTTTCGGCTTTATCATCTCCTTAAGTAGCACGATGGTAGCATTGAAGCTCCTCATGGAAAGGGGTGAAATAGATACCATCCATGGAAGGGTACTGCTGGGCATTCTGCTGGTTCAAGACCTCAGCGTCGTGCCAATGATGGTAGCCATACCGGCGGTGGCGGGGGAACTGGGGGGACTCTGGACTTCGCTGGGGATAACCATTGGGAAGGCAGTCGGGTTCATAGCAGTAATGCTGGTGCTGGGTTACTGGTTCATACCGTGGATACTGAAAAGGGTGGCAGGGCAGCGTTCACGCGAACTTTTCCTACTTACGGTAGTCGTAGTCTGCCTGGCAGCAGCTTTCGGCACGTATTACGTGGGCCTTTCGGCAGCGTTCGGGGCTTTTGCCGCCGGTCTGCTGGTAAGCCAATCCAGCTACGCACGCCAGGCTTTTGCCGATATCCTCCCCCTGCGCGATACATTTGCCGCCCTGTTTTTCGTCTCCCTGGGACTAGTCGCCGATAGAGAATATATCTTTAGTAATATCGGCACCATCGCTGTTGTGGTAGCGATAGTGATGACATCAAAATTTGTTATTTCCTCGGCAATAACACGAATTTTCGGATACGGTCACAAGACCGTATTAATGGTTGGAACCGGTCTGATAAACATCGGCGAGTTCAGTTTTATCCTGGCGATGATTGGTCAGCAGGCAGGCATCTTTTCCAACAATTTATATCATCTAATAGTTGCTTCAGCAATCATCACGATGTTTTTAACACCCTTCATCTTTAGCTTCAATTCTTTTCTCTACCGAGTGATAAGCCAGAAGCCCTGGTTCGCACGGCAAATTACCAGACACGTAGACCCCGGGGGTTACGTTCATGATATGGCGCTTTCACGTCACGCCGTTATCTGCGGCTACGGGGATGTTGGCAAGCGCGTGGCAGACGTACTGGAAAAACAGAAGTTTACCTACCTCGTTATAGACCTGGACCCCACGATTATTTCGACCCTACGGGCGCGCGGCATTCCCTGCATTTACGGCGACGCCAGCAACCCGGAAATCCTCGCCCACGCCGACCTGGATAGAGCGAGGGTATTAATCTGCACCATACCGGACTACGTTGCGGAGGAACTAACGGCGCGTAATGCCTTGAAAATAAACCCCAAGCTGGACATCGTAGCGCGCGTTCACCGGGACAGCGATGTGGAACTGCTGAAGGACGCTGGCGTTGCCGAAATCGTCCTGCCGTTCTTCGAAGGCAGCCTGGAGATGATAAGGCATACGCTACACCGCTTCGGCATGGGCAACACAGAGATTCAATACCTTTTAAATATGATGCGTGAAGAACAGACAGGGGAGAAGAAGAAAGAGAAGAAATAATTGCACCTCCACCCAAAAAAACAGCAACATCGGAGGCTGGTATGAAAATCGGTTTTATCGGCATCGGGCAAATGGGAAATCATTTATCCCGGCACATACTGGACTCTGGCTACGATTTGACTGTTAATGATTTAAATAAAGAAGCCGCAATTTCGTTATTAAAAAAAGGCGCCAGATGGGGGAAAACCCCAACGGAAGTTGCCGAATCATGTAAGGTAGTTTTTTCCAGTCTGCCGTCGCCAAAAAGCACCGAAGAAGTCGTTTACGGGAAAAACGGCCTTATGCAGGGTTGGAAAAAGGGAGATATTTACGTGGATATGAGCACTAATTCCCCTTCCCTCATGAGGAAAATAGCTAAAGATGCAGGGCTTAAAGGAGTTGCGGTCTTGGACGCCCCGGTGAGCGGCGGGACGAAGGGGGCGGAAGCCGGCACATTAACCATAATGGTCGGTGGCGATAAAGCAGCGGTGAAAAAGATACGGAAAATCCTCCTGACGATGGGGCAGAAGATAGTACACGTCGGCGACGCGGGCTGCGGTAATGTGGCGAAACTCGTCAATAATTTAATCTCTCTTGCCTCCAATTCAATATCGGCAGAGGGGTTCGTGCTGGGGGTTAAAGCGGGTATCGACCCGCAGACTCTTCTAGAGATAATTTCCAACAGCACCGGCGATAACTGGTGCGCGCGGCAGTACCCGCGGACAACTTTTAAAGGCAACTTCGAACCGGGTTTCAGAATCGGACTGGCTTATAAAGATATCAACCTGGCGCTGGATTTGGGCAAAGAATACGGCGTACCGCTGCCCGTCGGGATAGCCGTGAAAAAAGACCTCGAGGAGGTGATAGCGGCCGGTTATGCCGATAAAGGCGTCGATGCGGTTATTTTGCCACTGGAAAAGGCGAGCGGAGTTAAGGTGCGTACGCTCAAGCAACAGAGGAGGCAATATGATAGTTATTAACAGCAAAGACGTTAAAGCTATAGAAACGAAGGATGAAATCGTACATAAAGGACCGGTATACCGGAAAGAACTAATCAGTGCTAAAGATACGGGCGGGTTCAGCGTTTTACTGGTAAGCTTCGGGGCAGGAGCTAGACTTAATTTCCACGCCCATACTTACGAACAGATACTTTACGTGACAGAAGGTAAGGGAATTGTGGCTACGAAGAAAGAGGCAAAGACGGTTACGGCGGGGTCGGTGGTTTATATAGCGCCGGGGGAAGTGCACTGGCACGGGGCGACTAAAGATTCTTCCTTTTCACAAATAGCGATACAAAAACCGGGGATAAGGCTGGCGGAGTAAAGAACGTCATTCCCGTGAAAACGGGAATCCAGAGGGGCAAAGGGGTAGGCTGGATCCCGATTTTCATCGGGATGGTTGAGTGGAAGGGTGGATTCCGTAACAAGCCTGCCCCGTACCTGATACGGGGTATGGAATGACGGGAAAATGAGGGGGGATAAGGCTGGCAGAATAAATAAATATCTCTTTAGCCTGTTGATAAGGAGGACGATATGGCAGAATTCGGGGTCAAGTTAGTTAAGATACCGCAACTTGAAATACGTAATGTCGATGTCATCTTTCATGTCACCCAGGATAATGAGGGGCTGGGGAGCTTAAGAGTAAGTAAGGGGGCGCTTGTCTGGACGCCGGCGAATAAAGTATTCAGCTACTGGCTTGGCTGGGATGTTTTTAACGAAATAGCCATTAAAAAGGGGGAGAGGAAGAAGGCGCATTATTAGAATAATTCTTAACGTCATTCTGAACGCGGTGAAGAATCCGTACTCAAAATCCCCTTTAATCCCTCCTTCGGCTCCGCTCAGGACAGGCTCTTTTTCAAAGGTGGGAAAGATTAACTTATAACCTAGATATTCGGTTTGAACAATCATCCTCTCTCCTTCGTAAGGGGAGAGTTAGAGAGGGATTTTACCTACCTGGCGCCCCTCTCTTCATGGTGAGTCCGTCGAACCACGTCAGGCTACTTCCTTTGGTAAAAGGAGAGTGAGAGGGATTTTTGGGGGGGAAAGAAAGAGAACTGTCATTTTAATATACACTGCAATGTTTCTGCAAGTAATTCTAACGCTCCGTGCACATTTTCAACAATTTTTTTAGAAGGTGTATATTTTTTAAGTACTAATTTTTCAGTATATTCATTGTACCTTTTTACGCTAATATACTGAGTGTGAGGGAATTTATTATGCGTAATGTCACGTCTAATTTGAACAGCTTTTTTATAAACTCTTGAACTCTTAATCCTATTAAGGCACGCATAGAGGTTTCTATCCTTACCTTCCAGTTCTCCCAAAGCTGTGCTGAAAGATACCTTTTTCTTACGTTTATTCCGTTTATTGCGCATCTCTAAGTCATATTTCACTACCAATATATGACCAACCAAGTCCCAAGCCGAAAAAAGTGTATAATAAAGAGTATCTGAGAAATAGTCGAACCACATTTTAATCGAATAATCCACTTCTTTGAAATTTGGGAAATACTTTGCGGACGCTCCGTTGTTTCTTTTAGGTGGCTCATCGGGAATGCCTTTTTCGTAATAGAACATCATAAAGAAGTAGCTTATCCAAACATGTTCTACTCTTCGCCGTAGCTCGTAAAGCCAACTTTGGATTTCGATGGCTTTCCAGCCGTCAATTTGGTGTTTACTAGATTCAATGCCATCTAACACTGAATATATATTTTCATACGCCGAGCAATTGCTGACACGCTTCCAATCCTCTTTAGTCGGGAATTCAAAATACGCTCTCATATTTCAAATTTCCTTACTAGTGACTACCATTTAAAGGCAGTATAAATCAACTTAGGTCAGGATACAATCCCCCAAAAACAAAAGCCCCTTAATTTTCTTTTGTCATTCCCGCGCAGGCGGGAATCCAGTCACCTTCCCCACCTGGATTCCGTATCAAGCCTGCCCCGTACCCGATACGGGGTACGGAATGACATTATTAAAAAAGGTTGTCATTGCAAGGAGTCCTTCCGCAGAAGGACGACGTGGCAATCTAAATCGTGGGAATAAGTATATGATGGGGATTGCCACGCTAACGCTCGCAATGACAGTACTGGGGTAAAGGGGAATATTAGTCCACGCCCCACTGCCGAGATCCTTCGCTAACGCTCAGGATGACAATGGGAAAACCCCTCGACTGCACTCGGGGTAAACAAAAAGAGGCGCTTTTGAGACGCCTCTCTTTTAAATTTGCTTTTTACTGAATATTGTCGAATCTTAAGTATCTAATACCAAGTCTGAAGCAGGTCAAGCCCTCGGCCATTAGTACGGCTAAGCTAAATACATTACTGTAATTACACCTGCCGCCTATCTAACAAGTAGTCTACTTGTGGCCTTACTCCCTCCCCTTGCGAGGAAGGATGGGAGATCTCATCTTGGGGTGGGCTTCGCACTTAGATGCTTTCAGCGCTTATCCCATGATGACGTAGCTACCCAGCGATGCTCTTGGCAGAACAGCTGGCACACCAGCGGTCATCCCCTCTTGGTCCTCTCGTACTAAAGAGAGCTCCCCTCAAATCTCCGAACGCCCACGGAGGATAGAGACCGACCTGTCTCACGACGGTCTGAACCCAGCTCGCGTACCGCTTTAACCGGCGAACAGCCGGACCCTTGGGAC
>DAOUCO010000070.1:0-11611 GCA_034432135.1 Dehalococcoidales bacterium | reverse complement strand
CCTGCATCCGCTTCGATGTGAAGGACTTAATCCAGTGGAACGCCCGGCAATGCGACTGCGGCCGGACTTTCCGCCTGCTCGAAGGCGGCGTTTTAGGCCGCGCCGATGACATCACCAAGGTTAAAGGCGTGCTGCTCTCCCCGCTGGCTATCGAGGAAGTGGTCAGGAATATTCCGCAGCTTGGCAGTGAGTACCAGGTAATCGTTACCAAGAAGGGCGATATCGATGATATCACGCTGAAGGTGGAAATCCTGCCCGAATATAAAAAGGACGAATCCGCCATCAAAGCCAAGCTCACCGACCAGCTCCGGCTGACGACCAATCTCGGTTACAATATCGAATTTCACGACTATGAGAGCCTGCCGCGTTCCCAGGCTAAAAGTCGGCGCTTTATCGACCAGCGACCTCACTAGGGAGAAAGGGTGATGGAAAATCAAATCTCAAATCTCAAAAATCAAAAACACAACATAAAAATAAAATTTGATTTTTCATTTTTGAGATAATTTTTCAGGAGAAAAAAATGACACAGCAATATGATATAAAAAACATGGTGAATAAAATAAAAGCGCTCCGTAAAAACGCCGAGGAACTTAAAAAAAATTCCGGCGGCATACCGGCGGTCGTTAAAAACGCCGACCGTATTTTAGCTGATATCAGGATGCTGGAAATCAACATTGTTGACGCGGCGCAGATAAAGAGTTAATATGGCTTAGACGTTTTTTTGCTGTTTTCCTTTTGGGGGTAAGGAGGGAAGATGGTTTTAGGGCTGATTTTATTGGCTATCGGCATTATTGCTATATTAGTAAAAACGAATGTTCTCACTGGCTCTATCTGGGATTATGCCTGGCCTACGGCGCTGGTGATAATCGGGCTTTCTTTTATCGTGGGCAGGTTCCGCCGCCATCCCCGGCACTGGTGGTGGGGTGGCTGGGCTCCCTGGGATACCTGGGAAGATAGGGATAGAGATAAAAAATGATTAGAACCGACGTGTTTTTTACCTACTACCTGATATGAATCGGTGCTGGAAACAGCCATAAGCTTCGCAACAGGTCTGGACTGTGAACCCTCCGGGCGTTAGCTTATGTTCCCGTATGTCTGCGCTCTAACTACCAGGTTAAAGGATCTTTGCTCTGCCGCTTATCAATGTATTATTCTGCCGTTTAACCGGCATATATTTAATGGAGTTTTATGCAGGAATATACGACAAGATTAGGCGATGCGCCGCTGGGCAGGCTGCTTGTAAAATTGAGCCTGCCGGGCATTGCCGCCACCGTTTCTACGAGTCTTTATAATATCGTCGACACTATCTGGGTTGCCCAGTTAGGTTACCAGGCAATCGCCGCTCTGACTATTGTTTTTCCCTACCAGATAATTTATTGGGCTGTCGGCGGAGGTACCGGCACCGGTGTTGCGGCGCTGGTATCGCGGCGTTTCGGCGAAAAGAACCCGGAAGCTACCAATCACGTTGCCGGACAGACTTTCTATCTAAGCGCTTTATGGGGGCTGCTTTTTATACTGATAGCGGTCTTTTTCGCCGATAAAATACTGCCTGCCCTGGGAGCTGGCCCCGACATTCTGGAGTACAGCAAGCAGTACTTTGTTATCACCGCTTACGGTGCGCCGCTGGCTATTATGGCCATGATTATCGCCAGTCTCATGCGCGGTTCCGGAGATACGGTGAAGCCGATGGTCATCATGATTTCTTCTACGGTGATTAATATCATTCTGGACCCTTTGATGATAATCGGCATCGGGCCCTTCCCGGAGATGGGCGTTGCCGGCGCCGCCTGGGCTTCATTTATCGCACAGGCTTTCGGGTCTGCGCTCGGTTTATTTTACCTGATGGCGGGTAAAACGGCTTATCACATCAAGTTCACCCACCTGTGGCCGGATATAACCATATTGAAGGATATTTACCGCGTCGGCGCGCCTTCAGTGGTAACTCAGCTGGTAGAGAGCGGCGTATTTCTTCTTTTCAATAAAATAGTGTCTTCTTTCGGTACTTTGTATATCGCCGTGGTGGGCATCGTTATACGCATATCCGACTTTGCTTTCATGCCGGTTATGGGAGTGTCTAACGGCCTTTTACCCATCGTGGGGTATAACTTCGGTGCAAAAAATTACCGGCGTTTATGGCAGGCAGTGAAGCTGGCATCGGTAGGCATCGCGGTGCTCCTGGCGATTATTACTATCTTCCTGATTGCCTTCACTCCTCAAATTGTTGAAATCTTCAGCGAGGACCCGCAATTGACAGCGGAAACGATTCCGGCTTTCCGCATTATGCTTTCCACGATGCTACTCGTCGGCCCGACGGTGATGTTCGTGACGGCGTTCCAGGGTCTTTCCCAGGGGATGAAATCTTTATTCCTATCGCTACTACGGCAGTTTATTATCTTTATCCCGGTATTCCTGTCGTTCCGCTATCTCTGGGGAATTTTGGGGGTATGGGTTGCCTCACCGGTATCGGATATATTAAGCTTTGCTCTAGTTTATACTTTTATCTGGCGCGAATATAAGAAACACCACGGCGGACCTGACGATAAGCCGGAAAAAGCCTGGTAAAGAAAGCCCTAAATTTTAATTGATACGGAAGTAAGCTACAGATGCAATTTACCTTCCCTTGATTCCAAATAATTTCTTCGCGTTCTCCGTCGTCTTTTCCGCCACCTCCCCTTCGCTTAAGCTTTTCAAATCCGCCGCCCCCTTTAAAGACCGCACCACGTCCGCCGGACTTGATTTAAATTCGCCTTCTCTGCCCCGCGCATAGACCACCGGGCAATCCGTCTCTAAAAGTAATTGCTCCAGCGGCGTTTCTTTGACCGCCCTTCGGTGCTCCTCATGGTAATCTACGGCGGGCGTTACGGAAATATAGTAGCCGCTATCTATAATATCCCGTAAAACGCTCGTCGTGCCCGTGTACCAGTGAAATACTACTTTTTCCAGTCCTGCTTCTTTCACCGCGTCGTAAGCGTCCCGCCAGGCATACCGTGAATGTATCAGGGCGGGTTTATCGCGGTCTCTGGCGATTTTCAATAATTCCCGCAATGCTTTCTTTTGCAGTTCTTTATCGGCGATAGCCCTGACCCGCTTATGATAGTCCAGCCCCACCTCCCCTATCCCCACCAATTTATCAATATTAGCTCTAATAAAATCCAGGTTTGCCTCCATTTCCGTTTCTTTAATGTACCAGGGGTGCCAGCCCAGCGCCGGGTAAACAAAACCCTTATATTTTTCGGAAATCTCCAGAACTTTTATGTTCGAAGTAATATCGGAGCCAACGGCGATAATCGCGGCCAGGCCGGCTTCTTTAGCATAAATTAGAGACCGCTCAAGATTTTCTACTTCGTCCAGATGGGCATGTGTATCGATTATTTTTAACATGGCGCTCGTCCTATAGTAACATATACTCTATAAGTCGTGGTATAATAGTCAAACCCAATATAAATTCCTTGCCAGGAGGTAAGCGCATATGGCAGTAACGAAATATGGAAAATACGTTATTAAAAAACCGGTGGCTATCGGCGGTTTCGGTCCGGAATTCAAGTTTATCGGGGATGAAGATTACAAATCCAATTTCACCATCATGTTCCTGCGCATCACCGAGCCTACATTGATGGAAGATGCCCCGCATTATCACGACTTTGATATGTATTTGTATTTCATGTCGTTCGACCCCGAGAATATGGGCGAGTTAGGAGCTGATATTGAAATCGGCTTCGGACCCGAACGAGAAATACATAAAATCACCACCCCCACCAGCGTCTATATTCCCGCGGGGATGATTCACTGCCCGCTGGAGTTTAAAAAGGTGACTAAACCTATTTTGCTGGTACACTGCACGCTGGCGTCAAAATACGTCAAGGAGCCTGATAAAATTATCAAGAGCAAATGATGCGCAAATGCGCAATTGCTCATTTTATCCTTTTACCACCGCTATCGGCTTCGTCCGCGCTACTTTTTTAGAAATGCCGGCTCCGTGGGCTACTCTCACCACGTCCCCTACGTCTTTATAGGCTTCCGGCGCTTCCTCGGCCAGACCGGAAAGGCTACCCGCCCTTACCGCGATGCCGCGGCTTTCCAGCCCTGCCAGCACTTCTCTGCCACTGACCGCTCTTTTAGCCGCCGCCCGGCTCTGCATACGCCCCGCTCCGTGGCACGTCGACCCGAAGGTCTCCTGCATCGCTTTTTCCGTCCCCGCCAGGATATAGGACATCCGCCCCATGTCTCCGGGTATCAGTATCGGCTGCCCCACCGAGGCATATTGTTTCGGTATATCCGGATGGCCTGCTGGAAAAGCTCTCGTCGCTCCTTTGCGGTGCACGCAGAGTGTCTCCGTTTTCCCGTTCACGGTATGGTCTTCTATCTTAGCGATGTTATGGGTAACATCGTATATAAGCTCGAGTCCGGCGTCCCTTTCGCTCATACCCATTACCCGACAGAATGCCTCCCGCACCCAGTGGGTGATGCACTGTCGGTTCGCCCAGGCATAGTTGGCGGCGCAGCGCATTGCCGCAAGGTAAGATTGTCCTTCCGGCGATTTAACCGGGACGCAGGCAAGCTGGCGGTCCGGTACTTCTATGCCATACTTCGGCATCGCTTGCAACATTACTTTAATGTAGTCGTCCGCCACCTGGTGGCCCAGCCCCCGCGAGCCGCAGTGGACGTAAAGCATTATCTGCCCCGTCCGCTCGATGCCCATTACCCTGGCGATGCTGGCATCATATATCTCGTCGATAACGCCCACCTCGAGGAAATGGTTGCCAGAGCCCAGCGTGCCCAGTTGCGGGATGCCGCGCTCTTTAGCCCGCCCGCTGACGCGCGAGGGGTCGACTTCCTTCATTTCCCCGTTCTCTTCCGTCGTCTCCAGGTCTTCCCGCCAGCCGTAGCCTCTTTCCACCGCCCACCTCGACCCCTTTATCAATACCTCGTCGATTTCCCCCGAACGCAGTTTTACGGCACCTTGCGACCCCAACCCGGAAGGTACGGCGTAAAAAATGGCGTCGATGAGTGTTTTTATCTTCGGGCTGACTTCTTCCTTCATCAGGTTGGTACGCATGATGCGCACGCCGCAGTTGATATCAAAGCCTACCCCTCCCGGCGATATTACCCCGTCGCTTAGGCGCATTGCCGCTACCCCGCCGATAGCGAATCCGTAACCCCAATGGATGTCAGGCATCGCTAGAGAATAACCCACTATGCCCGGCAGAAAAGCCACGTTGGCAACCTGCTCCGGCGCCTGGTCGTCGATGATTTGCTGAAGCATACTTTCATCGGCATAGATAATTCCATCCACCCGCATGCCTGGCTTGTAGCTTTTGGGGATGCGCCAGCGAAAGTCATCAACTTTTTCCAGCTTACCGCTCCATTTAGGCATCGTTATATCCCCTAGACATCAAAAATCACCTGCACCCGGTTTTTTTCTCTGTCCACCTCCAGCATATAATACGTCGCCGACTTTATTCCCGTTTTAAGGTGGTGGCGTTTTTTATCGTACTTTTCACCATAACAGTCCGCTTTTAAACTCTCCTCCCCGAATTCAATAATATCAAACCTATTAAATAGAATTGTTTCCACGTCGAAGTAATAAAGCAGGTTGTTCAGCCACTCGAAGAGCAGGCTTTCGGCGTCGTCTTCTTTTATCTCGATGCGTCGCGACTCTACCTCTTTTACGTTATCCAGTTCCGCGATGATAGAAAACATGCCGTAAGCGGCGTTAGCGAAAGCCTCGGCTAAATTTTTACCGTAAGCCGCCAGCCCCATATCTGCCGTATGTTCGATAAGTTCAAAGCGTTTCATTTAGTTTTTTCTGACTCCCCGATTATTTACACTCACCCCTGACCCCTCTCAAACTTAAGTATTTATTCAAACCGGTTTTCTTTAGTTTGAGAGGGGTTTATTCTGGGCAAGAGGGGCTGCGCCCCTCTTAAACTCCCTTTTGTTTCCCCCGCAAATTTTTACAATATCCCCATCCTCTCTAGATTCTTCGTCCCGATTTCATCGAGACTACAAAATGACAACTTTGTTGTCCTCCCCGCAAGTTTTTATGATATTCCCATCTTCGCGAGTTGTCAAAGCGCTCGAATTAAGCGAGCTTGTTGCGGCATTTTTAGAAGAGAGAAAATCAGCAAGTACGTAATTGCGCAAATGCGCAGATGAGTCAATGCGTTATTGCGTTTTCGAAGGCAACTCTACTACCGCTGTCCCGGTAACGGTCTTTTCACCCTGCGGGTTTTCCGCCCAGATTTCCACCCTCGCCAAGTTTTTACCGTTCTCGGTGTATTTTTTTACCACCTTGCCGTTGCAGATAATGTCCTCGTGGACTTTATTCATGCCGCGGTAGCTGCCGTTTAGCTTTAACAATTTTCCCCTTTCCCCCAGCCAATCGGTCACCATCTGCCCGAGGAAGGAAAGCGTCAACCAGCCATGGACAATCACCCCCGGCAGCCCGTTCGCTAAAGCAAAGTCCTTATCATAATGTATCTGGTAGTAGTCACCGGAGGCGCCGGCGTACTTTACCAGCTGCATGGTGGTGGGATACTTTACCAGCGCTGGTAATTCTGTGCCTTCGCCAATATCTTCGTAATAGACCTGTGGCAATTAAATCCCTCTCTAACTCTCCCCTTCGGCAGGCTCAGGGCAGGCTCTTTTCAAAAGGGAGAGGATGATGGTTAATATTTTATATATGTATTTTTACCCTTTACGACCACCTCGCCGTGCTGGTTGGTATAGGTTACCTCGGTAAACATGAAAAGCGTTGGACCCTCGGAACCCGGCATCTGCCTTAGCCTGGTTAGCTTAGCCGTCACGGAAATAACATCGCCAGCCTTTATAGGTTGTAAATATTCCAGCTCGCTCGCGCCGTTAAGGAGTCGTTTTAAAGGTATATCCGCATTGAAGAGTTTATTTAATAACGCTTTAGGCACGAGGGCGGCGGGGAAAGTGGGCGGGGCTTCGGAAAGCCACCTCGGATTGGGGTCGTCAATCGCCTCGGTGAACTTCATTAGCATCCCCTTCTCTATCTCGTAGACTTCCGGCCCGAACTCTACGTTGAGCAGGCTTTCAAGCTCTTTCGTGATGACCGATTCGCCAGCCAATCAGACTACCTCCGCTTATATTTGTTTAAAACGTATTATTATAACTTAAATTTTAGTGAAATAACTAGTCCGTGTTGCTTTAGTAAACCCCTGCCAGACGCTTTATAATAAAAATCCCGAGGGGTCAGGGTGTTTAATAATATCTTTCATTATGCTCTTAGCTTCTTCGCCACTTTAGCGCAGTTCTTCCCGAACTCCCACACTATCATCATCCCTTCTTTATCTTTTTCCACCTCCCCTTTTCCATGCGCGGTAGCTACGTTCCAGTATATCGAGCCGGGGTTGACCATGCCGTTGATATGGAACCAGAAAAGCAGTTCGGCGAAGGTAAAGTTCTGCCCCGCCCGCCGCGCCACCGTTATCGGCCCGCCCACTTTGCCGGCATATTTCCCGCGGGATGTGTATCCTGCCCGTTCCAGTAGCCCCTTCACCAGCGCCGTGGCCGACCCGTAATATACCGGTGAAGAAACGACGATGATATCGGCGGCCAGCATCTTTTTATGTATCGGCTGGAGGTCGTCTTCTATCGAGCATTCTCCCGGGTGCTTAAAGCAGTACCCACAGGCGTTGCACCCCTTGATATCGAGTCCCGCCAGTCTTATCAGTTCCGTTTTGACGCCCTCTTCCGCCATGGCTTTCAGGCAGTGCTTGGTCAATATCTCCGAATTGCCGCCTTTTCTTGGACTGCCGACGATGCCGATTTCTTTCATCATTGCCTCCTGCTACTCTCTATAAAGTTTATTCTTTTTAATATATTCCGCCACCTGTTTCGGGACGAGATTTTCTACCGATTCGCCCTTTGCCGCGAGTTCTCTAACTTCGGTAGCGCTGATATCAACCCTGGGCTTTTCCAGGAAAATCACCTTTTTGGATATCCCCGGCAAGACCCCTTGTAGTCCTCTCAATCTCGGTTTAATATAGCCCGGCCGAGGTACTGCGACGATGGTGCACATGCTGATTAGCCTCGATGGCTCATGCCAGGTCGGCAGCTGCGCCAGGCTGTCCCATCCCAGGATAAAGTATATCTCATCGTTTCCGCCCGACTTTTTTCTTATTTCAGCGATGGTATCTACGGTATAGGATGGGCCTTTCCGCTCTATCTCGATGGCAGATACCTTCATATAATCGATTCCCTCGATTGCTATTTTTAACATTTCCAGTCGGTGTTTAGCTGATGTTACTGCCTCGTTTTTCCTGGACATTGGCTGTCCGGCTGGTACGAGAATTACCTCGTCGAGTCCCAACGCTTCTTTAGCTTCTCTGGCTATCATGATGTGAGCCAGGTGCACCGGGTCGAACGTCCCGCCGAGAACGCCTATCTTTTTGCCTCCCAGCCTCTCTCCTTCCCACTCCCATATCAGGTCGCCGCAACGTATTTTATCCCCCGCTTTAACTCCTGCTTTCTCCAGTATTTTGTTCGCCCCAATTCTATTTAGCTGCTGGTTAAGCTGCCAGCGTAGTTCTTCAGCAGTAGCCCCGCCGCCCGTGATTAATCTATCCAGACCTGATGCTTTAACCACCCACACATCTCCTTCTCTGCTAACGCTTATGCGTTCCTCCTTAGGCCGGGGGCGGAATATTTTACCGGGGAGTTCAGGTTTTTTCTCCGCGGCAGTCTGCTCTTTTAATATTTTCATGGCTTCCGTCATCAGTTCTTTCACGCCCTGGCCCGTAGCCGCCGAGATATAATGCGCCCGGATGCCTGCTTTACTAAATTCTTGTTTTATACTTTTCAGTTTCTCCCGTACTTCCGGAAGGTCTATTTTATTTAAAGCGACAATCTGCGGCTTTTGCGCCAGCAGCGGGTCGTACATCGCCAGTTCATTATTCACATTTACCATATCCCCGGCAGGTGTGTCTGATGTCACGCTGACCAAATGAATCAGTATCTTGGTGCGCATGGCGTGCCGCAGGAAATCATGTCCCAGCCCCTTACCCAGATGAGCCCCTTCTATCAAGCCCGGTATTTCCGCCAGGATAAAACTCTCCTGACCTATTTCCACCATGCCTAAAACCGGCTCAAGCGTCGTGAAGGGATAGCTTGCTATCTTTGGTTTTGCCGCCGATGCCGCTGCCAGCAGAGTGGACTTCCCGGCATTAGGATATCCGATTATTCCCACATCGGCGATCAACCTCATCTCCAGCTGGATAGTCTTTTCCTCACCTTTTTCTCCCCGTAACGCTATCCTAGGTGCCTGGTTGGTGGAAGATTTAAAATGGACATTTCCCCAGCCTCCTTTTCCCCCCGCCGCCACGATAACCTTATCCCCGCTGCTTTTCAGGTCCGCTATCAGTATTGTTGTGCCTGTTTCTTCTTTCTCGAAAATCATTGTTCCGGCAGGCACCGTCAGTACAATGTCATTCCCATCTCTGCCATGCTTTTTCTTTCCGGCGCCGTTTTTTCCGTTCTCCGCACGGTATTGCCTGCCTCTATGGTATTCCCGCAGATTACTGCATGATTCATCCGTCCTTATGATGACATCACCACCCTTACCACCATCGCCTCCATCAGGACCCCCGTAAGGCACATACATCTCCCGCCGGAAGCTCACCGCACCATTTCCACCGTTACCCGCTTTAACTTTTATTTCTGCTTTATCAAACATATTTCAAATAGTTAACAATTTAATAAACAATATGATTATACAACAAGTGATAATTTATGTTTTTATTTAACATTAAAAATAATAATAGAAACATATGAGGACGTTCTTTTATTCGGGGATATATCAAATTAACCACAAAATATCAACAAAATATTTCTAAAAAAGAATAAAAATATCGTAAAGACTTGATGACGGTAGAACAAAAAAAGAGAATACGATAAGGGGGCTTTTTTATGATTTGTTGCCCGCGCCATTCTTGGGGTGTATATGGCGCTGGATATCCCTGACCTTGCGCTTTAAAAAGGGGCTGGTATTGATATCGCCGGCGATTTTCTTGCAGGCATTGGTGACATACGCGGCATCCCGGCTCCCCAGCACTTCGCCTATCTGGGCAAGGGAGAAATTTGTCTCCTGCCTGATAAGGTACATCGCCAGGCGACGCGCCAGAGCGGTGTCTTTATCGCGTTTACGGCCCAGCAGAGCGTCGCGGGTAAGCTGGAAACATTCGGCTACGGCTTGGATTATCGTCGAGGGTGTAATATCGTCCGGCATATATTCTTTAGCGGCTACATCAGAAAGTGCCCGTGATGCTATTTCAAGGGTCGGGGTGGTTTTAAGGAGCCTGGCAAAAGCGAAGACCCTGTTTAAAGAGCCTTCCATTTTTCTGATGTTGCTTTGGGCTTCTCTGGCGATAAGTTCTAGGACGTCTAACGGTACATTAATGCCTTTCTGGCGGGCTTTAGATTGAAGAATAGCCAGGCGCGTTTCGTAGTCCGGCGGTTGTATGTCGACGATTAAACCCCATTCGAAGCGGGAGCGCAGGCGCTCCTCGAGTAAAGGCATGGACTTCGGCGGACAGTCGCTGGTCATGACGATCTGGCGGTTGGTGTTGTGCAGTTCATTGAAGGTGTGGAAGAAACTTTCTTCGGTCTGCTCTTTACCGCCAATGAACTGGATATCGTCTACGAGCAACATGCCGATGCTACGATATTTGTTGCGGAACTCTTCGGTATTCTTATCACGTACGGCCGTAACGAACTCATTGGTAAACTGCTCGGCGCTGGTGCAGATAACGTTAATATGATTGGCAATAGCAGCCTGCCCGATGGCGTGCAGCAGGTGAGTCTTGCCGAGGCCGGCGCCGCCGTAGATGAAAAGCGGATTGTAGCTGTGTCCCGGGTTCTGGGCTACCGACTGCGCCGCCGCTCGCGCCAGTCTGTTGCCGTTGCCTTCGATAAAAGTATCGAAAACATAATCCGGGTTTAATCTGGTAAAAGCCGGGGGTGTTACTGGAATCGGCGAAGTGCTTTCGTCCGGCGCGGGCTGGTAATGGGACTTGCCGTTTACCTGGAAGACTACCTGTACCTCGGGCGCTGTCAGTCCGGCAAGGGCTTTTTCGATGAGTGAGCGCTGGTTTTTCTCAAGATATTCCGCCGCGAATGTGTTCGGTACGCCGATGACGAACCGGTTGTCCTGGTAACTCAAGCCGATAGTCTTGCTGAACCAGGTCTTGAAGTTAGGTTTACTCACCTGGACCTGTAAATCGCCCAGGGCTATTTCCCATATTTCTTTTGGCGTTCGTTTAATAATCGGGTTCATAAAATTCGCGCAATACTATGTTGCTTCGTAAGTACAATCGGTTATCCTAAAAAAGGCACAATTTCTCCCTCGTTAAAAATCATCTGGATTTCACGCCCCTCCGGGTGGATCCGGCGAGGTGAAAATGTTAACAAACGATTAATTTATTAACAACACCTAGCATACAACCGTAACCCCCATCATGGCAAATTTTATGGCATCAAAAACCAGCCAATTTTGTCACCTAACCCCTCTTAATAACTCTTAAATACTCCGTTTTTTGCGGGTTTTCTGGTGTCGCTCGCTTGGCGACGAATGGTGGTAAAAAAAATA
>DAOUCO010000069.1:0-56023 GCA_034432135.1 Dehalococcoidales bacterium | reverse complement strand
GGATGATATCGCTTTAACGAAAAGGCTGGCGGAGGCGGGCGAAATCGTCGGTATAGAAGTCCTTGACCATTTAATAATCGGCGGGAAGAGCTTTACCAGTCTTAAAAGAATGGGGTTGTTTTAAAGTTCTCCGCCATTTTCAGTTATTCACACGGTCTTTGAAACTACTTCATATCGTGCCGTTCTCTCATCACCGGCTTGGTCTTGTCTTCCGGTTTGCGCACGTACTCTGATGTCAATGCGATATCCATGAAAACGATAGGCTTGCGGATTATCTTGAACTCTAACGGCGTGTGCACCATTTTAGCGGGAATATATATAAAACATGTCTCGGTGATAACCAGTTTTTTCTGCTTGCCTTTAGGTCCTAGGTAAAGCCACACCTCGGCATCGAAATCATTCACTTTGGTAGCGTCGGCGTTCTGGAAGGCTAAAAACTGGTCGAAGTCATGGGTATGGGGTTCGTTAATCATTAAAAACGGTTCTGTCACGCAGAACCAGTCCATGCGGTAGCCGGAATTCCACTCATGCCCCCAGATATGGAACGACTTTGCAGTCAGCTCCGGGTAAAGTTTGGTGAAATCTCGCACCGGTTTGCCTCGATAATATTTAGCGTACTCTTTGGGTATCATTTTATTCTCCTTATTTATTGATGTTTATCTATGATTATAAGTTGCTATTTTGAATATTTCAAATAAGCATTAAGTGTATTATGCAGAGAAAAGATATATATGCTATATTGAGTTTAGCGACATATTTAGAATAAAAATGAAAAAAATCACTATTGTTCTCCTATCGTTTTTATTGGTCGGTTGCGCATTACTATCGGCTTGTGATTGTACTGGCATCAGTAGTACTGAACCTTCAACCTCACCGAATACTGGAACGCCAACCACTCCGGCTGTCGGGGGCGGAATCCTAAAGCTTTATGGCACTGACCCCGATACGCTCGACCCGGCAGTCTCCGCTGATGCTAATTCTCATGAGTACGTCATGCAAATTTTTTCCGGGCTGGTAAAACTCGATGATAATCTGGAACCTTCACCTGATATCGCAAAAACGTGGGATATCAGTCAGGATAACTTGACTTTCACTTTTTACTTACGCGATGATGTGGTCTTTCAGGATGGTCGCGGGGTAACTGCCGCTGATTTTAAATACTCCTGGGAGCGTGCCTGCGACCCGATGACACACTCGCAAACAGCCGGCACTTATCTCGGCGACATCGTCGGCGCTAAAGAGGTTATCACAGGCGAAGCCGAAGAAATCAGCGGCGTCGAGGTCGTGAATGACTACACCCTCAAAGTCACAATTGACGCGCCGAAGTCTTACTTTTTATCTAAATTAACTTACCCCACGGCTATGGTCGTTGATAAATTCAATATCGCCGCAGGTAATAACTGGTGGCGGAAGCCCAACGGCACAGGCCCTTTTAAGCTTAGACAATGGCAGCAGGGTGATTCGCTGGTTCTGGAGAGGAACGATAAATTCTATGGAGATATCGCCTATCTGGAATCAGTTGAGTTTCATTTTTTAAGCGGTATACCGATGAACCTGTATGAAACCGGAGATATAGATGTCGCCGATGTTAGCGTGTACTATATCGATAGGGTTACCGATCCCGCCGGTCCCTTCTATCAAGAGCTGCAGGAATCCCCTGAATTAAGCTTCTACTGGATAGGTTTTGATGTTAACCAACCGCCATTCGACGATGTTAACATACGTAAAGCTTTTGCCCTGGCGGTGGATAAGGATAAAATAATCTCCCTAACCTTGCGGGACTTGGTGCAGCGCGCCGATGGCATCCTGCCGCCCGGTATTCCCGGTTATAATACAGATTTCGTCGGGTTGGGATTTGACGTTACTAAGGCGAAAGAACTGATTGCCGCTTCTAAGTATCACGATGTAGCTAATCTCCCATCCATTACTCTCACCACCTCCGGTTATGGAGGGGCAATATCCCAAGTGCTGGAAGCGATTATTTATCAATGGCGTGAAAACCTGGGGGTGGAGGTAAAGGTAAGGCAGATGGAGCCGGAAAGGTACGTCTATCAACTTAAAAAAGAAAAAGATAACATGTTCGATATGGGGTGGATTGCCGATTACCCTCATCCGCAGAACTTCCTGGATGTGCTTTTTCACACCGGCGCGGAATACAATTTCGGGGAATACTCTAATCCGGCTCTCGATATTTTATTAGATCAAGCTGGAATTGAACCGGACGCTGTTAAGGGTCTCGCGATGTATCAACAGGCGGAGCAGATGCTGGTGGATGATGTCGCCGTTATACCTTTATGGTTCGGTCGTAATTATATCCTGGTGAAGCCTTACGTGGAAGGCTATAAGCTTAATGCGATGGGCTACGTGATGCTGAACAAGATAAGCATTAAGGAACATTAAGAATAGGGGACAAGACCTTTTTCCCAAGAAACGACTCTAAGCTAAATAGCTTCATTTAGTCGTTTTTAAAGTTATGGTAAGTTAGCTTCAAAAGGAAAAAAATTTGTTAATTCACCAAAAAGTTTTTCAAGTTCTTGGAATATTTTTTCATTGTGAACTGTGGTTCTGGCTAGTTCTATAAAATATCCCATTTTCTCGCGCAGAGCATCATGCAGTCCTTTAGCGTACTGCGGATTTAGCATATAGGGTAAATTATCGATTAAATCAGCCGTTTTTACGATTATGGCTTCTTTACCTTCCTTAAGGCATCTGGCGTAGAGCTCTTTATATTGTTCCTTTTTATCTTTGATACTTTCATCGAAGCTGCAAGCCTGCACCAGCCGTGCTACTTTATCTCCGAATTTACCTTTTATATCATTAAAAGAAACATCCGTGTCTTCAAGAAGGTCGTGCAGAATCCCGCTTATGACAATGTCTTTAGGATAATCGTGGATATAAAGATACATGCCGACACGGATACTATGTAAGATAACCGGTTTCGGATTCTTACCACTCTGTTGAATTGAAAAGGTCAGATATTTTATGGCATTTTCAATTTCTTGTTGTTCTAATAAAGTGTAAGACACAATTTACGTGTATTTACTCCTTAGTGTATCGCCAGAGTTGGGGCTGTAGAGTGCCGGCGGGATATCCAGCATCGTGTAAGCGCCTTTATGTCCCGCGGCTTTAAGGCGGAAAGCTGCTCTTGCGCAAGCGACGAGGACACTGCCGGTAAACTCCGGGTTGCTGGAAAGCTGGCAGCGATATTCTATAATCTGTTTGTTCTTTTCGCCGGTAACGCCGGAGGTCATGACGAAGCCCCCATGCGGGTAAGTGGCATGTTCTTTAGCCATTTGTTCACGGCTTATAAATATCACCTCCGTATCGTAGTCGGCAAAATAGTTGGGCATGCCAGTGATAGCTTGACGGATTTTATCCTTATCAGCCCCTTCTTCGGCCACGACATAAACAACCCTCTTATGCTTTTGCCAACTGGTAAATTCCGGCGTCTTGCCGTCTCTTACCTGCTTCATTGCCGTTTCTATAGGATGGGTGTATGACCGGGCATCGATAACTCCCTCTACCGTCCGGGCGGCGTCGGAATGCCCCTGGCTGACACCCGGTCCCCAGAAAGTATAGCCTTTACTGCCGGGTAAAAAAGCGTCTCCTAACACCCTTTCCAGCGAAAATATGCCCGGGTCCCAACCGGCGGAGATGATGGAAACATTGCCTTTTTCTTTAGCGATAGCGTCCATTTTCTGGAAATATTTAGGTATATCGGCATGGGTATCGAAGCTGTCCACAGTGCTGTACCATCTGGCGAAAAGAGGACCCTGTACCGGCACATCTTCCTTAGAGCCGCCGCAGAGAATGGCTACATCAATAGGAACGGAAGGTTTGGTAGCCTCTTTTTCTATCTTAATTACCGGTATGTTGCTGATTTCCTTCGTCACAGCCTCCGGTCGGCGGGAAAAAATAGCTTTAAGAGCCGTATCTGGATTATTCTTAATAGCTTTCCTGACACCGCGTCCCACATTACCATAACCGACAATGGCGAGATTAATCATGTATTTTCTCTCTTTCGCTTAATAAATAATTAAATAAAGAAAAACACTATGGCGACCAGAATATAAATTGCTATAAGCTGGGCGCCTTCCACCCAGTGGCAGATGCCACTACTGCTGATATAATTAGCAATCATAGCGGTCATGACCAGCGCGACCAGAGAAAAGGGACTAAATTCCAGGCTGAGGGCAACGCCGGTGGCGGAAGAACTCAACAGCACCAGCACCGGCACGACGAATAAGGCTATCTGCAAGGCGGAGCTCATGCCGATTTCCAGCGAAAGCGTCATGTTATCCTTACGGGCGAAGTTAATGGCGCTAACGTGTTCTGGTATGTTGGTGAGGATTGCGATGAACACTAACCCTATGAATCTCTGGCTTAAGCCCATATCCGCGATATGGTCGGTGATGGTGTTGACCAGCAGTGAAGATTCATAGCTGCCTAAGACAATGGCTATAATCAGTAAAATGACCGCAGTGCGTAGTGACCAGAGACGGTACTCGGGAGAGGGCGGCGCTTCACGCTCGACGATGAATAAATATTTATGTGTTACCAGCGTATAGAGCAGGCTTAAAAGATAAACTATTCCCAGGACGACGGATACTGCCAGACTCATATTCTGGGTGGGATTTTCTGCCAGCATACCGTATATCGAAGGAAGGGAAAGTCCAGCCACGGCGATGATAAGCATCGTCGAAGATAGACCAGCCGAGTCTTTATTGAAACTTTGCTCTTTGTATTTCAATCCTCCGAAAACCATCGAGAGGCCTATAAGCAACAGAATATTAATAATGATAGAGCCGATCATTGAAGCTTTGACCATATCTACAAGACCGGCGCGCAGTGCAAATATAGCGATGATAAACTCAAAAGCATTGCCAAAAGTAGCGTTGATAAGCGCGGCAATAGTTGAGGAAACGCGTTGGGCGATGATGCCGGTCGTTTCTATTATGACGTGAGAAATGCCGATAATAGATGCCGCGGTAGCTATGAACGTTAGAACCGGATGAACGTTAAGATAATAAAAAGCCGTCGAAATAGGGATGAACAAAAGGAAGCTATCCAGGACATGGAACCGCGATTGTTTAATGGTTGAAAACATAATTTATCTGCAGCTAGAGGATTCTTCTATTCAAGATAGCACTTCCCGGACCGGTTTTGAAATACTGTTCGAGCTCGGAAGCCTTGACCTTATCTTTTACAGCCACATACGCTTCCAGTATAAGAGGCACTCTGTTTTTAGTTGCCTCAACCTCTCCGGAATTATGCTCTAATAACCGGCGATTGATATTATCTGTTGAGCCGATATAGAGTTTTTTGTCTCTGGCGCTTTTAAGTATGTAAACGTACCACATAATTTACCTGTTCACTAACCGAAGCTTTAGTGCAGGTTGGCGGAGGGGGTGGGATTCGAACCCACGTCCCGATATAATCGAGAAACGGTTTTCAAGACCGTCGCCATAGTCCGCTCGGCCACCCCTCCCAGTCTCATAATATGGTAAAGTAGATTTTACATAACCTAAATTTGCTAACCATTTGCTAACGCCACCTTTTCTTTTTATTCAGCAAGTCGAGGTCGTCGAACTTCCTGGCAGCAACTTCTTGAAGTCCGGGTGAGACATGGCTGTATGTATCAAGGGTCATTGCTATTGTAGCATGACCTAAGCGTTCTTGCACTATCTTTGGGTTATGCCTTGTTTAAGCATAAGGCTTACATTTGTATGCCGGGCATCATGAAGGCGGATTACCTTCACACCAGCGCGTATTGCCAGGTTATGCCAAGCCCGCGTCATCGTATTCGGATGCAATGGCGAGCCATCATAATGGCAGAACACTAGGGAATCATCGGTTAGTGTAATGCCAAGCAGAGCAGCATGTTTTTCGGCTGCTTCTCTATGTGCCTGTATGACTAGTGTAGCAGATGGTGGGAGTCCGTTTGAGTGGCAGTATTTGCTCGGCCATCATTCGCTTGAAATGACCAAACGCTACTGTCAGAGTCTAGGGTTTGAAGATTCTTACCAAGCTCACGTTAAAGCTAGTCCGATTGATAACCTAAACAAGCGGATTCGTGCGTAAACAGTGTGACGGATTCCCAGACCGTTACCCTGAAAAAGTTTGAAAATTGAGCACGACAAGTGTGGATAACATCACTCTATACAGCTTCAAAATTTAAATACATAGCAGAAGTACAAATATTACCAGGCTGCAGAGCTTGGGGTGGTACACCAACAGAAGTCTTGAATAATCTCCAGAGTGTTGTCAGCGAGTTTATTTTATCATATTTCCGTGACTAAACGTATCTCCCTATGGACTCAGTAATTGCCCTTAGTTCTGCCATCAATCTAGCAAAGTCTGACGGTGTCAGGGATTGGAGGCCATCCACCAGAGCCTCCTTGGGGTTAGGATGAACTTCAATGAGAAGTCCATCGGCACCGGCGGCCACAGCGCCCTTGGCTATCGCTGGCACCAGCGAATAGTGGCCAGCCGCATGGCTAGGGTCAACAATAACTGGTAAATGACTGAACCTCTTGATTACCGGTATGGAAGAAATATCCAGAGAAAACCGGGTGGTATCCTCAAAGGTTCTGATTCCCCTCTCACAGAGTATAACCTGGTTATTCCCTTCGGCAAGCAGGTAATCGGCTGCGGTAAGCCATTCGGTAACGCTACACGCAAACCCGCGTTTTAGAACGACAGGATGTTTACTTCTCCCAAGATTGGTTAGCAGGGGGAAGTTTTGCATATTCCGCGCTCCTACTTGTAGGACATCGGCATACTTAGATACTAGGCTAACATCGCCCGGGTCTACCACTTCGGTGACCACAGGTATATCGAACCTCTCTCTGGCTTTTACCAGCAATTCTAGGCCGGCCTTCCCCATCCCCTGAAAGCTAAAAGGTGAAGTACGTGGTTTGAAGGCGCCTCCGCGCAGCATGCAGGCTCCGCATTCTTTTACAACTCTAGCTGCTTCCATAAGTTGTTCTTCGCTCTCCACGGCACACGGGCCCGCTATGACCACAACACGTTTGCTACCGACTCCAATCCCGCTTATGGAAACGACGCTGTCTTCGTTCTTGAATTCCCGTGAGGCGAGCTTGTAGGGTTTCATGATTCTGGTTACACGTTCTACCCCGGGGAGCACAGCGAAAACGTCTGTAGACAACTGGCCCGTGTTACTTCCCAGTATAGCGATCACCGTTTTGTCAGTGCCGACGTTTAACTGCGTACCCAGCCCTAACGACTTAGCCCTCTGCACGACGCTGTCTATCTCTTCTTGGGTTGTACCGATTCTCATTTCGACTATCATTGCTTGGCACCCAGCAACTTTATTGGCAGGAATTCCCTCTTAACTTTTAGTTAATGGTGTCTTATTTCCTTTATATTATGTATTTTAATAACAATGCAAATACAAAACCCAGTCCAATGCAGACAGGAAAAGTAAGGAGCCATGCCGTAACAATCTGCCTGGTAACGCCCCACCTGACTGCCGAAAGCCGGCGGGTGGCTCCAACTCCCATGATAGCGGTATTAATGGTATGTGTGGTGCTCAAAGGTATGCCCAGAAAAGAAGCCATAAGGATGACAAGGCTGGCTGAGCTTTCGGCGGCGAAGCCGTGGACCGGTTCAAGCTTGGTGACACGGAACCCCATAGTCTTGATGATGCGCCAGCCGCCAAACATGGTCCCCAGCCCCATTACCGCCCCGCAGAGGAGGACAACCCACAGGGATACCTGGAACTGTGGCAGCACCCCGCCGAGTAAGAGTGCCAGGGCGAAAACCCCCATGAATTTTTGACCATCGTTACTGCCGTGGCTGAAAGCCATGAGGGCGGCGGAGAGTATTTGAAGACGCCCAAAAAGTGAGTTGACGAAGGTGCGTCTAACCCGGCGGAACAACCAGTATACGGCGACCATCACTATGAGACCGCCAAGAAAACCGAGGAAAGTAGAGAACCCCAGACCCATGAAGACCTTCCTCCATCCTTCCCAGAGCAGCACGGAAGGGCCAGCGGCGGCTAACCCCGCCCCTGTCAGCCCAGCCACCAGCGCATGACTCTCACTGGTGGGAATACCCCATCGCCAGGCTACAAGGCTCCAGACAACTATGCTTAACATAGCTGCTCCAACCGTGGATAGCCCGATTACCTCCGGTTCGACGATGCCTTTGCCGATGGTGAAAGCCACGGCCGTGCCGGTAGCCAGCACCCCGGCAACGTTTAACAGCGCTGCCATAACCACCGCACGCAGAGGAGAAAGGACGCGGGTCGATACCACCGTGGCGATAGCGTTGGGGGCATCCGTAAAACCATTAACGAACTCGGCGGCTAAAACCAATAACAATACTACAACCAGGGAGAAATCCAAAATCTACCCCCTCTCCCGGTCTTAAGGATCTGCGTTTACGCCCAAAAGCCGCTTATATGCTTCTAAGTATTTCTTGCTGGTTTCCTCGATTACTTCAGGAGGCAGTTCCGGCGCCGGAGGATTCTTATCCCACTTAATTGATTCCAGGTAATCCCTCACATATTGTTTATCAAAACTCGGCTGCGGCTTTCCCGGTTCATAGGCTTCTTTCGACCAGAACCTTGATGAATCTGGAGTGAGGAGCTCATCTATCAGGATGACTTCGCCCTTATATAATCCGAACTCGAATTTGGTATCGGCGATGATTATGCCTCTCTCTTCAGCATACTCTGATGTCTTTGAATATAGTGCGAGTGAAATCTGCTGGAGTTTTGCGGCAAGTTCTGCCCCCACCAGATTTTGGAGCTCTTTAAAGGTTATATTAACATCATGGCCGGTTTCAGCTTTGGTTGAGGGGGTAAATATCGGCTCTGCCAGTTTCGCCGACTCTTGAAGCCCTGGCGGAAGCCTTATCCCACACACCGTCCCCCGGCTCTGATATTCTTTCCAAGCTGAGCCCGAAAGGTAACCCCGCACAATACACTCCACCGGGAGAGGCTTTGCCTTCTTGACCAGCATTGACCGACCTTCCACAATCTCTCTTTCTTCCCTAGGTAAATGGGGCGTTTCCTTGACCAGAACATGGTTTGAGATGACGTCTTTGGTAAAACCGAACCAGAAAAGGGAGAGCGCAGTAAGGATTTTGCCCTTTTGGGGTATGCCATTGGGGAGGACTACATCAAAGGCGGAAATCCGGTCGGTGGCGACGATAATAAGATGGTGCTCTCCCAGTTCATAAATGTCCCTTACCTTCCCCTTCTTAACAAGCTTCAGGCTTTGTAAATTGCTATCCAGTATAACCTTCTTCATGGTTTCTCTTCCTCCTCCCTATTTCCGCAGTATACTTCTTGCACTTCCCAGCTCTCATTAACCCGTAATCCGATAACCCGAACCTTAAAATTCCATGACTCTACAGTTTTAATTGCATTGAGTATCTGCTCCAGTTGAGTTTCTTTGCCTGCCGGATTTCCGGCACAGTCATGATGTCCAACAACCGCAACAAGGTTTGAATTGTGGCGGTTTACGGATATTTCAAGACGCCTGCGTATTGATTCAATGCCTGTCCGGTCTTTACTATTTACCAACAATCGCTCTGGGCCGGGCTCGGTGATCATATCTACATAGTCGGCTCCGTATCGCCTTTTCAACCATTCGATTACAGGTGTTTGAACCCTGCCATCCATGCAGTTGATGGCCGTGGCAAATATTTTATCAGTCATAGGCGACCTGCTTCCTGACTATCTGTCTCATTTGCCATGCTTAGGTATTGCTTGATTCTTTTCTGGATGTTTATGAGGCTGGAATAAGTATAATTACCTTCATGTTCCTTGACAGTTTCATTGCGCTGGGTGGAATCCTTGCTTGTTGAAGCTACTCTCAGTATACTTTGAACACCTAATCTATCCAAAGCCTCGCCAAAGCTTTTTGATAAAGGCAAGTCAGCTTTTGAACACGCTTCTATTACAACTCTTATCATATTCCACTACCTCCCGAGAGCCATTCCTAGCCTTTTTCTCAGGCTCTGGTGGTGGTTTATAATTACTTGTTTTTCCCTTCGGGACTAATTCCTTCCTCAAACTTTACTTCGGGAGTCCTTCCAGTCCTGTAGTATATGGCTGATAAAGCCCGTATCAAACTCACCAGAGCGAAACAGTTCGGTATCCATGACGTACCTCTTAAAAGGGACGGTGGTATGGACCCCCGTAATCACGTATTCATCGAGAGCCTGCTTCATCCTGTTAATCGCCTCGGTGCGCGTACTGCCCCAGGCAACCAGCTTGGCAAGCAGCCCGTCATACTCCATGGGGATAAGACTGCCATCCATGACACCGCTGTCTATACGAATATGAGGAATGGCGGGCTCCCGTATCGTCTGTATTTTACCCGGCGAGGGCATAAAGTTATAAGCCGGATTCTCGGCATAGATACGGCACTGCAGAGCCGCGCCCCTCATGGTGACGTTACTCTGCCGGAGACTCAGTGGCTTTCCGGCGGCAATGTGTATCTGCTCTTTGACGATATCAATTCCCGTAACCATTTCCGTCACCGGGTGTTCTACCTGTAGCCTGGCGTTTACCTCGATGAAATAGAAATCCCTACCATCGACGAGAAATTCCACGGTGCCGGCGTTGCGGTAACCGACGGCCTGCGCTACCTTAATCGCCGCACCGGTTAAAAGGCCTCGCAGTTCATCATCCACTGCCGGTGACGGCGATTCCTCGATGACCTTCTGAAAACGGCGCTGGATAGTGCAGTCCCGCTCCCCGAGGTGAACGATATTGCCAAAGCTATCGGCAAGCAACTGGACTTCGACGTGGCGTGCCGAGTTTACCTGTTTTTCGACGTAGAGAGTGGGGTCGCCAAAGGCAGACTTTGCTTCTTTGGCGGCCAGTTCGATGGCCAGCCTGAGCTCCTTTTCGTCACGTGCGATGCGCATCCCTTTACCCCCGCCGCCGGCGGCTGCCTTCAACAAGACAGGGTAGCCCACTGTTTTAGCAATCTCGGCTGCTTCACCGTGGCCGTTCAGGCTGGCGATAGAACCCGGGACAACCGGCACACCGCAAGCCTGCGCCGTTTGACGAGCCGAGACCTTGTTGCCCACGGCACGGAGCGCCTCTGCCCCAGGCCCGATGAAGACAAAGCCTCGTTCAAGGCATGCCTCGGCGAAACGCGGGTTCTCGGAAAGGAAGCCGTAGCCGGGGTGTATCGCTTCCGCTTTGGCCTGCTGGGCTACGGCCAGGATTTTCTCAATGTTCAGGTAGCTTTCTCCGGGAGATGAGCTCCCGATGGGATAGGCTTCGTCTGCGCAGCGGACATGCAGCGCGTCGCGGTCTATATCACTGTACACAGCGACGGAGTCAATTCCCATCTCACGGCAGGCCCGGATGATGCGCACGGCAATCTCACCACGGTTGGCGATCAATATCTTTTTAAAGGGGGGACTATCTGTCATCTTCGTCTTTCCAGTCTGCCTTTTTCAGGAATGGATATTCACGATTTTTGGGAAAGCTGGGTAACAGCCGTTACAGCAGCAATAGCGGCTATCTTTTTCTTTTCGTCGAATATCTGGGATAACCTTTCTTCCAGGGGTTTCTCCCTCTCGATAATCCTTTTCATATCTTCTAGGAGGGTTGTCTCGCTTTCGATAAAATGAGTGCTGAGTTCTCCCTTTACAAAGCGGGGATTTTCCATGACCGCTTTATGGAACGGGATGTTGGTCTTGACCCCCGAGATAATGTATTCATAGAGTGCTCGCCGCATCCTGGCGACGGCCTCATCTCTATCTCTGCCCCAGGCGATGAGTTTTGATATCATAGGGTCGTAAATGGATGGTATGGTGTATCGTGTATAAACGCCGCTATCGACCCGGATGCCGATACCGCCGGGCGAGCGGTAACCCCGGAGCTTGCCGGGGCAAGGGGCAAAATTGTTCAGAGGGTCTTCGGCATTGATCCGGCATTCGATCGCCCAGCCGCGAGGGCGAACCTCATCCTGCTTGATACCGAGCGGCAGTCCGGCAGCAATTCTTATCTGCTCCTTGACAATATCAATCCCGGTTACCATCTCAGTCACCGGGTGCTCCACCTGGACCCGGGTATTTGCTTCCAGGAAGTAGAACTTCCTGTCAGAATAAAGAAACTCTATTGTACCAGCTCCTTCGTAGTTGACCCACCTGGCAGCCCTGACGGCCGCGGCTCCCATCTCAGCGCGAAGCTGCGGGGTAAGCGCCGGGGATGGAGACTCCTCGATGAGCTTCTGGTGACGCCGCTGGATGGAACACTCTCGCTCGCCAAGGTGGATGGCGTTGCCATGCGCGTCCGCCAGTATCTGGAACTCTATGTGTCGGGGATGGGATATGTACTTTTCGATGTAGACATCGGGCAATCCGAATGTTGAGGCGGCGATCGCCCGGGAGGAGTCAAGCGCCTCGCGCAGTTCCCCTTCGTCAGTAACGACCTTCATGCCAATGCCCCCGCCCCCGCCAGACGGTTTGCAGATTACCGGATAGCCAATATTACTGGCGATGTCTTTGGCCAAGCCGAAGTCGGTTACGCACTCATCGGTGCCGGGCACCACCGGGACCCCGGCCTTTTTCATCTCCTTCCTGGCTTCTATCTTATTGCCCATCAGTTCGAGCACCTTGCTTGAGGGACCGATAAACTTGATACCCTCCTTTTCACAGGCGTAGGCGAAGCTGGGGTTTTCTGCCAGGAAGCCGTAGCCGGGGTGGACGGCTTCGGCACCGCACTCTTTAGTTACTTCAATAATTTTTTTAATATTCAGATAGCTCTCGGTTGCCGGCGCCGCACCGATGAAATAAGCTTCATCAGCGTATTTAGCAAACAGGGCGTCTTTATCCGCTTCAGAATAGACTGCCACCGAGGTTATCCCGAGCTCGCGGCAGGCCCGCATAATGCGTATGGCTATTTCACTGCGATTGGCCACTAGTATCTTTTTAATCATCCCGTTCTACCTCTTCGTTTGCGCCCGTATCTTCTGAAGATATGTTGTAAGCACACTTGCCCGTTCGAGAGAAATTACAGACATTGGAAAAACCGGCATAGCTACATAGTCGGCAACTGGGGTGATACCTAATCAAGGTAGGATTCCTGTAGGATTTTTCATTTTCCTTCATCGCTTTACTCCTCGTCGTCAACATCGTACTATCCCTTCGGCTCAACAATCAATAGCACATCACCGGCATTGACCACCTCTCCCTGGAAAGTTAGTATTTCTTTTACAGTTCCGTTATGCGGGGCGGTAACTTGGTTCTGCATCTTCATCGCCTCGATGACCATGAGCGCATCGCCGGCTTTAACCTTATCACCTGCCTTTACTTTGACAGCGAGTATCATCCCCTGCATCGGGGAAACAACGGCGCCAGCGGGTAATTCCTTCGGTTTCTTTGACTTTTCCACTTCTACGGTCTTACCTAGTACCGAGGATACCCGGACATTGAACACCTCGCCGTCAACGTCCACGCTGAACTCCAGGGGTAAGTCGACTGCCGCCGGACTTTTTGCGGCCGCTTCCACAGGCGAAGGCATGGCTTCTTCTTTAAGTTCGCCGCGCAGGAATTTCACCGCTACTTGGGGGTAAAGGGCGTAAGTTATCAGGTCCTCCTCCCGGTGGATGATGCCCAGCTTATGCCCTTCTTCTCGCAGCCTGTCCAGTTCCGGCTTGATGAGGTCAGCGGGGCGGACATCGACAGGGCGTTCTTCCCCTATCACCTGTCTCCTCAAATCTTCGTTCACCTCACCGGGCGGCCGCCCGTAATGACCCAGGAGATAATTTTTCACCTCCTGGGTAACCTGCTTGTAGCGCCCTCCAGAAATGACGTTCAGCACTGCCTGGATACCTACAATCTGGCTCGTCGGGGTTACTAGCGGCGGATAACCTAGGTCAGCCCGTACTCTAGGCACTTCTTCCAGGACCTGGCTGTATTTGTCTAGGGCATTCTGCTCCCGAAGTTGACTTACAAGGTTGGAGAGCATACCGCCGGGTATCTGGTGCAGCAGGACATTGACGCTGGGGCGGGTGGTCTCGGCGGTAAAGAGCATCCGGTATTTTCCGCTCAAGGTGGCGAAGTATTCACCGATTTCATAAAGTAACTCGAGTTCCAGGCCGGTATCATAGGGGGTGTCTCTGAAGGCGGCTACGATGCTTTCCGTAGGCGGCTGGGAAGTACCCCAGCCAAAAGCGGAAAAGGCGGTATCCACAATGTCAACGCCGACAAGGGCAGCGGCATAGTAGCTCAGGGGAGCCATACCGCTGGAGCAATGCGAGTGCAGGTTTAGAGGAACTCTTATCCGGCCCTTGATGGCTTTCACCAGTTCACTCGCCGCCGCTGGCGATATCAGCCCGGCCATATCCTTGATGCAGATGGAATCACATCCCAGACGCTCGAGCTGCTCAGCCATAGCGGCGAATTTTTCCGTGGTGTGCACCGGCGAGGTGGTATAGCAGATGGTTCCCTGGACATGAGCTTTGAATTCCTTGGCTACCTTTATCGCCAGTTCCATATTCCTGATGTCATTCAGGGCGTCGAAGATGCGGAAGACATCTATACCGTTTTTAACCGAAAGACGGATGAACTCCCGTAACACATCGTCAGCATAGTGGCGGTAGCCAACAAGGTTCTGGCCGCGGAGAAGCATCTGCAGGCGGGTATTCCTGACTTTTTCCCGCAGGCTCCGCAGCCGCTCCCAAGGGTCTTCGTTTAAAAACCGGATGCAGGTATCAAAGGTGGCGCCCCCCCAAACCTCAAGAGAGAAGAAACCCGCCTTATCAAGCTCAGCAGCGATGGGGAGCATATCTTTGGTACGCATCCTGGTGGCTATCAGCGATTGATGTGCATCCCGCAAAGTGGTATCCGTTATGAAAATACCCATTTGGATTCAAATCTTCCTTTCTATGTAAAAATAGTTACTAATGTGAGCTCGCTCGGGTTTAATGTGTGGTGGCCTTCGGACTTATTTGTAATTGACGCTCCTGTTGAGCTTATGCTATCATATATACGAACCACAATATGCGTATTACTGTTCATAATTATATACCAAGTGCTATCTTCATGTCAAAGCGTGTTGCCGGGGAGGACCTGATTGGAAAAGGGACAGTGGACTTTCCTCTCTAACCACGGCCGGGTGTTTGTTTATGTTGCCAAACACCCGAAAAGTACGATGGAAGTAATATCCCGCGAGGTGGGGCTTACCCAGAGAGGTGTCCAGAAAATCATAGCTGAACTGGAGGCAGCCGGTTATATTGCCCGGCGCAAGGAAGGCAGGTGTAACTTGTATACAATTCATCCCGAATTGCCCATGCGCCACCAATTAGAGCGTGACCATGCCGTGGGCGACCTTTTGCTGGCGCTGGGATGCGATGTAAAAAGCTGACATATTAATTTAAGTAAATGAGGTGGTAATCATGGAAATAGCTGCGAGAATCGACCAGACAAGGTACAACATCTTCCGGTGGAGGTACGAATTAAGCATACCTAAAAAGCTGGCGCTGGCTATTGGCATGGCTTGCCTTACCGGTCTCCTGGCGCAGGCTAGGATTGCGCTACCGTGGAGCCCGGTGCCGGTGACTGGGCAGACCTTCGCCGTGCTCCTTGCCGGAGTGCTGTTGGGGAAATGGTGGGGCGGCGTCAGCATGGCTATCTACGCCATGCTTGGCTTTGCGGGGATCCCCTGGTTTTCCGGCTGGGCCAGCGGCCTGGGTGCCACCGGAGGCTACATCTTTGGGTTTATTCTGGCTGCCCTTTTCCTGGGCTATTTCACTGACAGATTCATCCGGGCAAGGAGCTTTTTCAGCATGCTGGGCCTGATGCTCTTCGCCAACTTCGTTCTTATCTACGTACCGGGTATCATCTGGCTTGGGCTCTGGCTTAATTTTATGAAAGGGAGCCCGGCCACATTTGCAGGCCTATTGACAATGGGAGTGATTCCCTTTATTGCTGGCGACATCACCAAGGCTGTCCTGGCAGCTGCCATAGCTAAAGGGGTAACGCCCAAACGGGCCTACAACGGTGAAGCGGATAAAGATAAATGACAGTAGTGATGCCTTACATGATATCCTATCAGTGTAACACAGGTTGAGCTACCCCCGATGTTGGAGCCGGTATCATTGAGAAGGGCTGCTTCGCCCAATAGGAGGATTTACCTTTGGCAGAACTTAATACACAGGCAGAAGAGCTTAATCGCATTATAAAAGCCAACGGCAAAACCGTGTATGAGCTGTTATCCCAGAAGGGGAAAGCCATTTATTTCCCCAGGAAGGGAATTCTGGCGCAGGGAATGGCCGCCAGAGATAAGGAAATAAACGCTACTATAGGCACTGCTTACGAAGATGATGGTAAACCCATGGTGCTGCCCAGCCTCGCTGAACGCGTCGGCCTTGATAGCAAAGACGTCTTCCCTTATGCGCCGAGTGAGGGGATCAAGCCGTTGCGAGATAAGTGGCAGGAACTAATAAGGATAAAGAATCCTTCTCTTGGAACGAAGGAAATCAGTCTGCCGGTGGTTACCTGCGGCGTTACCAATGGGCTGAGTATAGTGGGTTACCTGTTTGTCGAGGAAGCCGATAACATCATTGTTGCTGACCTTTACTGGGAAAACTATGACCTGGTATTTACCAGTGCCTACGGCGCGGAACTAAGATTCTTCAATCTATTTAAAGATAGGGTATTTGATATTGATTCTTTCAGGCAAACGGTCAACGCAGGTCACGCCGGGAAGAAAATCGTGCTTTTAAATTTCCCCAATAACCCATCCGGCTACACGCCTTCCAGAGAGGTAGCCGGTGAAATTGTAGATGCTCTGAAAGAGGCTGCCGAAGCTGGCAACAAACTGGTTGTTATCCTGGACGATTCTTATTTCGGGCTCGTCTTTGAAGAAAACGTCTTCCCTGAATCGCTGTTCTCGCAACTGTCTGACCTGCACGAGAACCTGCTGGCTATAAAACTGGACGGCATTACCAAAGAAGAGTATGCCTGGGGTTTGCGCGTGGGATTTATCACCTATGGCATCAAAAATGGCAGTAAAGAGCTATACAAAACCCTAGAAGAAAAGACAGCGGGGGCTGTCAGGGGGAATATTTCCAACGCCTCCCATCTGTCGCAGTCGCTCTTTTTGAGTGCATTGAAGTCGGCAGCGTACCAGAAAGAAAAGGAGAGGAATAGAGAGAAGATAAGGGAGCGGTATTTGAGGGTCAAGGAAATCCTTGGATCTCACCCGGAATATGAAGAGTATTTTGAAAGTCTGCCGTTTAATTCCGGTTATTTCATGTGTCTCAAATTGAATAGGCTGGAAGCAGAGAAGGTCTGGGAGATGTTATTGGACAGGTATAGTACCGGCGTGATTTGTTACAGCGGAAAGAATTTGCTGCGGATTGCCTTCGCCTCCACGCCGACGGACAAACTCGAGAGGCTATTTAATAACATCTATTCCGCCTGCAGGGACTGTACTTAATTCAAAGGGTAAGAACCAAGCGCTCAACCTATTTGCGCTTCGGATTACAAAGTAATCGTTTCAAGGAGATAGCCATCATGCCCAGGATTTATTTTATTGATGTTACCAACCGGGATGGGGTGCAGACCGCGAAGCTGGGTCTATCCAAGCTTGAAAAGACCGTGCTTAATATCTACCTCAACGAGATGGGCGTTTTCCAGTCCGAGTTTGGTTTCCCTACCACCCACCACGAGACGCACTACCTGAATGCCAACCTTGAGCTCGCCGAAATGGGAGTACTGAATCCAATAAGACTGGGAGGCTGGATACGGGCTATCGTTCAGGATGTAGAGATTACCTTCAAACTGGTGCCGGGTATTAAGCACCTGAACCTGTCCATCTCCACTTCTCGTCAGATGATTGAAGGTAAATTTCAGGGCAGGAAAAAGCCTGAAGATATCATCAAAGATATGACTGACGCTGTTGATGCCGCCAAGTCATTTGGCGCCGAGACAGTTGGTGTGAATGCAGAAGATGCTTCTAGGACTGACATTGAGTATCTTATAAAGTTCGGACAAGCGGCTAAAGAACACGGTGCGGACAGGCTGAGATATTGCGATACTTTGGGTTATGATAATCCGTTTACCATTTATGAGGCGGCCAGAACGCTTGCGGAGAAGGTCGGCCTGCCTATCGAGATTCATTGCCACGGCGACCTTGGTATGGCTGTAGCCAATTCTCTCGCCGGGGCGAAAGGCGCTATTGACGGTGGACAGGACGTCTATATTAATACTACCGTTAACGGTATTGGCGAAAGAGCCGGTAACGCTGATTTTATCGCCACGGTGCTCGCTGTTACGAAATCAAAGGGTTTCGGAGAAAAATACTATCTGGGAAATAGAATAATACTATCCAAATCCTTCAAAATTGCCAGGTTCGCTGAATATGCTTTTGGCGTCCCAATTCCCATCAACCAGCCCGGCGTCGGAGCGAACGCCTTTGCTCATTCCTCAGGCATTCACGCCGATGGCGTCCTGAAAGACCCTGAAAATTACGAACTCTACGGTTTTGGAGAATTGGGCAGGGGCGAGCCAATCATGGTTGAGACAGGAAGAGAAATCATCGCCGGGCAGTATAGCGGCATTTCTGGCTTCACCCATCTTATGGGCAAAATGGCGGTAACATTTTCTAATCGCGAAGAAGCGAATGAAATTCTGGAGCTGGTACGGTATGCTAATGTGCAGGGGCATAAACCCCTGGTTGAAGATGAGCTGCTCTTCATCGCTAAATATCCCAAGATCGTCAAGAAACTCCTCACCATGACTCCAATGGAAGGGTAAGAGGTTTTGCTACAAAGTGAATCTTATTTCAGCAAATTGGCGGCAAGTTCAGCAGCTTTCTTACCGGATAAAAGCATACCACCGAAAATAGGTCCCATGCGCGGCAGGCCAAAAACAGCATTGACCACCATACCTGCCCCTATTAGGCCGGGATATACTTCTCTGGTATAGGCGACGGTTTCCTTTTCCGCTATCTCAGCCCACATCGGTTTTTCCCCCATGACTCCCCCTGTGGTGGTGGCTAATTTTCGACCTGTTTTGCGGGCAACTAGGTTACATATTTGGGCTTCGTGTCCAGTAGCATCTATTACTAGCTTTGACCGGATAGTCAGTGGATCAACATGCAAGTTGGCTAAAGAAACTGCGCTCCAGTTCAATACCAAACCGGTGACCTTGTCATCCTCTCTAATCATGACATCTTCGGCCGTTATCAGATTAAAAATACGAGTACCGGCTTTTACCGTCCGATAACAAAGGGCAGAAACAGCTTCTATCGAGTCGGCAACATAATAACCTTTCTGATATTCTTTAGCTGCAATACCGAACTCATCCAGGATTTCCTTCGCCTCGGGCTGGACAACGATCCGGTTAAACATCATACCCCCGCCCCACATTCCTCCCCCAACACTTAATTTTCTTTCATAAATGGCGTTTTTTATTCCCTTTTTGGCAAGATAGTAACCGGCGGCTAAGCCTGAAGGACCGGCACCGACTATAGCCACATCTACCTCCATGGAATCGAGAAGTTCTCTAGTATAGTCTTCAACGATAGCTTTAGAAATGATTATTTCATCCAATTGAGATACCTCCTTGTGATTAATAAATATTATTTTTAATTATTATCGATCATAGTTTTCCTGATGACTCCCGGGCAATAGCTAGTCTGAAATAAGTAAGGCCAAATAAAAAACCAGAAGCTGAAATATAATTAGCCTTCTGGTTTAACATCTCTCACTTCCCTACGCTCGCATTATCGAGATCAGGTAATGAGGGTTGTCCCTTTCAGGACTCTCAGCCTTTCAGCTCCCCTAGTAAATATTCAATTTCTTGTATGATACTGTAACGAAGGCAATATTGTCAACCAACTGCCAACCAAGGGCATGAATTTCCATGATGGCTATAATTTAACAATTTTGTACTTCGTTTTCCCTGAGTCTACCCAAGGAATCTCCTGATTTGAGCAGCTTCAAGAACCAGTTCAGGAAGATGGTCGGTTTGGTTATTCTGTAGGCATTTGATGATTTGAGATGTTATGTCTTCGTGCTCTAAATTTGTCTGAAATCCTACAACTCTCAGCGTCTTTTCGATTTGCTTCCTCATTTTTGGGATTAAGAGAGAAAGAGCTTTAGGATTATAAAAGGCTAGAGCATCCCTGAAATCTTCTTCGAAATAGGGACTGGGGTAGACTTCCTTGATGATCTCAAGGTCTTCTTTGTTCAAAGAGTATAATCCCAATAATTCCGGAGGGAGCCCAATTGAATACAAACTGGCACAAAAGGGGATAGCTCTCGGCAAATGGATATTACCAACATTTCGAGAATAGCCAAAAAGCCCAATATGAAGCTTCCGAAGGCGACGCTGAGGAAGGAAAGACGTCAATTGATTTACTAAAGATGCTATTTCAGGAACCTGCTCTTGATAGGCAGATATCGTCTTTTTAATAACAGAATTTGATTTCTCCTCATTAACCGGTAAAGGATTACCCCGGGGAGTTGAATTAATCTCAGTGATTGCAGCAGAAACAACATCTGATGGCCAATCATATTTAAAAGCTGACTGGATGGTAAATGTCTGACAACTCCGGTAGCCCCGGATCATGCTTTTTACATTGGAGGGCTTACAGTTTCCCCTAAAAGGCGGAGAGCCCACTCCCAGAATCGGGTAAATAGGAATACCGATTGTCCTTTCAAGTTTGTATAGGCGTTGGAGAGAAACATTAAGTAATAGTACGGCTGCTAGAGCTCCATAATTCAACGCCGGATCTGAACGTGCCAGAAATACTCGTTGATATTCTACTTTTTTATCTTTCAGGTAGCTGGCAACGATACGGTCGGCATTCAACATCGAGGGCAAATCTTCAAATAATGGAATCACGTTGATTTTTTCCGGTTTATAATCCCCAAGCCATTGGCTAATCGAAACACTATCATCAGGAAAAAGTGTGAGGTCTTTTTTCTTGATGACGAAATCGCGGTAGTAGTAATATACTCGATTCAACTGTTCTGAAGAGCTGGTCATCGGTAGGATCACCTCGAAAACGGGTGGGTGGTTTTTTCCGTATATGGACTGAGCCGTATCATAACAACGAGGAATACTCTCTAATACTTCAGGCACCATTTTAGCCTCTACTTTTTCTATCTCAGGATTAGGAATTCTAAAAGTAAGGAAAATTTCTTTGCCCAACTGATGTTTCCTGAAAAAATCAGGGTCTTTTGTCAGGAGCTCAGAAACTACCCATGGTAGGGCTTTTTTCCCCTCAAAATCCCACATCTGCTCCTGACATCCAAGTTGTGAAAATGCTAAATATGCTTCCACGATTTCGTCTTCACCACCTATTACACTACCATGAACAAAGGATGGCATTTTAGCATTATCCGGATGCTGCGTGCTCATTGTTCGAGGAATATTAATCATCTTCCAATCACCTGACATAGTATATCATTCCGTCTGCCTCGGATTATAGTCTCATCATCTTTGAAAATGCAGGATTATTTGCTAACCCACTATTAAAATGTTATTGTCTATGTGGCCATGGGACGTTGAATAAGGCTAAAATCTGGTTGCTTTTACTAGACAGATAACCTTTGTCCAAAATGTTTAAAGTTGATACGTAGAAAAAACTAAGACAGTTATAACATATTTTTTGCTAACATTTTGCTAACGGAACAAATTTTATAGGACATCACTGGTCGGCATTTTACACACGAAATACGCCTGACCGTCTGGATTTGATGATACTATTTCAGCTTCAAAATCACCTATCAACATAACGACTTACAGATTTCAAGACCGTCGCCATAGTCTGCTCGGCCACCCCTCCGGACTTTCAAATTCTACCTTACATCATTGTTAATGACAAGGGCATCATGATTTTTTCTTTACTTGAAGCCCCCTCGCTGTCATCGAGCCGAGTAATGTGATTCCGGCACTCACATACATTAATGTGGCGTAACTCGATGCTTGGGAAACGCCGCCCCCGATAAAAGGCCCGAAGACGCCGGACAAAGCATTGGCGGAATTCATTAATCCGGCTATGGTGCCATATTCCGGATGGCGGTTTAAGAGGTAGCTTAATGCCCCGACAAACATGCTGGAATAAGCGAAAGCCAGCACCAGCTGAATCGGTATCAATTGCCAGTAACGATTGGCTAAACCATAAGCTATAAAGACCCCCGCCGAGGTTAGCAGTCCTATCTGGAACATCCTGGCGGGATTGAACTTCTCGATAAAGCGCATGAACACTATTTGCCCCACCATATTAGTCACTTCCACAAGGGCTATCCATAATTTCGTCGCTCCGATACCGGTCTGGTAAAGCGGCCAGATTGTCCAGATGGCGTTTCCTCCCAGTTGCCTTAAGAAAAATGCCAGATATACCCTATAGTCGGCTTTTATTAGCGTTGCCGGGAACATGGCTACTCGCATATGGCTGGTCGGCTTTTCTTCAAGCAGGAAGGATATAAGAAAACCAAAGAAAGCCGCAACAGCACTGACGATGAATAATGCCATATAATCTTTAACCATTAACGCTATCAATGCCCCGATTAGCCACCCCAGCGCCCCGTAAGAGATAAAACTGCCTATTTGTCTTTGATTTTCGTAGGTATAAGCCATTATGACCGAGGCGTTGAGGCCGATGGCAAAACCGACAAATCCTCTGGCTGCCAGCAGCGTCATCGGCGAATTAGCAAAAACCTGCGAAAGATAAGCCAGCGGCGTTAAGCCGAGCCCGATACGAATATAACTTATCCTGCCGTGAACGTCCGATAGTCTTCCAAACAGCAGCGAAGATACGAGGAAGGCAATACCGGAGGTCGCGGCAATTAAGCCTACTTGCAGGTCCGTTGAGCCTTTTTCTTGGGCGTAGAGCGCAATAAAGACATTAGAGGTTTCATAACTCATGTTGGAAAGCAGATTGATAGATGCTAGACAGAGCGGTATTGAGACCCATGAAGGCGGAGTAAAACGCCGCATATGTTATTTGCCGGCTTCTTTCCTCTGCATTAAAGGCAGACATAATTATTATAACTTGACAGTCGAGAATTTTCTATGTGCGTCGGCATTACCGAGCTTGACATTATTCTAGGCGGGGGATATAACAGTGGTGAAAAGCTTTAGTAGGGAGGGCAGCGATGAAAGGTCATCCTTACGAATATAAGATAATGGTGGAATATGTCAGCCCGGAAGAGGCGGGAAGGTACCCTCATTTTACCCGTGTTGAAGACCAGGAGGGGCTGGCTAAAACGCTGGAGGACATTTTTATTCATTTACCTGAAGCGGTGCCAGAGGGTTGGGACGTTGTTTCTCATGATATCGCCATATCGCGGAACACCTTGATAATATCCGTACTGCTAAGAAGACCGAAGAAAAGGTAAAGTATAAAATTATCTGTTTTTAATCGGGCGGCGGCGTAGTTCAAAGATATTGTGTACTTCTGGGTCAGGGCAGGCCAAAGTTATAACGTCAGGGTCTTCCTGCCAGGCGAAAGTCCCGCCTATACTTAGCGCCAGGGCTACAGGGTAGAGGGCATTATACGCTAGACTGCACATATTGGGTGGGGTAAAATAACTGAAAACCCACTCATCACCGATTTTATGGCCGGAATGGCAGGGGTGCTGGTTGGATATAAGCTTAATGACTACTTCATACTGTTTGGCTGCCATATGTTCGCTCCTGTTCCTTTAGTCGTCTGTAAACACGTGCAAGTATTATACAGACTGGCTTGAGAAATTGCCATGTGAAAATACTAATACCTCATCGGCAGATAATATTGGTTAATATAAATCCACCGATGAGGCGTAAATGTTATTGTATTGTATTATTTAGTATTATATAAATTTTATGCAGAGCTTTTACGTAGCAGGACGAAGCCGGAAACCATAAGCCCCAGACCTATCAGTATATTCACGATGCCAAGCATCCTGACTAAAGAGGCAGTGCCCATGTTGGACTTAGCCAAACCTAGAGATGTACGCTGTGCGAAAAGTCCGAGATACTGCGGTTCGGTACCCGCCATCGCTCTTACCTGCGTGTCTATGTTGTCGTAAGTAACATCAAGTGCATCAACTGTTAGTTTAGGTGCCAATGAATCGGCGACTGCCTGTTCCGCCGAGCTTGCTTTGGGCAGGAAAAGAATGCCGAAGACAAGTCCGGCCAAGCCCAGAATGATGACGATTACTGCAAGTACGCGCATTTAAATTTACCTCCTTTAGCAACATGCATAGAATTACTAGGTATCATATAAAAAAATATTATTTGTGTCAAGTGGAAATATCAAAAAGAATGTTTATATTGGAATTTTTAAAAATTTCTGTTTACTTTATAACATAATGTCATTCTCCTCTTTACCATAATCCTCGGATAACATATAATTAGTCGTAACTTATCCCCGTTTTAAATAAGGAAAACATAAAGTTGTACAGGCAGGTAAAAAATATGCCGTCAAAACTCGATGATATTGGTGAACAGAGAAAACAAAAGCTGGAGCGTCTCCGGCAACGCGGTATCGACCCTTATCCCCATCGCTTTAACCAGAGTCATACGGCGCTTGAAGCGATAAAACAACTTGAAGCACAGGAGGCAGGCGGCAAAACAAGGTCGGAACCTGTTAATGTTGCCGGGCGTATAATGGCAATAAGGAAAATGGGTAAAGCTACCTTCATCGATATCCGTGATGGTTCTGGCAAGATACAACTCCTGTTTCAGACAGCTAACTATAAAGGAGCCGACCTGGAATTATTTAAAAACCTTGATATTGGCGATATTATCGGTGTGGCTGGTACGTTAATGCGTACCCGTACTGGCGAGCCAACTATTTCCGTCACCGGTTTTACCCTGCTGGCGAAATCACTCACCCCTCTTCCGGAAAAATGGCATGGCTTAAGTGATACCGAGATACGCTACCGCCAGCGTTATATCGACCTCATCGCCAATACGGGGGTAAAAAAGGTTTTTGAAGTACGAAGTAAAATTATATCTGCCATGCGGCAATTCCTCGACCAGCGAGGCTTTATCGAGGTAGAGACCCCGGTTCTCCAGTCTGCCGCCGGCGGCGCTTTAGCCACCCCCTTTATCACCCACCATAACGCCCTCGACATGGACCTTTACCTGCGCATCGCTACGGAACTTCATCTAAAACGACTGATTGTCGGCGGTTTCGATAAGGTCTACGAAATTGGGCGTATCTTCCGTAACGAGGGCATCGATACCGGGCATAATCCGGAGTTCACCATGCTGGAAAGTTACGAGGCATACGCCGACTATACCGACGTTATGGAGATGGTAGAGCAAATGGTCCCTTTCGTGGCGCAACAGGTGCTGGGCACGACGGAAATTAAGTATGACAATGATATTATCAAGCTGGCGCCCCCGTGGCGTCGCGTCACTTTACGTGATGCCATCAAAGAGTACAGCGGCATCGACTTCGTGGTGTATCCCACCGCCGATGGACTCCGCGAGAAAATGCGTTCCATAATGGAGGAAGTTGACCCACAGAAAAACTGGGCTAAGCTGGTGGACGAGCTTCTTAAAACCTTTGTCCAGCCCAAACTTGTCCAGCCTACCTTCGTTTACGATTATCCTGTTTCCATGTCGCCCCTGGCAAAAAACAAGCCTAATGAAGAAAGAGTGGCAGAGCGTTTCCAAGCTTATGCCGGCGGATTGGAATTAGGTAATGCCTATTCCGAGCTTAACGACCCTATTCTACAGCGTGAGCGCTTTATCGGGCAGATGCAGGAGCGCCATGGCGCCGATGAGGAAAAATGGACTATCGATGAGGACTTCCTCACCGCTTTAGAATACGGCATGCCCCCCACCGGTGGACTGGGCATCGGCATCGATAGACTGGTGATGCTATTGACGAATCAGCAGTCAATAAGAGAGGTAATTCTTTTCCCCCAGTTGAGGGAGAAAGAATAAAGGCTATAGTACTTCAATTAAGGAGGCGACGATGGTAGAAGAAAAAAAAGTACCCGATGTTCCCGCTGCGGAAATGCTTGTGAAAAGGGCGATGGAAACTCGATACGGCGCCAAACTTAAAAACATCGCCTTCCGTAAATGTTGGTATTCAGCGGCCGGGCAGCAAGAATTCCTGGACGTTGAGGGCGCGATTGAAGTTAAAAAAGGTTTGATGACTAAAGAGACAAGGAATTTCCGCTATCAAATCGACCCGAAGACCGGCAACATCATCGGCTACGAAGATAATATCTTATTAAAATAATTTCCAATTATCAAAGGTAAGGGGATACTGGTGATAGAGTTGAAAACCAAGGAGAAGACGCATGCTTGATATAAAAATCATCAGAGAATACCCGGATATCGTCCGTAAGGCTATAGGCGACCGTCACGACAGCGCTCCTCTCGATGATATCCTGCGTCTGGATGCCGAGCGTCGCCGGAACATCGTTAAGCTCGATAACCTGCGTCAGGAAAGAAAAGTCGTCTCTAAAGAGCGGGAAAAAGCCCAGGAAAGAGGCCGCGCCCTCCGCGCTGAAATACAAACCCTGGAAGATGAAGTCAATAAACTGGATAAACAGCTTGAAGAATTGCTCCTCCAGATACCCAATATCCCCCAGCCTGATGTACCCGTCGGTAGGGAAGATAGCGATAATGTTATCGTTCGTACGTGGGGAGAGCCTAAAAAGTATGACTTTAAACCCGTACCGCACTGGACGCTCGGTGAAAACCTGAAAATTATCGATTTTGAGCGGGGAGTAAAGATTTCCGGCACGCGCTTTTATATACTTAAAGGGATGGGTGCCAGGCTTCAGCGTGCCCTTATCACCTTCTTCCTCGACCTGCACACCAGAGAGCATGGCTATCAAGAAATATACCCGCCCTACATGGTAAAAAGGGAATGCATGGTCGGCGCAGGACAGTTACCTAAACTCGCCGATAATATCTATCACGATGCCGAAGAGGACTACTGGTTCGTAGGCACGGCAGAAATCCCTCTCACCAACCTCCACCGCGATGAAATTCTGTCAGCTGAAGAACTGCCCATTTATTATTGCGCTTATACCGCCTGCTTCCGCCGCGAGAAAATGTCTGCCGGTAAAGATACTCGCGGTCTAAAGCGGGGCCACCAGTTCGATAAGGTGGAGCTTTATAAGTTCGTCACTCCGGAGACTTCCAATGATGAATTGGAAAAATTGTTAAGTGATGCCGAAGATGTTTGCCAGAAACTTGGGCTGGCCTATCGTGTCCGTTTACTCTGTACCGGCGAAATTGGCTTTGCCGCCAATAAGTCCTATGATATTGATGTCTGGGCGCCCGGCTGCCAGGAATGGCTGGAAGTCAGCTCCTGCTCCAACTGCGGCGATTTCCAGGCCAGGCGTACCAACGTGCGTTATCGCCCCGCCCCGGATGCCAAGCCCCAGTTCGTCCATACGCTTAACGGGTCCGGACTGGCTCTGCCGCGTATCATGATTTCTATAATAGAGAATTACCAGCGAGCTGACGGCACCATTGTCGTACCGGAAGTGTTACAGCCTTATGTTGGGGCGAAGGTAATTAAGTAAAGTTGTTCTGGTAATCTGTATCTAAAAACAGGACGTCGGCGAAACTCTAAATTATCCCTCACTCTTTTCTCTCCCGCAAGGGGAGAGAAGCCGGGAGAGGATTTTAGTTTCGACCCGTTCTTTCCTCTCTCTTGATAGGAGAGGCTAGGTGAGAGTGAGTTTCGAAAGAGCGTGGATTTCAACGTTCAAACTGCAGTCTTTGTTCTCTTAAACTATCCAGCCAGGCGGCGGACTTTACCTCTTTCTCCAGAAGGTACTTAAAGTAGCCGCTGATAACGTTTTCTATTTCCCGCCCCAGCGCGGCATCTATTTTCACTCGCTCGACGGTGGCGTAGTCGTCGCTCTGTAATAAGCGCATAACTTTCTGTGCGTTTACGGAAAGTGCATAGGAAAAAGGCTGGTTCAGGTTGCATTCCGGACATACCATGCCGCCAGCGAACGGACTGAAATAGTTGGTAGTCTGTGCCAGCGCTTTATGGCAGGTAACGCATTCATGGAGCTGGGGGCGGTAACCGGCGCTTTCCAGTAAGTGTACCTCGAAGTAGCGCAGGACGAGCTCTTTATTTTCCGCCTCGCAGAGTCGGGTAAGTGTATCCAGCATAAGCTGAAAAAGGGCGTAATTATCCTGGCGTTCAGCAGCAAACTGGTGCACCAGTTCAGCGACGTAAAGCCCGCAGGACGTTAACCAGAGGTCGTTTTTAAGAGGGAAAAAAGCGTTGATTGTCTGCGCGCCGGTAATTGTATCAATATTGCCGCGACCCCGTGAAAAAGATACATTGCTGTAAGTGAGTAATTCCAGATGACCTGCCATTTTACTCTTGGGCTTGCGCAAGCTCTTGGCAAAGCCCTGTATCTTGCCGAGGCGGGGAGTAAAGAAAGTAAGGATGCTATCCGCCTCACCAAGCTTCGTCTTTTTAATGACGACGGCTTCTGTTTGATATTCACGCGGGTCTGACATAATCTATTTCATCTTCTTATTTTACTGGTCTTGCAATGACTAGGTAATGGTATAGACCGCTGTCTTTTATAAATTCGATAGTAAATCCGGCTGCTTTAATTAAACGCGCCGCTGTTTTTATATCGAATCTTATTCTCAGAGGCGGACCAACCGGCATCTCTTCTTTTTTCCAATCGAGATTTATAAGTCTGCCGGCAGGCTTAATGGTTTTCCTTGCGTTGGCGAGGACTTTAGCCGGGTCCTGAAAATCATGAAGCGATATTCCGAAGAAGACGATATCGGCGCAACCTTCGCAAACGATTATCTCTTCGGCTCTGCCAGCAGTTAGAAAAAGGTTTTTCAGTCCTTCTCTTTCCGCCTGTTTTTTCACGGACGTTATCAATGATTGATTGACATCTAGGGCATAGACTTTACCCTTTTTACCTACCATACGCGCCGCCGGCAGGGCGAAAAAACCGCCCCCGCATCCTATATCTGCGAACGTAATTCCCGATTTCACCCCTATTTCGGCAAATATGGCTTCCGGATTCTGCCATTTTCGCCTCTCGGGGTCGTCAGAAAATAGAGAACCGCCGTAATAATGGCTCAAAGAAATTGCCCCTCCCTGTCAATTTGATATTAACTGAACAGTTGGGGCAAGTCAAAAAGGCTGGAGATAATTTAAAACTCCTGCCTTCCTTCTAAAGCCCTCGCGAGCGTAACATCATCGGCGTATTCTAGTTCGGTGCCGAAGGGTAGTCCCCGGGCAAGGCGCGTAACTTTAATGCCGAGGGGAGCGATAAGTTGGGAAAGGTACATGGCGGTCTGCTCGCCTTCCGTGTTGGTATTTGTAGCAAGAATGACCTCTTTTACCGTGTTTTTATCGAGTCGGGCGAGTAGTTCCTTGGTGCGGATATCATCAGCGCCGACGCCCTCGGTGGGGGAAATTGCGCCGTGTAAAACGTGGTAAAGACCTTTATAGACTCCCGTATGCTCTAAAGCCAGGATGTCCTGCGGTTGCTCGACGATGCAGACCGTGGTGGCATCACGCTGGCTATTGCGGCAGATAGGGCAGGGGTCGCTCTCCGTAACGTTGCAGCAGATAGAGCAGAGGTTGACCCGCTTCTTAAGCGAAACCAGCGCCTCGGCAAGGGCTTTAGCCTTTTCTTCCGGGGAGCGCAGCAGGTGGAAGGTAATACGCTGGGCGCTCTTCGGTCCTATGCCCGGCAGCTTGCTGAACTCCTGCACCAGTCTGCCGATGGCGTCGTTGGCGGGGGTAGTGGGTTCTTGCTTAGACAATTTACTCCTTTGTATATTAACTCAAAAGTCATTATTGTCATTGCGAGTCCATCCCGACATTATCGGGAGGCGAAGCAATCTCATAGCTCACTAAACAAATCGCGCCACCCATTATTCATTGTGTTTATCAATTGTATTTTATCGTTTCTCGAACCGCCTTTGATTTGTTTCTCTCTAAGAATAGCACTCTCAACACTTTCCGTGACTTCGTAATAGACCAATTTATCAACATTGTATCGTTTGGTAAATCCTTTAGTTATCTTCTTCTTGTGTTCCTGTACCCTTCTTATGAGATCGTTGGTTACTCCGGTATACAACACCCTATTCCATTTGTTGGTCATGATATAGACATAATATTGCCTATCCATTGTTATGAGATTGCTTCGCCGTCCTTCAAGGATAAGGGATTAAAGGGCTGGTCTCGCAATGACAGTTCAGTTTATCATTTTTGAGCTTTGAGCTAACATCCTACATCAATCCCGGTATTTTTATTCCCCCTGTAAGTGCGCCCAGTTTTTTATCGGAAGCTTCCTTTGCTTTAGCGGTGGCGTCTTTAACTGCGGCAAGCACCATGTCCTCGAGCATTTCTATTTCTTGAGGGTTGACTGCTTCCGGCGATATTTTAATCGACTGTATTTGCCCCTGGCCGGTCATAACTGCTTTTACCATCCCACCCCCGGCGCTTCCCTCAACGGTAAGGGTAGCTAGCTCTTCTTGTGCCTTTAAAAACATAGCCTGTAATCTTTGGGCCTGCTGCATTATATTTTTATTCATTTTTCCTCCGCTTCGATGACACGGGCTCCCATCTCTAAAGCTGCTTTTACCAGATGGTTATTTTCATGTTCGTAAACGCAGCGTACCTTGCAGGGACGTCCCATGAAGCTGCTGATTATTTTATCGGCAATTCTCTGGTTTTCCATAATGTCCATTTTCTCTTTATGGTACTGGTGCTTGACGGATACAACTAATATGTCGTTTTCGATGGATATGGGCCGGGCGCTCCTTAATAGAGCTGCCGCCGGGGTCTTGCCCAGACCTTCCGGCGCTTCATTAATCATTTTGCTCCATTGTCCTTGTAGTTGCTCGATGGCGCTGCCGCTGGCAAGCGGATTTACCTCTTGACTTTCTGACTTCTGGATAACAGGTTTCTCCGCAATCGTGTAATTCCCCGCTACCGGCGTTTCGGGATTACGGGACTTTTTCTCCTCTGTTTTTACTGGCTTCTGCTCGGTAGTTGGCGCCGAAACTTTAGGCGGCATTGGTTTTTTAGTTACCTGTTCTGACTCGACTCTGTGTACGGAATCTGCTTTCACTTCCATGTCCGGCAGTGTAGCATCGACTATCGCTAGTTCCAGCGGAAGTGTCGAATAATTATCCAGATTAAGCTCAAGCTGACCGAAACGTTTGACGGCTTTTAATATTTGAGACAGGTTGGCTTTATTTGCTACTTCTTTAAGCTCTCTAGTTTCTTCGGCGGTAAGCTCTAACGACTCGCTTGAGCCGGTCTTGACCAGCAGTAGCAGTCTTAAGAACTCCACGACTTCCCGGTGGAACTGCCGCAGGTCTAGCCCATCGTTATTGACGTTATTGAGAGTAGTAATTCCTGCGGCGGTATCTTTATTGATGATATGTTTGACCAGTTCCTTGGAGCGCTGGTCGCCGGAAATGCCTAGCATCGCCTGCGCCTGTTGGAGCTTAACGTCGTTACCGTAAAAGGTAACCAGTTGCTGTAAAAGATTGAGCGCATCACGTATACTGCCCGTTGCCGCTCTGGCGAGGAGCTTTAACGCCTCCGGTTCGGCTTTTATACCTTCGCCTTTGCATACTCTCGTTAATTCAGCCACGGTATTCGCCTGTGTATGGCGATGGAAATCGAAGCGCTGGCAGCGGGAGAGAATAGTCGGCAACAATTTCTGTACTTCGGTGGTCGCCAGGATAAAGATGGCATGCGGTGGCGGCTCTTCCAGCGTCTTGAGCAGGGCATTGGAGGCGCTGGTACTCAACATGTGGACTTCATCGATGATATAGACCTTTTTCCGCGCTTGGTTGGGGGCATAATTTACCCTTTCACGCAGGTTGCGTATATCGTCGACGCCGGTATTGCTGGCGGCGTCCACTTCAATCACATCTAAAGCCCTACCTTCGGTAATCGCCTGGCACATCTCGCAGTTGTTACATGGTTCGCCCTTGCCGTTAGTCAGGCAGTTAATCGCCTTGGCTAGAGCCCGGGCGGTGCTGGTCTTGCCGGTACCCCGCGGACCACAAAAAAGGTAGGCGTGTGAGACGCGTTCGTTTACCAGGGCGTTGAGCAGAGTTTTGGTCACATGTTCCTGCCCGATGACTTCTGAAAGAAGCTGCGGCCGCCACTTGCGATAAAATACTTGAGAAGCCATTACGGCTCTATTATACCCCAAAAATAGAGATTACCCAAGTAGAAATTTTAGGTATTTTTGTTTTATATTTACAATTCATTAGGAAAAAGATAAGGGGGGTTTTTAACGCCCCCCTTTCAAACTGATATTTCTTATATTTCTTATTATTTTCATAGCAGCGAAGGAATATCTTTAGAAACGTCCTCCAGAGCCCTTAGTTTATCTTCGGTCTCTTCCTGCCGCTTCTTGAACTCGGGGATGAGATCGGTGGAGCGGAGATAGTAGTCCCTCACCTTCTCTACGTCGCTAAGCTCGGAAAGCAGCACGGTAACATCCACCACGCCTCTTTCCCGAGGATAATCGCCGTTCCGTATAATAGCTTCCGGTGCTATATCTCTCATGTAATCGCCGATTTCCTTAATCATATCCATGTTCATTTCCTTGGCAGGCCCGGATACCAGATATAAGGCTCGCCGCGAATCGGCGGGATTACATTTCAACGATAGTTCGCTGATGGCTTCATCCATCGCCTGGATGCCCTTCTGGATTTCGGCGCCTTTCTTACGGAAATCACTCCTCAACTCCGGCAGTTTGAACAGCGGTGCGGTTGTCTTGCCGTAGCCAATGACTGTCCAGCCTACTACGGTCTGTATAATATCTCCGGCATCAATCAGCTTGGCGCCGATGTATCTGGACTTTTTCTCTTCGCCGGCGCAGAGCAGGTTATAAAACGGGTCGGCAATCATGGCATTGATCTTGGTAAGGTTGGTCTGGAGAGAGGAATCCTTCCTGACATACCTCTGGTTATCAACTAGGAAAACGGCGTCGGCCACCGAGTAGCAGGACTTGAGACAGGTGGCTACATTGAATACCGTCCGCTCTTCCGTCGTTTCTTCATGCTCGAAAGGTAAGACTAGCAGGTTCCATATCGGCTTATCGATATAGCGTTCCTTCAGGTGCTGCGTGACTACGGAAATTGCTCCGGAACCGGTGCCGCCGGCTGTCCCGGCGATAAGCATAAAAGCATCGGTCTCGAAGAATTTCTTGGTATTACGCAGGTTTTCGATGATTTTATCGGAATCCTCTTTCGCAATCTCAGCGCCCAGTTCGTTGATTTTTCCCACGCCGTGGCCGCCGGTCTTGCGTGCTCCTATAAGTATGCGATGCCGATGGTCTTTAGGGATGCTGGATAGACCGCTTAAATCGGCAGCATCGGTATTTACCGCAAAACATCCCGTAACTATGGTCATACCGCGCCTTGCTTTAGCTTTACCATTAAGCCGGGCGAATTCGTCGGCAATTCGGCCGCCGCATTGTCCCAGGCCGAGAACTACGAGTTTCATATTTCACCTCACTTTATAAATTTATGTTATTTTTACACAATAAAATGATAATGTCAATTATCCTCATCGAAGTATTTTTTAAGTTAGTACTAATTATTATAACGTTTCATACTCATTATTAGATAGATATTTATTATAAGATAGATATGTTTATTGAAAAACTGGCGTGCGGATAATATAATAGTCTATGCTGATAACAGATAGTTATCAAAAAAGGACGAGGTAATGTCGCCGGAGTTACAGGAATTAGAAAACAACATTACCGATTTTGAAAAAGCGGTAGCCAGGGCTGAAGCTTTAAGCCGTGCTGCCAAAGAAGCAGCTGGAAGGTCGACCAAAACGGCAATCGAGGCGGCTATGCGTGCCGAGCAAATCGGTAAAGAAGCCACGGCGGCCGCCGAAGCAGCGGCTAAAGCCGCCCAGGATGCTATCGACCGCGCGGAAAAAATCAGCCGCGAATCCAAGGAAGCTATGGTGGCGACCTTGAGGGCCGCCGATGAGGCTATTAAAAAAGCCGAAGAAGTTGCTAAACGCCCCCAGCAGACCACCGAGGCTATGGCTAAGGCTTTTCAGGAAGCTATCGCCCGGGCAGAAAAAATCAGCCGGGATGCCATGCAGTCCGCCGAGTCTGCATTAATGCTGTCACAAACCGGATTGAGCCGTATCGAAGAGATAAGCCGTGAAGCTAAAAAAACAGCTGAATCTGCCAGAGAGATATCTCAAGATGCACTCAGTAAAGCTGAATTAGCCGTAAAATCCGCTAAGGAAGCAGCCGAAGAATCTATTAAAGTTGCTAAAGAAGTTACCACGCGGGCTGAACGTTTAGCTAAAGAAGCTAAAGACGCCGCTGATAATACCAATAAAATCGCCAGAGAGACCAGCATAAAAGCTGAAAAAGTCAGTAAGTCAACCAGGGAAAGTGCTGAAATTGCCGCTAGGGTATCGGAAGAAGCCGCCAAACGCGCCGAAACTATTAGTACTGTTGCTCGTGAGTTGGCTGAATCTTCACACAGGACATCCCAGGAAACTATGAATCGTGTTGAGGCTATCAGCCGTGAAATGAAGCAGGCTGTTGAAGCAGCGCAAAAAGCCGCTCAGGAAACGATTAAACGAGTTGAAGAAGTAGCCCGTGAAACACATGAGGCTACGGAAGCCGCTACTAAAGCCGCCCAGGATGCTATTGCCCGCGCTGATGCCATCAGCCAAGAAGCTAAAGAAAATGCCGCTGAAGCCGCCCGCAAATTCCAGGAGGCTGTTACCAGGGCGGAACAGGCCAGCAGCGATGCTGTCAAAGCTGCCGATGAATCGGTAAAAACGATACAGGAAGCTATCATACAAGCCCAGGAAGAAGGGAAAAAAGCCGCCGCTGCTGCTGAAGCCGCGGCCGAAAAATCGGTGGTGGAATCAAAGGAGGCTATTTTTAGAGCTGAACAGATAAGCAAAGAAGTTTCGGAAAGAGCGGCTGCCACTACTGCAGAGCTCCGGGACTTAATCAGTCGCATTGAAGAAATTGTCAATGCCTCCCGGGCATCGGCTGAAGAATCATCCAGGACGGCGCGTGAAGCTATCGAGTCTTTAAAAACAGAATCTGAAAAAATCATAGCAACTGCCAACGAAATAAATAACTCCGCCCGCGAGGCTTCTGAAGAAGCATTAAACACTGTCCGTGAGACTATCGATAGCACTATTTCGTCTGTCAGAAAATTGGCTGAATCCACAGAAAAAGAAATACAGTTGGCCATTGCCAGGGCGCAGCAAATCAGCCTTGAAACCAGAGAGGCGTCGGAAGCGGCGGTAAAAACTGCCCGCGAAGTGACTGATGCCCTCGTTAGGGCTTCTAGAGAATCAGCGGAAAGAACTCTAAAAGCTATCAAAGAAGCTACGGATATAGCAGCCGGGGTGACCGGGAGAATCACTGGCTCGCCTGTACCTGCCGCTGAAGAAATCGGTGACGATATAATTGCTTCGAAGTCACGTGAGGAAGCTGTTAAAAAGAGCAAGAAAAAAGAAGAGGAGCCTGTCCCTGAAGTTGCGGAGGAACAGCCGGTTGATGAAACCAGGGAATACACTGAAGAAGAGACCGAAGCCACTATTGAGGATACCAAGGCGGTCCTCGATACCTTGAAAGAATCGGTAAAGAAATTAGATAAAACAGGCAAACTCGGCAAAATGCATAAAGAAAAACCTGTTGAACCTCTTCGGGAAACACCCAGAGAAGCCAGAAAAAAGATGGCGGAGCGCCTGGAACTGCTCTCTAAAATGTATGAAGCTAAAAAATTAAAGCCTGATGAGGAAGAATCTAAGGATGAGGACGATCAAGATTAAGAATGGCTTAAAAACCAGAACTTGCTTGTCCAATAATCGTGTGATAAATTAGGATAAAAGTACTCTTTACAAGATATAAAATTTGTTTGACTTTTTACATAGTGCGCAATATACTTGGCACTATATAGAATCTGTATAAAAATATTAAGATAATCTAAATTAAGGAGGTGTCTGGTGCCTACCAAGAAGAAAAAAGGTCACGCGGCTGAAGAAGCCATCCAAGCTGAAGAACCAAAAGAAGAAGAAGAAGAACGCTCTACCAATCCTCTCGACGAAGTAATGAGTCAGGCCGAAAGGGCTTATGCCGCTTATATGGACGCCGAGCGGCAGGTCGCTAAGGCTTATCACGAGAATGAAATGCAGGTAGCTAAAGCCTACCGTCGGGCAGAACAGCAGGCTACTCGCGCTTATGCCTCTGCTGTAGCTAAAGCGATGAAACAGCGGGAGGAAGCGTTAGCTAATGCCGCCAGCGCCCGGGAAGCGGCTATACAGCAGGCTGAAGAAGAATATAAGAGCGCTGTAAAGTCTGCTGATAGTGCTTATGAAGCGGCAATTGCCGAAGCCGCCAATAATCGTGATAGCACCATCGAGCGAGCCTGGCAGGTTCGCGACGAGACTATCGAACAGGCCTGGCAAATTTACTCCAAGATAGCCAGATAGTTTATTATAATCCGGCTATCATTCTTACAGGTAGGACTGTTTGTGTTCGTTGAAAGGTGTAGCGTGATTTATACAGGCTGGTAAAATTTAGTATTACCGCCAATACAATGGTCTGTTGGGATTATCGATAGTATTTACAACTGAATAGTTAATTTATAACAGCGAGGGAATGTCTTTAATCGAAACATCAATCTCTCGCTGTGTGCTTACTAAGCCTTCTTGACGTTTCTTCAGTTCGGCGATGAGTCTGATGGCTTTGGCGAAATAGCTCCTTACCTTCTCCACATCGCTCATCTCCGAGAGAATTACGGTGACATCCAGGTTGCCTTTTTCTCTCGGATAATCGCCGCTCCTGATGACGGCTTCTGGCGCCATATTTTTAATGTAAGTACCGAGTTCTTTTATCAGGTCTACATTGATTTCCTTGGCGGGAGCGGATACCAGATAAAGCGCCCGTTTTGAGTCCAGCGGATTACACTTGACGGATAGGCTGGTTATAGCTTCATCAAGGGCGTGAATGCCACGCTGGGTTTCCGAGGCTTTTTTACGGAAGTCGCGAGGCCCGCCGAGAAACGACTTGAATATTCCCGTCTGTGACCTTCCGTAACCGATAGTTGTCCAGCCCACTAAGGTCTGGATGATGTCCCCGGCATCCAGAATCTTGGCGCCGATGTATCGTGTCCTTTTCTCTTCGCCGGCACAAAGAAGATTGAAAAATGGTTTCACAATCATCATGTTAATTCGAGTAAGATTGTTTATCAATGAAGCGTCTTTCATCACGTATCTCTGGTTATCGACGAGAAATATGGCATCTGCCACTAGATAGCTGGACTTTAAGCAGGTAGCTACGTTATATACCGTCCTTTCCTCCGTAGCGACCTCATGCTCGAATGGCAATACTATAAGGTTGTAGACCGGTCTATCTACGTAGCGCTCTTTTATCTGCTGCGTCATTATGGATATTGCGCCAGAACCTGTGCCCCCCGCCGCCCCTGCGCAAAGCAGGAATGCATCTGTTTCGGCAAAGTGTTCTGTGCTTCTGATTGTCTCGATGACCTTATCGGCATCCTCGTGGGCGATTTCCGCGCCAAGCTCGTTGATTTTTCCCACGCCGTGACCTTGCGTCTTTTTGTTGCCGATAAGTATTCGGTGCTCGAAGTTGGACTTAATCGTCGTCAGCCCGCTGAGGTCGGCTATATCCGTATTGACGGCATAAGCCCCGGTGATGAGGTTTAAACCGCGCAAGCCTAGTGCTCTTTTATTTAAGCGGGCGAATTCGTCAGCTATTCTGCCGCCGCACTGCCCGAAACCAACCACAACTAATTTCATTACTCACCTTGGAAAAGGTTCTTTGCTTTATTTTACGTAATTACGCAATACGATGTCAATCGTTACGAAAGTAAACCAAATATCTAATGACGATTATCTATAGGCTTAAGTTGGCTTTCTTTAAAGTCCTTTACTCGCTATAAAAACTACCAAATCCCCCAGCCGGCAGCTGTAGCCCCACTCGTTATCGTACCAGGCGAGTATTTTTACCATGTTCTTATCGATAACCATGGTACTAGGAGCATCAATAATACAGCTGTGGTCGTTGCCTTTGAAGTCCATACTGACAAGCTTTTCCTCACAGTACTCAATGATACCCTTATATTGTCCGGCGGCGGCTTTCTTAAACGCCTCATTGACCTGCTCAACACTGACGTCTTTTTGGGTGTTGCAGACGAAGTCGATGACTGAAACGGTAGGCGTTGGCACGCGCATGGCAATGCCGTGAATCTTGCCTTCCAGTCCCTCGACCAGCTTGCCCACCAGCTTCGCGGCGCCAGTAGTCGTGGGTATCATGTTCAAAGCGGCGGCGCGCGCCCGGCGTATATCTTTATGGACGATATCCAGCACCACTTGGTCATTGGTGTAAGAGTGGATGGTGGTCATCAGCCCCTTGGTTACGACGAAATTCTCATGCAGTACCTTGACCGCCGGCGCAATGCCGTTGGTGGTGCAGGAAGCATTGGAAATCACTTGATGTTTCTTGGGGTCGTAAGTTTTTTCGTTAACCCCTAGGACGATAGTGGCGTCTTCTTTTTCGGCGGGGGCGGATATGATGACTTTTTTGGCGCCGCCTTTAGTGTGCGCCCTGGCTTTATTGGCATCGGTGAACTTACCTGTGGACTCTATAACGATATCTACGCCGTAGTCTTTCCAGGGGATATTGCCCGGCTCGCGCTCGGATAATACCTGTATTTCTTTGCCATCGACAACAATTGACTTATCTTTAGATGTTACTTCACCCGGATAGCGCCCGTACACGCTATCCCACTTAAATAAGTGGGCATTGGTTTTGGTATCTGCTAGGTCGTTAACCGCCATTACTTCTATTTCATTCTGATGGCGCTGGAGTATTGTTCTCAAGGTAAGTCTCCCGATGCGCCCGAAGCCGTTGATGCCGATTCTGGTTTTCAATTCAACCTCCTTTTAACAGGGTTGTATTATATTGTAATACTTTTATACGTAAAAAATCACCTCTTCCGCCGTCCTCGTTCTATCATGTCCAGAAACGCCTCGATGCGTGTCTTAACGTGCCCGTTGAGGTAAAATTCCGCGTTGCCTTCCAGCGTCAGCATCGGTAAATCTATACTACTCCGCATTACGATGTCCCCGATGCCCCGATGGCAAAACGCCTGCACATAGTGAATTACCCCGTCGATACGCCGCCTTTTTATTTCAGTCTTGATGTCTGCCAGTCGTTCATTAAGTGAGTACGGGTAAGTATAATTGGTATACTGTTCTACCAGTGACTTGCCCGGAGACGGCATGGCGAACTGCCTCTGTATCTCGTTATAGACCACCCGCGCCCCGTGCTTTTCGATATAGGGATAAAGCTCTTTAGCATAGACCGGCGGTACCCCGATATACCCCACCCTTATTTCTTTATCAGGATAAGGCTCGCGGTTAGCGCATTTTTCAATCAGCGCCTGCAATTCTCGCTTATATTTAAGATAGTCTCCGTTAAAGTCGGACGCCGCTACCAGCCACAGGTGGTTCTCCCACCCGCTTGCTTTATTATCTTTCCACGTAAGCTCATCCAGCTTTAAAGCGAGGTTACGCGCCGACTGTATCTTCTGTCGGACTTTATTAGCCGCTTCCAGCGTCGTGCCGAAAGTCGCCGCCATTTTTTCCAGCACGTAGTCCATCTCTCCTTTATCCGGTCGTTCCGGGTAAGCAAATGGCATGGCGTTCTTACCTTTAAGCTTTAGGACTTCCATGAGCATGATGGTATTGGAACAGTCGCCGCTGGTGACGCACAAAACATCGTTAATGCCGGAATCCAGGCAGACGCCGTATATGCCCTTAATCCAGGCGCAGCAATTGAGCGGAAAGCCGTCCCTCTCGGCGATGGTGACATAACGCGTTGGGTCGGGTGCGGATACTAGGACATTATTCAAATCAACTGGTTGGTACCCGGTAGCGAGCAGGATTTCCACCGGCACGGTGGTGGTAATACCGATTTTTTTCATTACGCCCAAATTATATCACTTCTCTTTCCAGTAATTGACGCCCTTGCGCGGTAGTTTATCCACGCGGCTCTCCGCCGCCATCATTTCCAGGTGCGCCAGTGTTTCGAAGACCGCCATCCGCTTATGGAAAGGCGGTAAGTCTTTCCATACTCCGTTATCCCCCCAGGTTATCTCTTTAGCTATCTGGTAAGCTGTCCTGGCACGGAGCGCTATCGTCCCCAGTATTTCCTGGTTTCTCAAGCCGTGGTGATATATTATCTCGTCGATACGCTGCTTTAAATTTTTAAAAGGCTGGTCATGCCCCGGCAAAGTGAGGCTAACGTCGAGCTGCCGCAGGTCTTTTAAAGATTCCAGATACCTGCCCAGCGGGTTTTCTATCGACTGCGGGTTCACGCTGATATTAGGCGTAATCTTCGGCAGGATATGGTCACCGGAAAACAGTATCTTTTTACTCGGCTCGTAAAGGCAAATATGCCCGGAGGAATGACCGGGTGTCCATATCACCCGGAAGGTAAAAGCCCCGCTTTTTATTATATCGCCGTCATGGAGGAGTCTGTCCGGAATTGTTGGGACGATATATTTTTCTACGTCTAGGCTGGCGTCCCGCAGGATGACCATTTCCTTTTCGGGTGTGCCGTTGGTTGTGAGCATATGGTCGGTCTTTTGCAGTAATTCTTCCATGGCGACGTACCTCGGCTCGATGAAGTCTTTTTCGACGTGGTGCATCGCCATCGTTGCTCCGGAAAGCTTTTTTACCCGCCCCGCCATACCGTAATGGTCGGGGTGGACATGCGTGACGACTATCTGGTTGATATCATGGAAGCTTTTACCCCTTTTTATCAGGAAATTATGCAGCGTGCTGAAGGATTTATCGGTGTTCCACCCTGCATCGATTAGCAGGTAGCCTTTATCGCCTTCAACGAGGTAGATATTGATATGGGCGAGTGTCGATTGTTCTAGTGTTATGGGCATCTTAAGCCAGTGAATACCGGGAAAAACTTCAGTCATATTTTCTCTCTATCATTGCGAGGAAGTCCTTCCGCAGAAGAACGACGTGGCAATCTCATAGTATATTTTCGATATTATTTAGGATTTTCAAACCCGCGCTCTTTATCTTTTGATGTTGTAAAACGCATTCATGCCGGCGTAGTCGGCGGCACTGCCAAGCTCCTCCTCAATGCGCAGCAGGCGGTTATATTTGGCAGTGCGTTCCGAGCGGGCAGGCGCGCCGGTCTTTATTTGCCCCGTATTCAGCCCCACCGCCAGGTCGGCAATGGTCGCGTCCTCCGTTTCGCCAGAACGGTGGCTTATTATCGCCGCCCAGCCAGCTTTTTTCGCCGTCTTAATCGCCTCTAAAGTCTCGGTCACCGTGCCTATCTGGTTGGGCTTAATCAGGACGGCGTTCGAGGCTTTAAGCTCGATGCCTTTAGCAATGCGGCTCACATTTGTCACGTAAAGGTCGTCCCCGACGATCTGGACTTTTTTACCCAGCCTTTGCGTCAACAGTTGCCACCCCTCCCAGTCGTCCTCCGCCAGGCCGTCCTCTAGCGAAATGATAGGGTAGTCGGCACACCACTTGACATAATAATCAACCATCTCCGCCGGTGTTAATGTCTTGCCTTCTTTAGCGAGGACGTATTTGCCATTTTCATAGAATTCGCTGGATGCAGGGTCTAGAGCGATGTAGCACTGTTTGCCCGGCTTATAGCCTGCTGACTCTATTGCCGCGAGGATAGCCTCTACGGCATCTTTATTCGAGGGGAGGGAAGGGGCAAAACCGCCTTCGTCGCCGACATTAGTGTTCAGACCTTTACCCTTAAGTACTTTCTTCAACGCTTGATAGACCTCGACGCCTATTTGCATCGCCTGACTGAAACTCTTCGCCCCCGCCGGTACCACCATGAACTCCTGGAAATCGGTAGAATTTACGGCATGTTTGCCGCCGTTTAAAATATTCATCATCGGCACGGGCAGGGCATAAGTGCCGTCGCCGCCTAAATAGATATAAAGCGGTACGCCTTTGAAACTGGCCGCTGCATGGGCTACTGCCAGCGAAGTCCCCAGAATAGCGTTAGCTCCGAGTTCCGACTTGTCCTTTGTACCGTCGAGCTTTATTAGCGCATTATCGATGGCTGTTTGGTCGGTAACCTCCATCCCGGCGATGGCTTTAGCGATGGTCTTGTTAACATTATTTACAGCCTTGAGGACGCCCTTGCCGTTGTAGCGGGACTTATCCCCGTCGCGCAGCTCTTTCGCCTCATACTTGCCGGTGCTGGCGCCGGAGGGCACGGCCGCCATGCCCAGCGTGCCGTCTTTAAGCTCTACCTCCACCTCCAGTGTGGGATTGCCCCGCGAGTCTAAAATTTCCCTGGCTTTGACTGTCTTTATCGTCGACATTTCTCTCTCCACACAGTAATCAGTCTGTACCTGTTAAAGCCATCGCCTTGTCCACGGCGTCTTTAGGATTTTGCGCTTGGATGATGCTTTTATCTTGCTTATCGTCAATCGCCATTGACCATGTATTAAGCCCGATAACGGGTATGCCGCTTTGTAAGGCGTAGCCGATTTCTGTCAGCGTGCCGTAACTCCCGTCAATGGCTATAACAGCATGAGAACTCTTTACCACCACCGCGTTCCGCGCGTAGCCCATGCCCGTCATGATGGGTATCTGGACGTAAGGGTTGGCTTCCCTCCGGTTATCTCCCGGTAATATGCCGATGGTTAATCCCCCCGCCTCGCTCGCACCCCTGCAGGCGGCTTCCATCACGCCTCCCATCCCCCCGCATACCAGCACCGCTCCCCGCCGCGCTATCTCCCGCCCCACCTCTTCCGCTATTCGTGCTATTTGCGGGTTTACCTCGCTCCCCCCGATAACGCCGATGAATGCGGGCATTTTTTGTAACAAAGATGCCTCCTTGATTGACGCTGTTATTATAGCATTGGAGATTGAACAGGGCAAAAAGGTTTTAACTTTTGAGATTTGATTTTTGATTTATCAATTATACTTGTTCATCGCGGCGGTCAAGCCTGCCGTAAGTAGATAGGCAATAGCCTCGCTGACCCGCGGTATAGTCTCGTCGATTATCTTTTTTTCTTCCTGCGTGAAATCGCTAAGGACGTAGCTGATAACAGCATCCTCTTTAGCCGGAGTCTTATCTCCCTCCGGCCGCCCGATTCCCACCCTTACGCGGTAAAAGTCCTGCGTGCCGATACGCGATATAATCGAGTCGATGCCCTTGTGCCCCCCGGAGCTTCCCCCCAATCGCAGCCGGATTTTCCCTGGCGGCAGGTCTATATCGTCATGAATCACGATGAGGTCGGCAGGCTTGACGTTGAGTCTTTTTAGCAGGGCGCTTACCGCTTCCCCGCTGGCGTTCATATAGGTCTGCGGCCGCGCTACCACCACTTTATACCGCCCGATGTTCCCGATGCCGGTACGGGCGTGTCCCTGCTTCCTGTCGAAGACTATTCTGTACGTCTTGGCAAGGTGACTCACGCACATAAAGCCGATGTTATGCCGGTTACGGGCGTATAAAAACCCCGGATTGCCCAGTCCCACGATAAGTTTCATATGTTTGCCTTCTTGAGTATTTCCAGAAATTCCTGTTCGTTTAGTGTCTTTATGCCCAGGTCTTTTGCCCGCGTTAATTTAGAGCCGGGGTCTTCGCCGTAGACTACATAGTCCGTCTTGCGCGTGACGTTATCTTTAGCCGCCCCCCCTAATTCTTTGATTTTAGCTTCTGCCTGCTGCCGGGTGAAGGCTTCCAGCCGCCCCGTCACCACGAATTCTTTGCCAGATAAAGGCAGATTCTGTTTTTTAGCTTCTTTTTCCTCCGTCTTGACGCCGGCTTCTTTTAATTCTTTGATGATGTTCCTGTTATCTTCTTGCCGGAAAAAGGCGATAATGCTATCGGCAATCTTCGGTCCCACCGCGCTTATCTCCATCAGCCTTTCGCGTGAAGCGTCTTTTAACGCATCCAGGCTGTGGAATTCATTAGCCAGCGTTTCCGCCATCTCCTCCCCTACATGCCGGATGCCCAGCGCAAAGATGAGCCGTGCCAGAGGTCTGTCCTTGCTGTTCTCGATGGCTTGGAGGATATTCTCCACACTCTTTTCGCCCATCTTCTCTATTTCGAGTAGTTTGTCTTTTTTATCCTTGAGTTTATAAAGGTCGGCGATGTTTTTAACCAGCCCCTGACTGTATAGCATGGCGCTGATATTTTCCCCGATGCCCCTTATATCCATCGCGCCCTTGGACGCAAAATGCTCGATACGTAGCTGTGCCTGGGCGGGACATGCCGCGTTGGAGCAGTAGTACATCACCTCGTCTTCCGGTTTTATTGCTGGATGGCCGCATTCTGTACATACTGCATAGTCAGGTATTTTTCTTTCTTTTTTAAGGTCATTTTTCTCCCACCATATTTCCCAAGATTTTGCCTTGAGGTCGAACTCCTTTTCACGTCCCGGCCGCTCTCGACTCGCCGGTGTCGGCCCGATGACCTCCGGTATTACTTCGCCCGCGCGTTGTATAATCACCGTGTCGCCGATGCGTATGTCCTTGCGCCGGATATCGTCTTCGTTATGCAGGGCGGCATTTCTTATCGTCACGCCCCCCACCGCCACCGGTTCTAAAATAGCATAAGGATTGAGTGTGCCGGTGCGTCCCACGCTTATGCCGATGTCGATGAGCCTCGTCGTCGCCTGCGTCGCCGGAAATTTATAGGCTATCGCCCACCGCGGCTCGCGCCCTATATCGCCGAGTTCTTCGTGCAGATTGAGCTGGTTAATCTTTATCACCACCCCGTCGGCTTCATAAGGGAGGCTTTCCCGTCGCTTTTCCAGATTGCGATAAAATTCAATCGCCTCTTCGATGTTTTTAAGACGGCGGTTATCGGGGTTTATCTTGAACCCCAGCGATTTCAGCCACTCCATTGCCTCCCAGTGCGTTGGGGGTGTAGCTTTGCCCTCGGCATAACCCAGCATATAGATATAGATATCCAGAGGGCGTTTGGCAGTAATACGGGAATCAAGCTGCCTCACCGAACCGGCGGCGGCGTTGCGGGGATTGGCAAAGAGTGGTAGTCCTTCCGCCGCCCTTTCCTGATTTAACTTGTGAAAACCGGTCTTGGGCAGGAAGACCTCGCCTCTCACCTCAAAGCGGGGTGGCGCGTCTTTAGGTACAGATAGGGGGATGCTTCGTATGGTTCTTAAATTCTGGGTGATGTTCTCTCCCCTGAAGCCGTCGCCGCGGGTAGCCCCGGTCGTTAACTGCCCGTTGACATAGGTCAGGGCTACTGCCAGCCCGTCTATCTTGTACTCGCCGACGAAATCGAAAGGTCGTTCGCCTATCAATTTTATCGCTCGTTTGTACCATGCTATGATATCTTCATCGGAAAATGCGTTGGCTAGCGATAAAAGTGGGAAGGGATGCTCCACAATGCCGAAGGCTTCCAGCGGTGCCGCCCCGACGCGCTGTGTGGGGGAATCTGGCGTGAGGAACTGCGGGTACTTTTCCTCCAGGCTTTTTAGCTCCTGCATCAGCTTATCATATGCGGCGTCGCTGATTTCCGGACTGTCCAGTACGTAGTACAGGTAATTATGCCGGTTGATTTCCGCCCGTAGCTTTTCTATTCTCGATTTTATTTCTTGTTGGGTTGACAATTATCCCTCGCTTCTAAATCTTTCCTAAGTATAGCACAGGGCGGGAACGGGCAAAAATCGCAAATCTGTATCGACACTGCCTGTAATTTTACTATTTGTTCACTTTTCCTTATGATATATTTATCATCTATTTTTCTCTTTAAAGATAAGCTTAATAAAGAATCCGGCTGCAAGTTACTAATTTACTAACACGCTAAGGGAAAATTAAAATGTCATTAGGCCAGCATATCGCAGGACCTGTAGCTTATTTTATCGCCAGGAGCCGTCGGCGCGATAAAGTCGATACGGCGTTAAAAATTATGTTTTTATCGCTTCAGCTCATCGACCTGACATTAACGGCGTTGGCGGCGCGTTACGGCTGGCTGGAGCTCAATCCTGTCATTAAAGCCTCGGTCGACACAACCTATATGCTGGCTCTTTTCAAGTTCGGCATTCCGGTCCTGATTAGCTGGTTCGTGCCGGGGAGATGGCTGATACCGGCTATCCTGCTTCTCTTAATGGTGTTGGGGTGGAACGTTAAAGAATTGATGATGTTGGCGCTTTAGAGTCGCCTATTTTCGTTCAGTCCGCTTTCCTTAATTCAAATACAACCGGATTATCCGCGTCCGGGCAGGCTACTTTAGCTTTAGAAGGGTCTTTTTCCCATGGAAATTTCCCGCCGAACTGTAGCGGCTCGGCAAAAGGAAAAAGCGTATAAAAAGCCCACGAACACATTCCCTCCGGCGTCGTCTGCCCGATTTCAAATTCATCCCCTACCTTATGGCCGGCTTCACATTTGCCCTTTTGCGATATTATTTTAGCGATTATTTTTGTCATCTTTATCGCCTCATTTTTTTGTCGTCAGCTTCGTTTTCAGAATCTCCAAGAAATGGTGCTCTCCCCGGCTCACTTTTTTAGCTTCGACGATTTCTAATTGCTTTTTAAATATAGGCCCGTCGGTAACAAGTGTATGATATTCCCCCGCCTCGCCGCAGGGCGTGATATCTTTATTTAATGCTTTGACATAACCTAAAAACTCCCTGTCGACTGTTTTCCCTAACGTCTCTTTTCCCAGCAGGTCGGCTTTCACCGCAACGACCACCGACTTGAATCCGGCATCGATAAATTCTTCCATGAGTTTTGTCTGGTCTTCTTGCCAGAGAGGAAGGTTTGCGGTAACGCCGACGGCAGCGCAGACCCTTTCGTCCCACTCCCGGTGCGGCTGAAAGTCTATATCCCCGAAGACGCCGGCTTTCACGCCCTTCTTTTTCAATTCTTTAACTGTGTCGCTGAATATTTTCTCGTAGATATCGGTGGTCGTAGGTTTTTGCACGATAGCTATCCCCAGTGCTTCCGCCTGTTTTTTTATAACCTCCGCGCGGATGCCGTGACTGCACGAGCGTTGCCCGTCCTCCGATACCATATTTATGAGAAACCGGATGTCCATGCCCGCCTGCTTCGCCCTGTAAAGCGCCAGGCAGCCGTCCTTGCCGCCGCTCCATGATGCAAATGCCTTGACCATGCTGCCGTCCTTAAGGTTTTAAATGAGTAATATCGTTGAGCGAGAGTAAGATAGCCGTCTCTGGGTACGTTTCCATAATGCTCAATGAGCCCCGGTCTATACGAAATTGCTGCCAGTGTTTTATATCCATCCCCATTAAATTGCAGATTATCAGTCGCAGCGGTCCCCCGTGGGAAACGATGGCTGCGGTATCTTTAGCTTTGAGATTTCCCAGCCTTTTTAAAAACATTTTCACCCGCTCGTTAAGTTGGTCGAGCGTTTCTCCGCCGGGAAAAGCGACTGTTTTCCAGCTGGCTAGCTCCTCGGCTAAAGCCGGATAAACATGTTCTATTTCGCTGAAGGTAAGACCTTCGACAAACCCGAAATTACATTCGCAAAGTTCTTCGCAGACCTCGAGCTTTGCCTTATGTCCGGCGGCGATAATCTCGGCGGTGTCTCGGGCGCGACTTAATGTGCTGGTGTAAACTGTGCCTATTTTCTCTGTTGCTAGACGGGTGCGTAATAATCCCGCCTGCTTTATGCCGATGTTGCTTAAAGGTACATCCGTCTTGCCCCAGAACCGGTCGTTTTTATGCAGTTTGGTTGTACCGTGTCTTATCAGCAGCAGTCTCGCCATGATTTTCTCCTCATTCTTCTTCGCCGCCGCTTTTACGCAACCATAGCTGGGGATATGTTGATACTATCCTTTTCAGCGACTCTAATTTTTTCCTGATATCGGTGGAGATTCCCTTGTCGGCCATGAGCTTCTTTAAAAGTGACTGGTCGAATCCCAGCACCTTTTCCCACAGCCCTTCCGGCTCTAAAATGGCTTTAATCTCATCTTCTTTAAATCCTGTTTTTTCTATGAGTTTATACGTGATTTCATGCTCGCTCCCGAAGACGCGGTTCAGCCCTGCCGCCTGGCAGTAATCGATAATTGTTTGCCTTGTTTCTTCAAGCTGGGCTTCCAGTTCTTTCATTTGTGCCTGCAATTCGGCATATCGCTCGACGGCTTCTGCCGCGACGATGCCGGGCAGGAGTTCCTGTCGGTCCGGCTTTATTTCTGCTTTGATGTGCTGGTGGCGGTAGTACGGACAATATTCCGGGAAATCGCAGGGACAATATTCACTTTCCGTAGCTGGGAATACACCTTTATTGATTTTTTCTGCCACGTCCAGGACCAGTTGTTTGGTCTGGTCGATTCGGTCTTTATCCCGCGGTGGGCAGGTGCACGCCGTATTCGACCTTAGATGATAGAGTGTTAGCCTTTCCACCGGCAGGTCCCAGGTCTGCTCGGCCGCCATCTGGTAAATCGTGAGTTGGAGGTCGTTTTCCAGATATTCTTTGGTGAAGAGTTCCTGGTTCGTCTTGTAGTCGATGATGGAAAGCCCACCGCTCTCCAGTTTATCCACCCGGTCGATAAATCCCCTCAACTTTATCCCCTCGATATCCAGGTTAAAGCTGCGTTCCAGCGCTATCGGCAGGTGGAAATCGGTTGTGTGAATTTCCCAGAAGCGCTTTAAAATGTCCTTACTATAGTCCTTGTATCTAGCCTCCTCTTCCGGCGATTCGTATCCTTGCGAGAGCCAGTTTTCCTCGTAGAATTGCATCATTTCTTCAAGTGAAGGAGGCGGTGGCGTGCGTACTTTAAAGAACCGTTCCACACATGAATGCATGTGTGTGCCAAAGCTGAAATACCATTTCTCTTTGCCCTTTAGTCCGTCGATATATTGCAGCTTATAGCACCATGGACATTGCTGGTAAAGTGAAATCTGGCTAAAGCTAAGAGGTCTGATGATTGTCCTCCAGTTATTACGCTGAATCGGGCAGTCAGGCAGCCGAAGGGCACCGTTGCATTATTAAATATCAGTATTATTTAAGTGCTCTTATAAAATCGTCCAGCGTTAGGGCGGAGAGGGTGCTGGTCTGGAGCGTCCCGCGCGACCCCAGCTCGATGGCTACTTTAGCGATGACCTCGTTGTTAGGCGCTTCCAGGACGTTGATAAAGTCATACTGCCCTAGGGTAACGTACTGGGCGAGAATTTTCACTCCCATTGCTTCGACTTCTTTGTTGACCTCTTTAATTCTGTAAGGGTTGGTTTTTACCGTTTTTCGGCCTTCGTCGGTCAGGGTGCTCATCATAATATAAAGCGACATTTTTTCCTCCTCACTATGGTAGAGTGAAGCTCAATTTAAGGTGCCCTCGGCTGCACCTGGTAATTACTGGATTGGAGGCATACATCTGGATTATAAGGTGTAATATCAATTTTGTCCATAGGGGGACGTAGCTTAGGGAGGATTCCATCCTTCTCTTTTCTCGTCTCCGCCTTGTCATAATTAGCGGATTACCAGCGACTATTTAAGCGTTAGGGGGACATTCTGCGAGAGGGGGCGAAGCCCCCCTCTCCTTACCCATCCTCCTTTGAAATATAAAAAATATAGCCCTGCAAGGCGAAAATGTTTGAGAGGGGGTTAAGGGGGTGAGTATAAAGTGGTAAAATGTTATAATAACAACAGAGGACGATTTATGGATGATATTATCAATGAAGCTTACGGGATAGTCCAGTGCAAGGAATGTCCCTGGTATAAAGCCTGCGTTGTTCCAATGAAGTTCACTACCGAAGATATTCGGCGCCAGCTTGAACAGGCGGCGCCCGGTGCCAGTGTCCCGCAGGAAATCGACCCCGTAACCCAGAACCTGTTGTCAAGCATGGCTACCGCGGCGCAAAATTCTCTGCTGGAAGGCTGCCCCGTCTTTATTCAAAGACTGCGCTCCAGTCCCGGTCTTGCCCAGAAATTAAAACAAATTATGCTTAACTGGGGCTCTGAAGAAAAGTCAGCGCAGCAATAATTTAAGATTGCCGCTTCAAAGGTTCAGTTTCTCGTGTCACACAACCGCGGCTGTTGCCAGCTCTGCTAAACGCCGGTAGCTGGCCCCCGGGTCAGATTGCATAAAAATAGCGCTGCCCACGCAAATAACTTCGACGCCGCTTCGGGCTATTTGCGCGATGTTGCTTTCCTTAATTCCCCCATCGATGCCTATTTCTTTATTGGGATATATTTTACAGAACTCGACTATTTTATCCAGCACCTCGGGGATGAATTTAGCACCGTAAAAACCCGGATTGACGGAAAGAAAAAGCAAGCTGTCCACCTTGTTGACTAATGGTCTGACGGCGCTGATAGAGGTCTCTGGATTTATCGCCAACCCTGCCTGCATATTGAGCTTTCTTATAGAGTGGATTATTTTCTCCGGCGCGGGTGTGGCTTCATAGTGAAAAACGATTTTCCGCGCTCCGGCGCGTTTAAAACCTTCCAGGCAGTCTTCCGGATTTATCACCATGAGGTGCGCCTCCCAGTACAATTCCGTTTTCAATTTAGCGATATCTTCGCAGGAAACGCTCTTTGAAGGTACGAACTGCCCATCCATGATGTCGAATTGAACCATATCTGTAAAGGACTCCGCCTGGCGGACCATTTTTTCTAACATGGTGGGGTCATCAGTAAGGATAGCCGGTAAAATCCGGACGTTTTTCATCATACTGCCTCCTATTGGCATTTTATCATAAACATCACAATTTTGTGAGTTTTTCTTTATATAAAATTAACCCCACCTTTATACATTCTTTATAGTCTTTACATCTCCTTTTATATTCCTGTGTCAGAATAAAAATGTAATCCTCCATTGCTCGCAGTAGCTGGGGTACAAAATGAAAATACTAATTAGCTTCATCTGCGGTACTGTTATCTGCTTTATGCTGCTCTACGGCATCAAGCCGGTGTTGCCCGCCTTCGCTGAAGAAACCCCTCTCGCTGCTGAGTCTGAAAACGTTACCCAAAGCCTGACTGGTTTGATCCCGGATATTCAGAAAATATACCGCGAAGCTTTAACCGCCCCTTTCATTCAGGCCGAAAGCGAAATCCACGACCCGGATATCGCCGCTTTCTATCACTCACTTATGCAAAAGACCGGCCTGACCGACCCTAATAGCAATTAATCAATTACTCCTGCTTAAAAAAATGGTGGGAGCCGCTTTCGCGACCCCCACCGACAAGTCTCACAAGTTACGGACTAAACTCACTTTCGGTAATTTACCGTACCGGGCGTCTGTTTTACAGATCTGGCCCCGGCTAATTTACGAGTCGTGTCCGTTTTCCGTTTGCCCCACTACGTGGTAGGGCCCCAACAGTCCACCTGCCATACTCCGAATAGCTCGTGAAGTCGCATAAAGCACCTCCCGAAGCATTATTCAGGTTGTGTCGTGAACTTCTATTTTTATACTAGCATTCAACAGGTTAAAAGTCAATATAGAACAGCCTGTTTATCAAGAAAAAAGTACCAACTTTTAACTATCTTTAATCCTCATATGACCATTACATCACGTTGCCGCCGGATACGTGAATTACCTGCCCGGTGATGTAATTGGTAGCCTCTGATGCCATGATGACCGTGATATTGGCGATGTCCGTGGGTGTTCCCATCCTGCCGAGGGGAAAAGCCTTCAACATTTCTTCCCGCATCTTGTTATACTGCTCTGGCGGGGGCGGGGGCATCCCTTCCCTTAAGACTGCCCCGAAATTAGTCGGTGCCGGTCCGGGAGCGATACAGTTGCAGCGGATGCCGTTCTTGCCTTCCTGGTAGGCTAGCTGTTTGGTAAACAGGTCTATGGCGTACTTGGATATGGCGTAAACCCCCACGCCGAAAGAATACTGGTGGGTGCTGCCCGAACCTATATTCACGATAGCCCCGTGCTTTTGCTTTCTCATATGAGGCAATACCGCCCGTGTAACGTACATCGTGCCGAAAAGATTGAGGTCCATTTGCTTCGACCAGGTTTCATATTTCTGCTCATCTAGCGGAACATAGTCTTTATGCAGAATCGCCCCGGCTACATTACAAAGGACATCGATTTTCCTATATGCGGCAATTACCTTCTCGACCATGGCGTCGACTTCATTTTTTTTCGTAATATCTGCCTGGACGGCGATAGATTTACTGCCTGTTTTTTTAACGTCTTCGGCGGTTTTCTTTACATCTTCGAGATTTATATCGGTTACCGCTACGGCTTCACAGCCTTCTTTAGCCAGCAGTAGCGCTATCGCTTTACCGAACCCTATCTGGCTCCCGGCGCCGGTTACCAGTGCAACTTTACCTTTAAAACCCAGGTCCATTTTGCCCTCCTCATTATGACGAGAAAAATGTATGTTTAGTCCAGTACTGACCCGCCGGAAACATGCAGAATCGCGCCGGTAATATAGCTGGACATATCGGACGCAAAGAATGCCGTGGCGTTGGCGATATCCATCTGGGTAGCGCCCCTGCCCATGGGAATCGTTTTGGCCAGCATATCGATAATTCCTTTTTTATCCGGTCCCGGAATAAAGTTGGTGGGGGCGGGACCCGGCGCGACGCAGTTGCAGCGGATGCCGTTCTTGGCTTCGTTAAAAGCAAGCTGTTTTGTAAAGGTATCGACTCCTGCCTTGGCAATAGCGTAAGAGTTCCCCGTGCCGTGGCTGTACATGCGCGTACTACCCGAGCCTATATTGACGATTGCGCCAGCCTTCTTTTCCCTCATGTAGGGGAGCACCGCCTGGCACGTTAGCATGATACTCATTAAATTTAGGTGGATATCTTTGTCCCAGTCTTCCGGCGTGGCTTGGTCATATGGAACGCGGCTGGCAATGCCTCCGGCTACATTACATAAAATATCGATTTTCTTAAATTCGTTTATGACCTGCTTGACCATCGCCTGCACATCGTCTTTTTTTGTGATATCGGCTTTAACGGCGATTGATTTCTTGCCGGTCTTCTTGATTTCCTCCGCTGTCAGTTTCACATCATCGATGATGTCCGTCACAGCTACGGCAGCGCATCCTTCATTCGCCAGTAGCAGGGCAATCTGCCTCCCGAAGCCTATCTGGCTGCCCGCGCCGGTTACCAGTGCCACTTTACCCTTTAAACCCAGGTCCATGATTACCTCCTGAACTTTATTTGATTAGCAGGTATCATTATATAACAAATCGAAGTGTACTGTGAAATTTAAAAAAAATAAAAATGATTTATTGCAAAATATCTTAAAATTAGCGGAATATCTGTTGCGGTACGCTCTTGATAAAAAAGTATGATTAAGTTTTACCTAACTAAAAAGACTGACCTGTCCAGCAGGCACCTCTTTTTTCACCTGGCTCTTGCGTCGCTTCCATCCTAAAGTCTCCAGCAGGTCCCCGATAGCTTTATCCTGTTGTGTTTCGGCCCTTAATGGCATGTCCGGATCGATTCTATAGCGGATGCGCCGACCTTCTCTTTTCTTCGTGATGTAGTCGTCGGCTTCCAGGTCGTTGATGATGTTACGCGTCGCTTTTTCGGTAATGCCGATGGTTGCAGATATTTCCCGCGCGGTAATCCGCGGTTGCTTGGCAATGAGGCATAACACCAGGGCGTGGTTGGTCACGAATTTCCATCCCGGCATATTTTTACCTCCTTGCCAAAAAATTTTTAAAATATTTTTTTATCTTTTTATAATTACTCTAAAATACTATTGACAATTTTTATCAATGTTGTATAATTAAATTTAGGAATTATTATTCCTTAATATTATATCAGGAATGTCAAGTTAAAACAATATATTTACGAATTAAGCATAACAAATATAAAGAAAATATTCTAAATAAAAGGAGTGTTGAAACAGAATAAAGTGAAAACTTCATCGGTGGCTCCGAAAAGTCAAACTAGCCACGCACCTGCAAAAGTCACGACCGTTATTTGTTCCAATAATGAAGCCGAAGAACCTCCCAGTAGTAGTATTATTGTAAAAAGCATTGAGGACGAGCCTCCCCTTAGTAATGCCACCGGAAGATACCGATTTTTCTGGAACGTTTCCAACAGTTCCTGGAAAGATTGGAAATGGCAATTCCGTAACCGGATTACCACTTTAAATCAGCTTATCAAACTGATACCTCTGTCAACCGAGGAACAGGCGCAGATTGCCGAAGTAATTCAGCGCTATCCCCTCTCAATTACCCCTTACTATTTTTCGCTTATTAACCCCGATGACCCCGACGACCCCATCAGGAAACAGTCGCTTCCTTGCATCCAGGAAATCTCTATGAGCTCCATTGGATTGGAAGACCCGCTCGCGGAAAAAGAAGACTCCGTTGTTCCCGGCCTGGTGCACCGCTATCCTGATAGGGTGCTTATAGTGCTTACGGATATCTGTCCTATGCTCTGCCGCCATTGTACCCGTAAGAGAGAATGGCGGCACGGCGCTTGGACGCGCACCGATGCTGAAGTTGATGCCATGTTCGACTACTTACGCCGGCACACTGAAGTAAGGGACGTCATCCTCTCCGGCGGCGACCCGCTTACTCTCTCCACCAGTCATCTGGAGTCCATCATCGCCCGGTTAAGAACAATTAAACACATCGAAATTATCCGTATCGGCACACGGTTCCCGGTGGTCTTGCCGCAGCGTATCGATGCCGAACTATGCCACATGCTCTCTAAGTACGGTCCTATCTGGCTCAATACCCACTTTAATCATCCCAACGAGATAACACCGGAAGCCGCCATTGCCTGCGACCGTCTTTTACGGGCTGGCGTTCCGGTAAATAACCAGACGGTGCTCTTGCGTGGCGTTAATGATAGCGTGGCAATACAGACCAGACTCTGTCAGGGCTTATTGAAAATTAAAGTACGCCCGTATTATCTCTTCCAGTGTGATGAAGTGCAGGGTACGGAACATCTTCGCACCTCCGTTGACGTTGGTATAAAGATTATCGAAGGTATGCGCGGGCATACCTCCGGTCTTGCTGTACCCAGTTTCGTCGTCGACCTTGTCGATGGCGGGGGTAAGGTGCCTCTCCAGCCTAACTACGTGCTTCAAATGACTGAAAATGAACTGCTCCTGAAAAACTATGAAGGCAAGGTCTTCCGTTATCGTAATCCCAATTCACAGAACCAGGCCGTTACCGCACCGCCGGTCAGTGGCGTAGTTCCAAGTCTGCTCGCGGACGCCGACCTACCTCTTAAAGTCAAAGGAAAGGCTGATGCGGATCGGGTTAGCGTACGACCTTAAGACAAGCATCGCGCGGCATCAAACCGTTGATGATGCTCTTGAAGAATATGACTCACCGGAAACGGTCGAGATAATTAGTTGTGCTCTTGAAAAAAAGGGACATCATGTTATTAGACTTGGCGGCGGCACCCGGTTCCTCGACAATATCCGCCGCGCAAATGTTGAAATCGTTTTTAATATCTCCGAGGGTTTAGGTAGCTTCCGCAGCCGCGAAGCGCAGGTCCCGTCTGTTTTAGAAATGCTCAACATACCCTATACCGGTTCCGACCCCCTCTGCCTTGCGGTTTGCCTGGATAAACCCCTGACTAAACAGCTTGTTGCCGACGCCGGTATCACCACCCCACCTTGGCTCATCGTTGCTGACGCATCCGACCTAAAAAATATAGACTGGCGGAATTTCCCTTTTCCTGCTATTATCAAACCGTCTTATGAAGGCTCCAGCAAAGGCATCCGTCTTACCTCGCTGGCGGAAAATAAACTGCAGGCGGAACAGGAGATAGTGAGAATTTTTCGGGACTACCATCAGCCGGTCATGGTTGAAGAATTCATTGCGGGCGATGAGGTCACCGCCGGCATCATCGGTAACTCACCTCCTCAATTGGTGGGTATGATGCGCATACTGCCGAAAAAGAAACCAAAGCATTTCGTTTATTCCGTCGAAGTTAAGCGCGATTACGTTAATCAGGTCGATTACGAGTCGCCGGTTCGGCTCCCCGCACCGGTTCTGGAAAAACTGGAGCAATATAGCCTCAAGGCTTTTAAGGTGTTGGGTTGCCGCGATTTTTCCCGCGTGGATTTCCGTATCGGTCGGGATGGAACGCCCTATTTTCTGGAGATAAATCCGTTGCCCGGACTAGGC
>DAOUCO010000068.1:0-12826 GCA_034432135.1 Dehalococcoidales bacterium | reverse complement strand
CGGTCTGGCAGCAGGAGTTGGAAGCCGCCTTTCCTTATGTTGAAACACCCGACCAGCTTGAGGCGCAGCGGGAAGTAAAAGAGGACATGGAAAAGCCCAAGCCCATGGACCGCCTCGTTTGCGGGGATGTAGGCTACGGCAAGACGGAAGTCGCCATCCGCGCGGCTTTTAAAGCAGTCATGGACAATAAACAGGTTGCCGTACTTGTACCTACTACCGTTCTTGCCCAGCAGCATTATGCCACTTTCTCGGAAAGGCTGGAGGCTTTCCCGGTGAAAGTAGAGGTATTAAGCCGCTTTCGCTCTGAACGCGATCAACGCAATATTGTCGCCGGCCTTGCTGACGGCACGGTGGATATCTGCATCGGCACCCATCGCCTCATACAGAAGGACGTTGTTTTTAAAAACCTTGGCCTTTTGATTATCGATGAAGAACAGCGCTTCGGCGTCAACCATAAGGAATATCTTAAAAAGATGCGGCAGGAAGTCGACGTGCTTACCTTGAGCGCTACCCCTATTCCCCGTACCCTACATATGTCTTTAGTGGGCGTCAGGGACATGAGCACCATGGAGACCCCGCCCGAAGCCCGCCTGCCCATCAAGACCTATGTCGCCGAGTATAACGAGCACCTTATTAAAGAAGCAATCCTAAGAGAGCTTGAGCGTAACGGGCAGGTGTTTTTCGTCCATAACCGCGTGCAAAGTATTGCTTTAATGGCGTAAAAACTTAGGGAGTTGATTCCGGAAGCAGAAGTCGCTATCGGCCATGGGCAGATGCCGGAGGATGAGCTGGAAAAAGTAATGACGGCTTTTGCGCAGGGCAAGATAGATATCCTTGTCTGCACTACCATCATCGAGTCTGGTCTGGATATGCCTAATGCTAACACAATAATTGTTAATAAAGCAGATAAGTTCGGGCTTACCCAGCTTTATCAGCTGCGCGGCAGGGTAGGGCGAGGCGCTAACCTTGCTTATGCCTATTTCCTCTACGACGGCGGCAAGAGCCTGACGCCCGTCGCGCATAAACGACTCCGCACTATCTATGAAGCTACGGAGCTTGGCGCCGGCTTCGGTATCGCGATGAAGGACCTGGAAATCCGCGGCGCCGGCACTTTATTAGGACGCAGGCAGAGCGGTCATATCACCGCCGTCGGCTTTAGCCTTTATACCCGCCTCCTCGCCGACGCTATTGAAGAGCAAAAAGCTATTCTAGCAGGTAAGGAAAAACCGCCGCCCCGTCTCCCCACCCCCGCCGTTGATTTGCCTCTCGATGCTTATATTCCGCAAAGCTATGTCTCCGATGTTGATACCCGACTTGAACTTTACCGCACTTTAGGCAACGTGGCATCGGCGGAAAAGTTGGACGATATCTTGAAAGAATACACCGACCGCTTTGGCAGCCCGGCCCCGGAAGTGCATAACCTATTTTATGCCTTAAGGATTAAAGCGCTGGCGGCTAAAGCTGGTATCGAGTCCGTCACAACCGAGGAAGGCTATATTGTCTTAAGGCGTTTCCAGGGCTTGCCCTTCGACGCTTATAAATTTATACAAGCCTTGACCGATGGTGTGGTTATTGGCAGGATGCAAATCAAGATTGACTATAAGAAACTGGGTAACAAGTGGCAGGGCGTGTTAGAAAGGGTAATAAGGGGACTGTTGACATAAATATATCCTTCCCCCTCCCATTGACTAACTTTTGCTCTAGTTATACGATATACTATATAGACTTGTTTGTGAGGTTTGATTAGATGCTTAAAAAAATCTTGATTACAGCTTTGATATTACTGGCTCTGGGTAGCTTCGTTGGCTGTACTTCTGCAAAAACAGAAACTGCATCGCCCGCTAATGTTAAAACTATCCGCGAGACTAAAATTTCTCCCAACTGGTCAGTTAAACAGATGGAAATTACTCTGGAGGCCGAAACATCGATTATGCTGACTTTAGCCTCGGGGGACAAGGTTGACGGCTATTTTTATCTTATCAGCGGCGATAATATCAGCTTTAGCGTCTACGGCAACTCACTCATTTATGAATCTAAAGCCGCAGGTATGGCGGCAAAATATGTATCTTCAGACAGGTTCTCTTTTACCGCCAGCCAGGCGCAAGGGCTTTCCTACAGACTTAAATTAGCCCCCGGCAGCGGTGAACCGGCCAGCATTACTGTTTTTCTTGAGCTAATTTACCCCGCCTCTGGTGAAATATTCATACCTATCGGGACTAAATAGCCGTGTCCAGTGTTTATTCGCGTATAATCTTTAGCGTTAATAAGGCGTGCCAGCTTATATATTTACGTCTTAAAAACCAAGCCGTCAACTATGTTGAATTAACAGTGTTGCCGTATTTTCGGCGCTGGAATATCCACACTGCTCTGGCAATCGCCGGTATAATTGGTCCTATAATGCTTGTTATTAGCGACCTTTGGGCAGGCTTAGCCAGTCCCGGCTACAATATCATCCAAGACTCTATCAGCAGCCTGGCATTAACCGGCATCGGATGGATGCAGACAATCGGCTTTCTAGTGCTTGGCTTACTTATTGAAATTTTTACAGCTGGTATGCTTTTCAATATAAAAAGTGCCAGGGGGTTCTATCTGGGTATCGCTATTTTTGTTTTCTTCGGTTTTACTATGCTGCTTATCGGCGCTTTCCGTACCGACCCTGCCAATATCGCCGAGGAAGCGCGTACTATCGAGGGGAGAATCCACGGTTTGACTGCCCAGGCTACTTTCATATTATTCCCCATCGCTCTTCTATGTCTGATTTCAAGTATCAAAAAGGACGTTAATTGGCGTCATCTTTATCGTTATACCGGGGTCAGTTTCATGCTGGCGGTGGTTTTTATCATTGTTATCCAGGCTATTCGGGAACCTAACCCTGTTTTTGGCCTGATGGAGCGACTCCTTGTATGGAACATGATTATCTGGGTAGAAGTAGCGGCCATTAACCTGTTTATTATATCTCTTAAACGTAAAGCAAAAGCCCAGGCGGTTTTGACTTCTGCGAATAAGTAATACTAATATTTTTCTTGACGTAATATTACAGCTTGGGTATCATCATAAGAAGAGAGTGAGAATAATATTATGATAGTTGAGATGCGGACGGGTGCCACTAAAAAAGAAATCGATGATGTGGTGCAGAAAGCTAAGTCTTTAAACCTTGGCGTCCAGCTGAATATCGGCACGGATAAAACCGTTGTGGCAATTCTGGGCAGCAATACAGGACAGATACCTACCGATATCTTTGCCGTCCTCCCTGGTGTCGAGAGTGTCACCCGCATTATGAAGCCTTATAAACTTGCATCGCGGGAATTTCGCCAGAAAAATACTATCGTTGATTGTGGCGGTGTCGAAATAGGTGGCGACCGTATCGTTGTCATGGCTGGACCTTGCGCGGTGGAGAGTGAAGCTCAACTTATGGAAGCAGCCAGAGCGGTCAAAAAAGCTGGCGCCAGCATTCTGCGCGGCGGTGCTTTCAAACCGCGTACATCACCATTCAGCTTCCAAGGCCTGCAGAAAGAAGGCCTCGAATTGTTGTCTAAAGCCAGAGATGAGTTCGGCATGCCGGTTGTCACTGAAGTAGTAAATCCTCAAGACGTTTTACTTGTAGCTTCTTATACGGATATACTCCAGATCGGTTCGCGTAATATGCAGAACTTTGCTTTGTTGACCAACGCCGGAAAAAGTCGCCGCCCCGTGGTATTAAAACGCGGTTTTTCCTGTACTATTACTGAATGGCTTACCGCCGCCGACTATTTGTTGGCGGAGGGTACCGACCAGGTCATCCTCTGCGAACGGGGTATCAGGACGTTCGAAGATAGTATCCGCTTTTCTCTGGATATTTCCGCCATCCCGGTCCTTAAGAAAAACAGCCACTTGCCCATTATCGTCGACCCCTCCCATGCCGCCGGTCATTATACGCTGGTTCCGGCCATCGCTAAGGCCGCTATCGCGGCTGGAGCTGACGGACTTCTTATCGAGGTACATCCCAATCCGAAGGAAGCCCTTGTCGATGGACTGCAATCGTTATCAACTTCAGATTTTACGCGATTGATGAATGAGCTTAAAGCTATTGCCGGATCCGTAGGAAGATATATTTAGTCCGGCGAAAAAGCGAGAAAATACCTGCTATTCCAGCACGATATTGTCAATCAATCTTGTCTTGCCGAATTTCACCGAGAGGGATATCAGTACTGGACCCTTTATACGGTGTATCTCTTTTAACGTATCATTGTCTGCAACGCTGATATACTCAACCCTTGCCAGCGGTTCTTTTTTGATTAGATATGCCATTTCCTGTCTTAAAACACCGGCATCTGTTTCCCCATTCGTTACCAGGTCTTTTGCTAACAATAGTGATTTGTAAAGCACCGTCGCCCCACGTCTTTGTTCAGAAGTTAGATAAGTGTTTCGACTGCTCATTGCCAGTCCGTCTTGCTCCCGCACTGTAGGGCAGACAACTATTTCCACATTCATGTTAAGGTCTTTGACCATTTTCTTTATCACGACAACCTGCTGGGCATCCTTTTGCCCGAAATACGCCCGCGTCGGCTCGACGATATTGAATAGCTTGTTAACAATCGTGGTTACCCCCAGGAAATGTCCCGGTCTTATCGCCCCCTCCAGTACCTCCGTAACGCCTTTAACCTCTACCCAGGTGGCATAACCTTCCGGATACATTTCTTTATCCGTAGGTATAAAGACGATATCGGCGTAAGGCTCCAGCATGACAAGGTCGCGTTTGGTATCACGCGGGTAATTTTTAAAATCTTCTCTGGGCCCGAACTGCGTGGGATTGACATAGATGCTGACAACCACTATCTCATTTTCATCTTTAGCGCGCTTAACTAGTGATATATGACCTTCATGAAGGTAGCCCATCGTAGGCACAAAACCCAAGGTACCTGCTATCTCTTCCTTTAATTTCCGCATCTCGGCAATCGTTGCAATGACTTTCATTCTTTAACCTCGCCAGCATTATCTATCTCTGTAATAAATATGTCAAATGTGCTGAGATATGAAAAAGCCCCGATTTGCCCCGGGGCCCTTCTATTTGAGTGTGTAATGGTGAAATTTATTACTTTTTTAGGTTCAATAAAATGTTTTCGTCCATTGGGAAACTCTGGGCTTCGGTAGGGAATTTCCCTGCCTTAACCTCGCTGTAATATTGTGAGATTGCGTTTGACATAATATTGGCTATTTTGGCGTATTGCTTGGCATGCTTGGGCACAAAGTCCGTATACGAACCTAATATATCGTTGATAACCTGCACCTGTCCGTCACAGCCCGCTCCCGCGCCGATGCCTATGGTAGGAATATTTATTTTTTTCGTGATTAAAGTCGCTAGAGGTGCCGGGACTGTTTCTAAAACTACGGCAAAAGCGCCGGCTTTTTCTAAAGCTATTGCATCTTCGAGCAGTCGTTTAGCGGTTTCTGGAGTTTTTCCCTGTATTCTGTGACCCCCTAATTGGTTGATGGACTGTGGCGTTAGACCGATATGTCCCATAACGGGGATGCCGCAGTCCACTATTTTCCTCACCTTATCCGCCATAGTTACTCCGCCCTCTAACTTAACTGCCTGACAGCCTGTCTCCTGGAGGAAACGCCCGGCATTACGGATGGCTTCTTCAGTGCTGATTTGATAGGTCATAAAAGGCATATCACCTACCACCAACGCTTTCTTAGTGCCCCTGACAACTGCCTTGGTATGATGCAACATTACTTCAAGTGTGACCGGAATGGTTGAATCATAACCTAAGACAACCATTCCAAGGCTATCTCCAACAAGAATCAAAGGCACACCGACTTCATCTACAATCTTCGCTGTTACGTAATCGTAAGCGGTGAGCATTGCTATCTTCTCACCTTTTTGCTTCATTTCTTTTATCTGGTTAATCGTTACCCGCATGATACTTCCTCAAGCGAAGATTTTCTCATCGATCCTGGGGATAATCCCATTCTTTTCGTTAACATGAACAACCCTGGGCTTGTAGTTTTTCAATTGCTCTTCGGGAACACTATCATAAGTCAGGATGATAACGAGGTCACCTTTGACGCCCAGTCTGGCAGCAGCGCCGTTAAGACATATTTCGCCGCTACCTTCTCCCCCCTCGATGGCATAGGTGGTAAAGCGGGCGCCGTTATTAATGTTAAGAACGTGCACTTGCTCGTAAGGGAGAATATCTGCCGCCTTCATCAGCTTGCTGTCGATGGTAATGCTTCCTTCATAGTTAATGTTGGCGTCGGTTATCGTAGCCCGGTGGATTTTACTTTTCAGCATCATTCTCATGGTCTTCCCCCTGAATGCTTTATTTTCTTAATATCATTTCCATTTCGCTGGCCTGTTGTTTTTTAATTTTTCCCTTGGCCAAAGCGATGGGAATCGTCTGTAGTCCGAGTTCTTTGTAAGGGAAAAGCAGCTCCGGTGTTTTCCTGCGGATTTCTTTAAGGTGTTTGTGTATTGTCCCTTTATCGCCGCGGGCAATCGGACCCGTGAGGCATTTCGGGATACCGATAGTTTCAATATTATGAAGGGTGCCGCGTATCAATGGTAAGAGTGCTTTCGTAGCCTGGTCGGCGGGAATGGAAAAGGTCTTCCAGAGGTCAGTAGCCATTTTCACCAGCGTTACGGTATAATTACTCGCGAAAACGGCGGCCGCGTGGTAGGCTACCTTATCGCCGGCTTTCAATATTATCCAGTTCCCGCCTAAATCTTCCGCCATCTTTTTAAGAACTTTAAGTAATGGTTCTTCAGCTTCTAACGCGAATGTAGTGCCGGGTATATTTTCGATGGCTTGTTCGATGCCAGCGAAAGTCTGTAGGGGATGGAAGGCCCCCACCATGGCGCCGGATTTCCGTGCGGGCTCCAGAATATCTACAGAATCAGCGCCGCTGCAATGGACGACGCTCTGCCCACTATGCCAGTGTACCTCGGCAGCAATTTGAGCTATCGTGTCATCCGGCGTGGTTATAAAGACGATTTCCGCGGCATCAGCTACTGCCTGGTTGCTGTCTAATATGCGCAGATTGCTGATTAACCCGGACTTGTTTCCAGTCGCTGTTTTGCTCTTCCTGGACGCGCCTACATATTCATAACCCTTGCGGTTTAAGAGGACCGCCAGGGCGGTGCCGACTGTTCCAGCTCCGATAAAACCTACTTTGAGCATCTTCTCAACCTAAACAAAAAACCCTCTCCGGAATAACAGAGAGGGCTTCAAATCCTGCCTATTTTGCCGTCTCGGTCGTTTCCGATCCAAGCGACTTATCTATTGTTAAGGTATTTGCTCTAAACTCATCGCCATTATGGTCGATGGTATTATTATTCTAGCATGAGGTATATATATTGTCAATACAAGTATGCCTTCAAATTACTCATATAGATTGGCTTAAAAGAGATTGAGGTGCTATAATTTCAACATAATTCAATTAAAAAGAGGTCTGCCATAGAAATTATTCCTTCTATAGATTTAAGAGCGGGTAAATGCGTTCGTCTTTATCAGGGTGATTATAAGCAGGAAACGGTGTTCTCCGACGACCCGCTTGATGTCGCCTTAAAATGGCAGTCGATGGGTGCCTCCAGACTCCATATCGTTGACCTTGATGGCGCAGCTTCAGGTGAAATCCTTAATTTAGAAATTATTAAGAATATTGCCGGGGCTATGCTTATACCCATCCAACTGGGTGGCGGTATTCGCCGGATTGAAACAATTAAAACGCTTTTAAAATTTGGCGTTGACCGTGTTATTTTCAGCACTGCGGCGGTAGAAAATCCTGGGTTCGTTACTGATGCCTGCCGGCTTTTCCGCGAATCTATCGTCGTCAGCATTGACGCGCGACAGGGGGTAGTTGCCACTCGTGGTTGGACTAAAGAGACCGGCTTTACCGCTGTGGAACTGGCAAAGTCTATGGCTAAAGCAGGCGTCAGGCGCTTTATCTATACTGATATTGAACGCGACGGCACCCTGACAGAACCTAATTTTTCCGCTATCGCTTCATTAATCGATGAGCTTGGACTGCCTGTCATTGCTGCTGGCGGTATCTCTACGCTAAACCATCTGAAGATGCTACAAAAACTCGGCGCCGAAGGCGCAATTATCGGCAAGGCGCTTTACACTGGTGACATTAAGCTAAAGCAGGCTATTGAAGAAATCAGCCAAATTTAATATAGCTTTGACCCGCGAAATCGTCAGTGCTACCGGGTTTTATCGGTTGTAGCTGTCGACGTTTCCGTTTCTTCCAGCTGGTCTATTTCCACCGCTTTATTGACTGCCGCTATTGCAACTTCTATCTGTTTATCGTCAGGCTCACCTGTGGTCATCGCCTGTAGCCATAGACCTGGTTTTAGGATAACTTTCATAAACCTATTCTTCGTATGTTTTGCGCCGAAGTAGATTAACTCATATCCAACTCCCATAATAACGGGAATAAGAACTACGCGGGAAACTACCATCAGCCACATATCCTGCCGCCCTACAAAAGTGAATACGATGATAGCAATAATGAATACATTAAAGAGAAAACTGGTGCCGCACCGTACATGAATACGACTGTGTTCTTTAATATCACTAATTTCCATCGGCACGCCTGCCTCGTAAGCGTTGACCGCTTTATGTTCGGCACCGTGGTAGGTAAAGACGCGCTTAATATCGGGCAAATAAGAGATTAACTTAATATAACCTATAAAAATCGCCACCCTTATAACGCCCTCTATAACACTAAATACAAATGAACTTGGTATATTCTTGCTTACCCATGTTGTAAGGAAGAGGGGCGCGATGAAAAATAGGAGGACAACCAGTATTACTGCCACTGCCAACATGCCGAACATTGCCCTGTTGGATATTTTAACCCCTTCTTCTTCCATTGAGATATTGGCTGAATGATACAGGCTTTGAATCCCAAGCACCAGCGCCTCGATGAGAACGACGATACCGCGGATAAACGGTATACGCCGTAATTTACTTGTAGTTGAGGATGGCAGCGGTTTCACGTCGGTAATTATTTCACCACCGGGTCGCCTTACAGCGGTCACCACGGAAGTACGACCGCGTATCATCACTCCTTCAATTACCGCCTGACCGCCGTAATTGAACTTCTTTTTCTCTGCCATACTGCTCAAACAAAAAGGAGTCCCGAACTTGCGGGGCTCCTCCCTTTTAGAATGGTGTTCTCTTTTTAACCTTCAATCTTATAACGTTTCTTAAATCTTTCGACACGCCCGGTGGTATCCATGATGCGTCGCTCGCCAGTAAAGTATGGATGGCAGTTGCTGCATACCTCGACCTTCAGTTCCTTTTTCGTCGAACCGGTGGTGAATCTATTGCCGCAGGAACATATTACCACGGCATCATTATAAAATGTAGGATGTATTTTCTCCTTCATAGTTTTCAGCTGATATTTACGCTGACCTTTCTTTTATTATTGCTCGTCGCCTCGTATTCCACGATTCCGTCTATCAGGGCATACAGGGTATAGTCTTTACCCATCCCCACATTTGTCCCCGGGTGGATGCGCGTGCCATGCTGGCGTACCAGTATCGTGCCGGCATTAACTGTTTCTCCAGCAAATCTCTTTACACCGAGCCGCTGGCTCTGGCTATCACGTCCATTACGGCTGGTGGCGGCTCCCTTTTTATGCGCCATCTGCTTTCTCCTCCGTTTTCTTGCGTCGTGTTTTCTTTACAGGCTTGGGCTCCTCGGCTCCCGGCGGGAGTATGTTATCAATGTTCAGACTGGTATTAAGCTGATGGTGGCCCTTCTTCCGGCGATAGCGTACCTTGGCTTTATATTTAAAAATGGTTATTTTATCGCCTCGGTCGTTTTTCTTAACCGTGGCGATGACTCTCGCTCCGTCTATATACGGCTTGCCGACAGTGATGTTGTCGCCATCGGCAATTACTAACACTTTATCGAGTTTAACCTTGCCGCCTTCTTCTGCCGCCAGTCGCTCGACTTCTATCGTCTGGCCTTCGGTTACTTTATATTGCTTTCCGCCTGTTTCGATTATCGCGTAAATTTTAGGCCTCCAAATTATACATTTTATCAAATTCGTAGCTAAGAGTCAAACACTCTGGTTCGGTTATTGCCGCACGGGCTCTTGGAAAATGGGTGTCGCTGCCTTTATAGCCGCTTGAGCAACCTTTCCCACTCCGCCTTAACTTTATCTCTAAGCTCTTCCGGAGTACCGTCGTTATTAATGACTACATCAGCTTGCTTTACTCGTTCCTTGTCCATTATCTGTGATTTCATTCTTCTCTTCACTTCCGCTTCGGTATAGCCGGCCTTTTCTTTGAGTCGCCTTAGAACCGTTTTTTTATTGGATTTGATTACCCATACCTCATCTACCTGCCAGGTCTTCTCTGCTTCCAGCATCGCCGCCGCCTCGAGCACTACCACCTCTATTCCCTTACGATGACTTTCAGTAACTATATTTTCCACTACTTTATCGATGGCTGGGTGGACTATGGCGTTAAGTCGTTTTAGCGCCTCGCGGTCTTTAAAAACTATCCTGCCTAATCTGGCGCGGTCGATTTCTCCATCGTAGCCAAGAATGTTTTCCCCGAATTCCTTGACCACTCTTTTATACACCAACCCTCCCTTTTTCAGCACTTCATGTCCGGCTTTATCCAGATCGATAACTTTCGCCCCCAGTTCTGCCAGGAACTGTGCCGCGGTGCTCTTCCCGCTCCCTATTCCCCCCGTCAGCCCGATGATTTTCATACTTGCAACAATGCCTGTTCAACTTTTAAAAGTATAATAATTATTATATTATATCTGATTGAAATAAGATATTAGCCTTTAGGCTTTGGTTTTGACTTTTGAGTTTTTAGTTTTGACTTAACATCATGCTATTATTTGCTCATCCCGGTATAACTTTAGGTGCAGCGACTCTTGTAGCCGATGTTGTGAATCGTAAACCATCATGGTTCGCCTCGCTCTCCCGCTATTTGGATATTCGCTGGCTTTTAGTTGGCTCTCTTTTACCTGATATCATCGATAAACCGGTAGGGCAGTATCTTTTCCGGGATACCTTCAACAACGGACGGATTTTCTCACATACCCTGCTTTTCCTCATCGTTATATCAACCCTTGGATTTTATTTATGGAAGAAGCATCGTCAGACCTGGATGCTCGCTCTTGCCGTAGGTACGTTCACGCACCTTATTCTCGATGAGATGTGGCAGACCCCGCAAACGCTTTTCTGGCCTGCACTTGGTTATCGCTTCCCCTCTGTAGAACTTGAGGGTTGGGTGGGCAATATATGGGAATCTTTGTTTTCCCAGCCGAATGTTTATATTCCAGAAATTATAGGTTTAGTGATATTATTGGTCCTGGCGGCTTATCTCTTTAAAAAGAAAGGAATCGTCGCTTTCCTTACACGTGGCAGGGTCTCTTGACTTATACCTCAATCAAGATAGTATCTCCCTCGACCTTTACCTTATATGTCTGCAAAGACTTGGGAGATTTCAGAGCTTTGCCCACTGCTGATATTAGCCCCTTACCTTTTAACCACCTGATATTAGCCCCCTCGCGGATATCGAACTGGGAGCCGTGCCTTGGACAGGTTATCACTGTCCCTTCCAGTACCCCGGCGGAAAGGTCGCCGTTCATGTGGGGGCAATTATTGCTCACGGCATAAAATCTGCCGCCGGCCATCGCCAGTAATATTTCCTTTTCGCTTATTATCACTTTTTTCTTGGTGCCGTCCCTGAATTCCGAGGTATTGCCTGCCTTAACGTAGTCACCCATACCTCTCCCTTCAATATCAGTGGATTTACTTGCCTTTTTCTTCTTTTAATAAATCATTAAATACATCGATATGGTATTTTTCGTTATCTCTGATACGTTCCAGCAGTTCTTTAAGGCCGGGGTCTTTGGCTACCTTTGCTGCCTCGTCATATTTCTTCGCCACTTCTTTTTCTATTTTCAGGTCAGCTTTCAGCATTTCTGGCAGGTTGGTCGATTGGTCTGGCCCGGTATGTTCGATGACCGGAGTTCCGCCGCCGTCCACCAGTTCCTCGGATAACCAGCCCAGGTGCTGCATCTCATTAATTGCCTGGTCTTCAAACTGCTTCTTGGCTTCCTTATTCTTTGCCATATGGGAGTGGAACATGTATTGCAGAACGACGGTATATTCGTGGGCGATACCCCAATCCAGCGTTCTGGTGATGTTGTCGCTTCGTTTGCCGCGCTTGTCTTTCATACCTTCCTTTTTAGCTTTATCGACAAAATGCACGAACTTTCCGCGGTGCGACTGCTCGTCTGCCAGTATGCGCTTTAGCAGTCTCTTTATTTTGGGGTTGTCGATTGCCTTGATATGTTTCTTGTAAGCCGCGATAGCGCCATCCTCAAGGTCAACGTTGTTCGTCATCCATCCCGGTACCGTTTTACCCGTCATAATCTGGGTGCCCCTTTTCAGACTTGGTTTTCCGCCAAGCTCCACAATTGTCTCCGCCAGCCAGTCAAAATGTCTCATTTCGTCTCTAGCAATAGCTTCGATTTCACAGGCCATCTCGCCTTCTCCCATGGCGTAGGCATGCGTTAAATACTGGATAATGGCTCCGTGCTCGTCCTGCAGGTCGAGGTTCAACAGTTCGATGATTTTCTTCTTTTCCATTGATTACCTCCTTTTATTTTTGAATTCCAACAATACTTTTTGTTGTAGTTAATATCCACTTCCAGTGTAGAATTATATGTACTATCACCACGGTTACAAGCGCAAGCGCTGTCCAGTCATGTATCTCTATCCAGGTGTATCTCGACCAGAACAGCTCACCTGTCACCTGCCCGAAGCCAAAGCCGCGGTGTCCCCCGGGTATAACCAGCCATAGAAG
>DAOUCO010000067.1:0-22404 GCA_034432135.1 Dehalococcoidales bacterium | reverse complement strand
GTGGAAGCATAACTCTGGTTATCCAGTATAAAATGAATAAAATGTGCCGGCTTGACGCTCCCGATAAAAGGCAATAGGCCCAGGTGCATTAAAATGGCGCCGTCACCATCAAGTACAGCTACTCTCTTTCCTTCTTGAGCCATCGCAGCGCCGCAACCTATGGCGGAGACAAGCCCCATTGAACCCAGCATGTAAAAATCACGCGATTTTTTAACGTTAAAAGACTCGCGGCTAATGAAGCCGGTCGTCGATAGGAAGGTATAGTTATTTAACACCTTCTTGATGATTTTAATTGCCTCGTATCTGCGCAGTCCGTTTGTTGATTTTTCCGTCCGTCGTTTATAAATGCTAAAAAAGCCGCTTTTTACCACGGCTGCTACAGGGAGATTTTTCCTTATAGCGATTTTTTTAAGTTTGGTTATCTGTGCCGGGTAGCTTCTTTCCGATAAGATTTCGCAAGGAAGGTGAAGCACTTTAAAATAGTCTTCGAGGTCGCGCCCGACTATGTCATGTTCCGGTGCGTCAGATTCCTGCCCCCTATATCCCCGCCAGGTTATTAATAAAAAAGCCGGAATTTTATATATCTGATTTAAAGATGTGATTGGACTGAATATATTACCCAGGCCGGAGTTCTGCATGAATACGATGGGGATTTTTTTACTGCTGAGGTAGAATCCGGCTGCAAGCCCCAGAGCGTGGGCTTCGTTGGCGGGGTTTAGATATTTCATTTCCTCGGGATTATCAATGATATAGCTAATCAGCGGCGCTAGGATAGTACAGGGTACGCCGATAAATGGTTCCAGTTCATGTTGCTTTAATACTTCAACAAATTTTTTGGGTGCAGGCATATCATATTATATCATTTTATTATGGAGCAGGCGTATTTGTAGTTTTCGAAAGAGTGAATCTCCAGCCAGCCGGAGTTTATCTGTAGCGCCTCTACCTTAAATCCCTTATCAATTAGATATTGCAGGAAATCCTCTAATGAAGCCTGGGTTAGGTTCTTTGCCTCGTAGAAAGGTTTATTACGGTATTCCGGTAACGCCTTGTGATATTCTTTCTTGAAAATATCAATCCCCTTTTTAGAGAACATAGTTATCCCGACAAGTTCAGCGCTGGCTTTCTCTGGCGCAATTTCCCCTCCGAGTTTCCGGACTTCATACAACTTGTCATAGGTTAAAATACGGTCGCCGGAAACCAGCTCTTCTTTAGTAACAACTAGGTCCAGCTTCTTGCTTCTTTTAAGTGTCTTTTTATAAGAATTATCCACCACGATGACGAAGTCTGATTGCAGAGTTTTCAGGCGCTCGATTAATGAATGCTCGAATAAAATATCCGAATAGATGATGATGGTTTTGCCGTCCATTTTTGTTTCGGCGCACATTACCGAGCTTAAAATATGCTCCGAATTATATTTCTGATTGTAGATATAGCTCGGACCTTCAACATTAAAGGAATCTTTTTTATATCCGGTAACGACGGTAATATCGTAGAGCTTGCTTCTATTTAATGTTTCCACGTTGCGCTGCAGGATTGATTTTCCGTTAATGTCCAGCATGGCCAGAGGCCTGTCCTGGAGAAGGTGCTCGATGGACTCATTATTTCTAGGCGAGCCGGCGGCAGGTATAATAACCTTTATCGGCTCCTCCTCGGTCCTTAAAAACGCTTTCTCCGCATCTTTCATACGGCTCATGCCCTGGAGTTCAAAGACATCCTGCATGGAAACGATTTTATCCTCGATAGCATCCAGTCTGCCTGTCCGTTTTATCTCAGCGAGGACATTATTGACCGCCTTGATAGACGCTCTAAGCCCTTGATTGGCATAAATAACCATCTTTATCTTCAACCGTTTGATTTCGTCTAAAGTAATCATCGGGTAAGAAGTGGGGCAGATAACCAGGGGCGCGGAAAAATCCCATTTTTTAGCAAAGCTGATTATTTCGTCCGGCCTATTTATTTTTGAATGGATGAAAATGGCATCGGCTCCGGCTTCCACGTAGGCGTGAGCTCTCTTTAGTGCCTCGTCCTCTCCCCACCCAGCTATCAGCGCCTCCACCCTGGCGATGACCATAAAATCCTGACTAACCTGCGCGTTCTTAGCCGCCAGTATTTTGCCGACGAATTCAGCGATGGGAGCCAGTTCCTGCCGCCCCGGGATATAGCTGTTAACTTTGGGGTATTTTTTATCCTCGATGGTTACCGCGGCGATGCCGGCAGCCTCATATTTTCTGACCATATGCATGACGTTATTGGAATTGCCGTACCCCGTATCGCAGTCGGCTATCACTGGCAGCGTAACTGCGTCGTTCATCACCGAAGCCGAATCAAGGTATTGCGTCATGGTTAAGATATTAGCGTCGGGCACAGCATATGAAGTCGATACCTCAAATCCGCCCGCCCAGACGCCATCGAAGCCGTTAAGTTCCACAAGCTTGGCGCTGATACCGTCATGCGCACCGACTATTCTTATCACGCCGTCTTTTTTGAATAACGCTCTTAATTTCTCGGCTTTATTCATTTATTTTCCTCCTCCCCGCTTTCCTCTATTATATCAAAGATGTTGTTATCCTCCGTTTCAATAGTCATTTTATATAAATCCGCATCGCTATTCAAAAAATTATCAATGTGTTTTATAGCTTCAGAAGTATCGGAGAATAGTTTCAGCAGGTTCCCGAAATAAGCTACTGCCTCTTTACGCACTATCAGGGAGTCAGGATACAGGCATAGCGTCGGCACGCCGGCTAGAACGGATTCATAAAATCCGGTAGACGGGCAGTCTTGAATAACCCTCCCTGCTGTGAGTAGATGTTCGAAAAATGGATTAGTGGCTATTTCAATATTGCTGAACTGGTTATCTCTAATGAAATCCGGAAGGGGATTGTAAATCTGCTCCGATGTCGGCATCAATTTCCAGACGAATGTATAATCTTTCCTTTTAGCAAAATATTCTATAATCGCTTTCTGTAATCGATAAATCCAGGTATCGGAATAAGGATCACCTTCGTTTCTCCTGGTATCCCACATCATAAACGAGGGCAGGTAAATAACCCTGTTTTTCCTGATATTATTTCTCCCTGCCCTTTCTCTTAAAACGGCTATTTTTTTTACGTTCAATAGGCGATGAACGCTGCAGTATAACTTGGTAGTAGAATGTATTTCTTTCGCGAGCTTGATGAAATAGTCTCTGGTTTCGGTGTTGGAGGAAATATGGACATCAAAATTTTGGAGCTCGTTAATATTCCAGACGCGGCTATCATAAACCCCATCGCCGTGTTCGAGACAGATAGTCTTCATCCGGGGAGAATCATTAGCCGCAGTTAAAGCGGCAAAGTCCTGTAAGTAGGATAAGGAGGGCGTAATTAAAAGGTCCAATTTATAATCATCAAAGAATTTTCTAAACTCCTGAATGTAACTAACGAGGCGCGGGCATACATTTAAAATAAAATGTTTTAACCTTGGTAGCAGTATTTCAGTGACATCCAGCTGGAATTTCTCGTTTATCTGTTTGATTAAATCGTGACCAGCAAGGATAGCGGCAGCATTTCCCCAGTTATATTCGCCAGATGGGTAAGCCCCCGACTTTAAACTTAAGTGCTTCTTTGTTCCCCAGACAGTATATTTTAGAATTTCATCGTCCTTTAGCAGATACACTTGGTGTCCCCTGACTAGTGCTTCAGCTACCAGGTTTTCGCCTAAATGAGAAATTCTTATAAGAAAAATGTTATGTTTTTGCTGCCCTCGTTGATTAAGGTAAGGCAATTTTTTTAGATATTTATAAGTAAAATATGTTCTTCTTAAAAGCTGGCTATTATTATATAAAGTTGTTTTTAATCGGCTAATGATACCGCCCCTCTGATTATTTGGCTGAATTTTTCTGGTCTCCTCCTCCGCTTTTAGAAAAACAGTCGATAAAGGTATAGTTTTCTGGTCGCAGAGGAGCGGGATTACTTGTGAATAAAGGCTTCGGCCGTATTGTTCAAGTCGTAAACTAAATGGCTGGTCATTAGGTTCACTAGTTATATAGATAATGTTAGTCGGCTTGATTTTTTCGACTAAATGCCGCAGCGCATAAGCCCGATTGTAAATGGGGTCTAAAACTATACCTTTTAAATGAAAATGATAGATTGTGCCTAATTTAAGATTAAGCCCCTTTACGTTATTCAGGAGGAATTTATCAAGATGCTCTATCCAGCGAGATATAAAAAGGCGATATTCTTCAACATGGTTTGATACCTCGACGGCGTCATAATAATCCTCGATAATCGTATATTTTATATTTTTTTTATCCAGCTGGTAGCAAACTTCTGGTGTCAGAGCAACGATAATACTATTCTTATCAAATTCTATTTCGTCGGAATATGCTTCAACCAGATACGTTTTCAAGATTCAACTCTCTTCGGCTAACCTATCATTTCGCGGCTTAATGGAGTGCCGCGCTCTATATCCCGGGTTGCTTTACGTCCCAACACCTTCTTTAAATAACGGGGATGCAGTCCGTTACTTGGACGTATGGAACGGATATTTTCTTCAGTGAATGCCTCTCCGGCTTTTATGTCTTTGACCACGTAAATCGAGCGCTGGTAGATGCGGCTTTTAGCTTCTTCGCCGCTGATTTCGTAACTTGCCTTGCCCAAAGCTTTTTCAGCGGTACGGATAGCTTCCACCATCGTTTTAAATTCTTGAGGTTCTACAGAGAAAGCGCTATCCGGTCCGGGGGTATCTCGCGAAAGTGTCAGGTGCTTTTCAACTATACAAGCTCCCAGAGATACCGCCGTTATGGCTGTTGCTATGCCGAGGGTATGGTCGGAAAGCCCTACCGGAACGCCGAACTTTTTTTCAAAGTGGGGGATTGTTTTTAAATTCATCTCTTCCGGCGGGGCGGGGTAGGCGCTGGTGCATTTGAGCAGGACTATCTGTGAGGTGCCGGATTTTTTCGCCAACTTTATTGCCTCTTCTATCTCATTAATAGTCGCCGCACCGGTGGAGATAATAAGCGGTTTGCCTTTGCTGGCAACGTATTCGATAAGGGGGATATCTACAATTTCCAGCGAGGCGATTTTATAAGCGGGTACACCCATATTTTCTAAGTAATCCACGGCTGTCTTATCAAAGGGGGTTGAAAAGAGAATCAGCCCGAGGTCATTAGCTAATTTTTTAAGTTTCGGCTGCCATTCCCAGGGTGTATAGGCTTCACTGTAGAGGTCGTAGAGCGTCTTCCCATCCCAGACGGTGCCGCCGCTAATTTTGAACTCTGGTTTATCACTCTTTATAGTGATTGTATCTGGAGTATACGTTTGTAATTTAACGGCATCCGCCCCCGCTTCTTTAGCGGCATGGATGAGTTTAACCGCGTCATCGTAATTCTGGTTATGGTTGCCTGATAGCTCGGCGACGATAAACGTTGGAAAGCCGGCGCCGATTTTACGCCCTTCGATTTCTATATAATTTCCTTTTTTCATTTTCAACCTGATGAATCTAACTTCAGTGCGTCTTTTAAGCCCTCTTTGATATATTTTATAGCTTCCTTGCCGGTGTTGAACAATAAATCTATCGCCGACATGTAGGGAACGAACTCTCCCCTTATCTGGGGATAGATAGGGTGCTTAAACTCGTACCACCAGAGCTTGATGCCTTTTTCTTTAAACTTTTCCGTTTCCAGGTAGTCTCTGGTGCCGGGTCCGGTAATGTATTCATCAGCGCCTATTTTCGCCAGAATCGCCAGTAAGCGGTCGGTTTTCTGTCCCTCAATCCCTTTAATTTCCGAGGACTTTAGAAATTTGGGTATGTGTACGTTTAGTAGACCAGCCATTTTTTTTATGATAAATATATTCAGCTCGCTTAAGTATTCCCAGTCTTTTTGATAAATGCTCTCTATCTTATCATGATACTCAAGGAAATAAGGTGCCTTGGCATATGATTGATAGATAGATTGCCAGTGGTTTTTTCTCCAGTCTGTTGCGTTATTTACTTTTACCTCATTGATTTTTTGACCGAAGTTACGGACGATAGGTACTGATAGCCAGGCTTCACCCTGCGGGGTCTTGATTCTATTGCGCTGTTGCCATGATTGCTTTTCAAACTGGACGTCGTCATAAAAAACAAAGACATCCGCGATGTCAATCATACCGAAGTAGCCCACCCAGGGCAGATAGGTGGGCTGGAGAACCACTGTCTTCATAGTTTAACCTTTGGCTGCTTATAAATATACATCGTAAATTCCCACCTCTCATAATCATGTCTTATTTCAAACCATCTACTTAAGTTTTTAACACAAAAATACATAATTTTTTCAATTGGGCAGTAATAAAGCTCTTTTTCTTGCCAATCCACGTATTCGGTGAGAAAATTCACGGCAATGCCGCCTTTGCAGAGAGTCCAAAGTTTAAGCAATATCTCTTTGAGCCATGCTTCGTGAGTTTCTATTTTTGCCCCTGCCTTTAGATTGAAAACTCCATTTATTAATATATAGTCGAAAAAATTATTATAACCGCTTAATTCGTCTTTAAGAACATCATATACAAGGAACTTGGCTCCCGGGTGTCTTTTTTGTGATATTTGAATCATCTTCTCGGAAATATCCCATCCGTGATATTCAAAATCTTTAAAATTCTCTTTCAAGAAATCTAACATCAAGCCGGTGCCGCAGCCAAAATCTAATATTTTAATACCGTTCAAATTGGCGATCTGTGATAGGATCTTAAACCTTAGCCAGACCTTTTCTTTACCGACTTGATGAGTAGCTTCGGGGGAATTCGGGTCGTGTTTCGCCAGGTGTTTTTCGTATTTCTCTTTTTGTCTTTCCGTGTACTTTTCAATAGGGTCCATAATGTTACTCACTTCTTACAGCAGTTGAATATCGGCGTACGGTATTAAGCCAATCTGTAATTTATTTTTTCTCAAAAACATAATCATATCGGCTGTTGCTTTCAATTTCTTTTCCAGCAGTTGTTTTTTCGCGATGAGCGTATTTTTCTTTCAACTCTAGCCCATATTTAGCCGCTCTGGCAATAAAGTCGTCCGGCGCGGCGTAGTAGTGTTTTTTTGGCGCAATAATTAGAGGTTCACTGGTAAAGATACATTTGAGAGTAAATATGGATTGAGATAAAAACGCTTTCAACCCCCGTTTTCTCAAGACCCACCAGAGCCATAACAGGATAGAATCGCCGTAATTTTTACCTTCAAACTCGTTCTTAAACGGGATTTCACCTATAAAGACCAGAGCCTTTGGCTTACAGATGCGTGCGATTTCCTTTAAAGCCATATCCACATCGTTTTCCGGAAGGATGATAAAGACTCCGTTACATACCACTTTGGTGGCGGTTTGTGAATCTAGGTTGGTGGCTTGAGCCAGTCCCTTAAGTATTTTTATTTCCGGAAAAGCGCCTCTTAGCGCCGAGCTTACTCGTTCAAACTCCTCGTCTGTTGGTAATATGCCTATCGCCGTACAGTTAGTTTTTGCGGCAAGCTTGAGCAGAGTGCCATCGCCGCAGCCGATATCGACCAAAACATCGTTTTGACGGATATTCATAGCCGAAAGAATGTTCTGGCTAACATAAAGCGTCAGATCGGGCCGCCCCGACCTTCCGGATAATTCATTAATATCCATTGCTCTGGCTTTTTGTTTATATACCTGTATAAAATTTTCGCATTTGACTATAGGCATGTTACATCCTTATATTACTCTGCTATTATCGCCTTGATTACCTCTTGTTTTCCTTCGCCGATTTCAAAGGCTTTGATATAGTCGCTATTTGGGTCGGCGAAATCCTTTTTAGCTATTATCTCCGCCAGTTTTTTTACCTCGCTTTTATCCAGCGTGGGTAAAAACCCTTTAAATCCGTTTTTCTGGAAAGGACTCTGGTGAAATGGTATTACCGGTATCCCAACGCGTAATGACTCGAACACCGACAGACCCGGGGAGGCAATTACCAAGTCCGCCTGGTTCATAAGTTCAGCGACATTTTTTATGTTCCTGAAGATTTTTACCCTCTCTTTTTTATCAGGATGTTTCGCCAAAACCTGATTTAACTCATCGTCATACTTAAAGTGGGCGCCCAGAATCACGTTTATCTTAAAGTTATCCTGCATCCCCAGCAGTTCATCCAGTATGGTTGATGTCAGATTCAAGTGGTCACTCCCCCCGAAAAGCAGTAGTATATTGGCGACCTTCTTCCTCAATTTCTTCGACTTTTTCTTAAAATCGTAAAATTCCTTCCTCAATACTTCATATTTCAGCCCATAGAAATATAGGGTGTTGGTTTTTTTATCTAAGAATTTCTTGTTTTTATAATTACTCCCCAATACTGCATTTACCACGATATCGGCATGCTTATTAGCTGTAGATGTATTATCGAATATCACCAGCTTAGCTTTAAGGCTATTTTTTAATTGTTGGGCAAAGCTTTCCTCTACTTCCAGTTTGTCGATGACGACTATATCAGGCTTTATCTTCTGCAAGAGATTTAAAGTTTGGACATCACTGGCTGCTTTTTGGATTTTAAAACCGTCGCCTTTTATCTGGCTGATTACAGTTTTATCGCTTTTCGTCAGAAAATACACATCAGCTTTGTTACGCAGTTCTTCCGCAACGGTCAATGTCCTGGCGATATGACCCATCCCCATTTCCGCTCCTCCCTCGGTAATAAAAACAATTTTTTTCATTCGCCAAGTTTCTTTTGCCTTATGCCGGCATTGATAGCGGTCAACTCGGGATGTTCATCCAGCAGTTCGATGACATCCTCGATATAAAATATTTTACCATTGCGGTAAAGACGTTGGTAGATTGCCTCTATTAACTCAAAATCTTCTTTCGTATCCACAGTAAGTCTTAAGTCGGGACGTTTCAGCTTCCCGGTAGCTTTAACAGAGTTAATTTTGAATATGCCAGGGTGTTCGTAAATATATGGCGTAACATGTTCACGCTCGTAGTCCTGTTTTGCCTCTCTATATGTTCTTTCTAATGTTTTAAAGTTAAAAACCTCCGTGTCCAGGCCAAGAGGAAAACCGCCGATTACTCCGCAAAATGTATAATCTGCCCCCGAACTAAGGTGCGCTTTAATTACGTAATCAATGATATGGGGGTCGATAAGCGGGCAGTCGGCATTAATACGCACAATAAGTTCTGCTTTAAACACTAGCGCCGCCCGGTAATAGCGGTCGAGGACATCGTCGGCGCTGCCTCTGAAATAAGTCCAGCCCTGCCTTTCACACAACTGAACGACGGCATCATCTTCTGGTTGTGTTGTTGTCGCTACGATAGTTTCGCTGGGAGTTTTTGCTTGTCGCGCGCGGTTAACCACATGCCACAACATCGGTTGACCGGCCAGCTCCTTCAGCACTTTGCCCGGCAACCTGGTTGAGCCTATCCGCGCCTGGATGATGGCAACGATTCTCGGCCTACCCTTTACCAAACCGTCCATCCTCCGTCAACCACGATATTCTGTCCAGTGATATAGCTGGATGCCTCCGAAGCTAAAAATACCACTGCCCCCTTAAGGTCATCGGGATGCCCGATTCTTCCCAGTGGATTTTTTTCTTTGAGCTTCGAGATGAATTTCTTATTTTTTTGTACCTCTGGGCTTGGGAACGGTCCTGGTGTGATAGCATTTACCCTTATACCTTTATCTGCCAGATAACAGGCGGAGTATCGGGTAAATTCCAGTATCGCCGCTTTACCGGCACCGTAATTGGGCGGATTATCGTAGCCGGAATCGCCATACATCCGGGGGTCTGGGGAAACAATTCCATACATGGAAGAAATATTGATAATTACACCATGTTTTTGCGCTTCCATATACGGTAAAGCCGCTTGTGTGCAGCGGAACACGCCGTTAATGGTCCCATCGATTCCTTCCAGCCAGTCGGCCTCGCTCATGGTGAGGAACATACCTTTACCGTAGGCGGCGTTATTGATAAGTATATCGATAGCTCCCATCTCGCGGTTCACCGCTGCCATGCATTTTTTAACCGCGGCCATCGAGCGAATGTCTATAGCTGTGCCCATAGCCTTGACCTTATATTTTTTAACTAAAGTTGTTGCCAGTTTCTTACATTTTTCAACATCCCGGCTGGCTATTACCACTTTAGCGCCGGCTTCGGCTAAACCCTCGGACATCGCCTTTCCCAGGTGACCGGCGCCGCCGGTAATAACAGCCACTTTTCCTTTCAGTCTGAATTGTTCCATTACATTCATGTGGTACCTCCTGTTTTCCCGGGGCTCCATGTACGTGGGTCGACGATTTCCCGCGGTACATTTGAAAAGATACTCATAGTCTCTTCTCTAAGTTTCAAAGGCATAGGTGGAGATTTCATAAGTTCTATATTTTGTCGGACTTGCTCCGGTGTTTCCGCACCGGTGACCACGCTGCTGATAGCCGGCAAGTCTCTAACAAAGGTCAGTGCAAGTTCGGCTATGCCTGTTCCATGGTTGCTAGCTAGCTTTTGAAGTTTTTTCAAATAGGGTTCGGCAATAGCCAGGTGCGGCGGTAGCTTACCAGCTCTAAGGAAAAATAGCCCCTGCAGGAATATACTCCGTGCGAAAATGATGAATCCCTTTTTCTTAAGCTGTTCCAGCAGGCCTGTCTTAATAAACCGGTGGTCGAAAATATTAATGGGCACTTGGATTGCCTGCATCGTGCCGGACTTTAAGACCATTGCCACTTCTTCAGGGTCATAAATGGATACCCCCGGTATTCCTATCAAGCCTTCGTATTTTAGTTTTAACAGGCTTTCTGTCACCAGTCCTTTATAAGCATTAACATCGGCAGCATTATGTAATAAGTATATCTGTATTTTTTTTATTTTTAGTCTGACGAGTGATTCCGTCACCTGTTTTTTTACGAGTTGATAAATATTTTCAAAAGTTATTTTCCCATAAGGTTTTATCGGCGTAAGTTTGGTGACTACAACAGGTGGTTCCGGGAAATTATCATAAGAGGAGAGAAAGGAGCCGATTATTTTTTCACTATCGCCGTAAGATGGCGCCGTGTCAAAGCAATTGACGCCGTTATCTGCGGCGAGCTTTAAAATTTTATGAGATTTTTGAGGATCCGGTTTGCCTCCGGTGTTGGCGATTCCATAATCGTAGCCGAGCTGGGCAGTTCCGAGCGTCAGTCGCGATATCTTCATGTTGTTAACTGTGGCATATTCCATAACAAGCTTTCTCAAGAGGGGAATACCATTTTCAGCTGTTAATCACCTTTTTCTTTTAGTTGTCATCTTATACTTATTTCTTATATTACAGTCCCTCTACTATCTTTTTTAATTCCTTTATGCTTAGCCACCGGGTGTTGTTATCGGAGGTATACTTAAACCCATCGCGGAGCCGTTTACCACCCTTCAAATTTTCTTTACTCCAGAAGGAATGTTCCGGCTCGATGATAAAGTAATTATCGAACTCTCTGGCGTGTTTCGCTTCTTCTTCGCTAAGCAGGACTTCATGGAGCTTTTCGCCGGGGCGTATCCCGATGATTTCTCTTTTAGCTTTAGGTGCGATAGCTTCGGCGAGGTCGGTGATTTTCATACTGGGGATTTTTGGGATAAAAATTTCGCCGCCCTGCATACGCTCGATACAATCAATGACAAAATGTATACCTTGCTCGAGAGTGAGCCAGAATCTGGTCATCCGCTCATCGGTAATGGTGATTTTTGATTTTTTCCTTTGCTCGAGAAAGAGGGGGATAACGCTGCCCCGGCTGCCGACGACGTTGCCGTAGCGAACACAGCTAAACCTTGTTTTCTTGTTAGCGCCCACGTATGCATTGCCTTGTATAAAGAGTTTTTCCGCTACCAGTTTAGTGGCCCCGTAAAGATTCACCGGCTGTACCGACTTGTCCGAACTGACATTTAATACACGCTCTACGTTATTATCAATAGCGGCGTCGATGACGTTAGCCGCCCCAATAATGTTTGTTTTGATGGCTTCAATAGGATTATACTCGCTGGTAGGGACTTGCTTTAATGCGGCGGCGTGGACGACGATATCGGCTCCGTTCATGGCGCGGTTTAGTCTTTCTTTGTCTCGAACGTCGCCGATGAGAAAGCGCAGCCTTTTATCGTTGTTAAATTTTTGTGCCATTTGCAGTTGCAGCAGTTCGCCGCGGGAATATATCCTGATGGCGGCGGGATTGAGTTCTTTTAAAACTATCTCTGTGAACTTCTGCCCGAATGAACCTGTACCGCCGGTTAAAAGTATCACTTTATTTTTTAAATACATATCCAGACCTCGCTGATGTTTTTAGCTTTTTAAACGTTATTCTCCCAGCCTTATGATGTTATTTCCAGATATGCCGCGCGTAACTCCACGGCAATCATAGATTATTTTAGATGCGGCAACTATTTTTTTAATTTTATATTTGGTGTGAGCCGTGGCTATTACCGTGCAGTCCGCCCAGGACAGGTTTTCTTTAGTAAGCTCGACGGAGGCTAAGACCTCGCGTCCTAATGGAATCGTGGGGATAAAGGGGTCGTTATATTTGATTTTTGCCCCCTTTTCAGCAAGGAGCTGCATCAGCTTTAAGGATGGTGATTCTCTGGTATCAGCCACATCTTTTTTATACGCTACACCCAGTACAAGTATTTTCGCACCCTTAAGGCTTTTACCATGACTATCGAGGGTTTCCATGATGCGTGAGGCAACATGGTGTGTCATTCGGGTATTGATTTCCCCCGCTAGTTCAATAAATCTGGTACTGAAATCATATTCCCTGGCTTTGCTGGCAAGATAACTGGGGTCTAGGGGTATGCAGTGCCCGCCCACGCCCGGTCCGGGATAAAATGGCATAAAACCGAAGGGCTTGGAGCTGGCAGTCTTAATCACCTCCCAGACGCTTATTCCCATCTTTTCGCAGAGCTGGGCTATTTCATTAACCAGCGCTATATTAACGTGGCGGAATGTATTTTCAAATATCTTGGTCATCTCCGCGACTTCTGTGCTGGAAACCGGGAGTACTGTATCGGCGACCTGGGAATAGAGAAGCCTGGCAACTTCCGTAGATGTTGCGTCTATGCCGCCCACTATTTTTGGCGTGTTTTTGATGCCGTATTTTTTATTGCCGGGGTCGACTCTTTCCGGCGAGTAGGCAAGTTGAAAGTCCTTCCCGGCTTTTAACCCGGATTTTTCTAAAATAGGCAGGACTACTTCCTTGGTTGTACCCGGGTAGGTGGTGCTTTCAAGCACTACCAGTTGCCCTCGCTGTAGATTTTTGGCTAAAGTCTGGGATGCCTCAATAACAGCGGAAAGGTCTGGCTCTCGAGTTTTGGTAAGGGGGGTAGGTACACAGATACAGATGGCATCTGGCTCGTTCAGACGATTTTGCGCTGTAGTCGCCTGGAAACGTTTTGAGGCGACGGCTGCTTTGAGGTCTTTACTGCTGACATCGCCGATGTAGGACTCGCCTTTATTGATGAGGTTGACTTTCTTCGCCTGTTTATCAAAACCCAGGACTTTAAAACCGGCCCGCGAGAAAGCAAGTGCCAGCGGCAGGCCAACATAACCTAACCCTATAATGCCTATAGTCGCCGTTTTTTTAGTGAGTTTTTCTTTTAACGACAACTTTGCTTTTTTCCCCATGGTATTACGTATAACTTAGCCTAACATGCTACCATAGGGCTGTCAAGACTGGTTTTACGAATCCTCGAAGCTGTGTCAGGATGAACTCTTCCAGTCCGGGGTTTATCTATCACAGTCCCGCGTTGGTGACCGCCGCTCCAGAGACGTCGACGACGGCAGAGCCTCCATCGATAAGCAAAGCTGAACCGGTCATGAATGAAGAATCATCACTGGCAAGATAGCTGCAAATGCCGGTAATTTCTTCGGGCTTGGATACCCGCCGCAGCGGTACGTTTTTAGAGAAATAGTCCAAAGCGCCCTGCTTATTTGTACCCAGTTTTTGTGATAGAGGTATTATCATCTCATCTAGGAGTTCGGTATCGATACCGCCGGGGCAGACCGCATTGACTCGTATGTTGTAAGGGCCGTAATCCAGCGCTGCCTGCATCGTAAGCATGATGAGGCCTGCTTTAGCCGTGCAATATGCCGGGCAGACCGGCAGACAGCGCATCCCGCCCAGGGAAGCTATATTGATTATCGAGCCGTTTTTTTGTTTCATCATTATCGGCAGGACTTCATGCATAAGTAGAAAAGGCCCCGTCAGGTCAATATCAATAACCATCCGCCAGTCGTCCGGCTTAAGGTCGGTAATGTTGCCCTTGACGTCATGGGCGGCATTATTGACCAGGACATCTATTTTGCCGTTGAACTCCAGCGTCTTCTCAACCATCCGTTTCACATCCGCCTCTTTAGTAACGTCGCCAGGGCAGATGGCTATCGACCCTTTGGGCAGGGTTTTAGCTACCTGCTCCAGCTTTTCACGACGACGACCGGAGATACAGACCCTCGCCCCGTCCTTGATAAACCTCTTGGTGATAGCCGTCCCTAGTCCGGTTCCGCCGCCGGTAATAAGCGCTGTTTTGCCTTTTAAATCCATATTCGGTATCTCCTCCTGTCCTTGTTTAACGCTAGATTTGCGATATTATGGGTCAGTGTTCTCTAACTCACCTGTTTCAAGGTTGAGCCGCCGGTAAAAACAGTTGCGGGCTTTCCCTTTGGCATTATGGGTATGGCAGATACCTCCGCCTTTCGGATTAACCAGGTAGAGCAGCGAGTTTTGCTCGCAGTTAACATATACATCTTTAAGTTCGTAAATGTTACCTGATGTCTCTCCCTTGACCCAGAGTTCATTTCTTGATGTGCTCCAGAATGTCGCGATGCCGGTTTTAATGCTTTTTTCAAAGGCCTCTTTATTGGTATAGGCGATGAGTATCACTTCTCGGGTATTGATATCCTGGACAGCCACCGGTATGATGCAGGGAATCTGCGCCACTATACTCTGTATCTTATCAAAGTCCAGCAGGAGTTTTTTGCCTTCCTCTAACTCCCGTGCAGATATTTTATTGTCTTTCATTCACTTTTCCCTTAAAATCCTTTTTATTACCTGTTAATTATACACTAGTCTTCCCGCTCTCCTGTAAGCGAGACGGCCATGCAGACGTAAGGCTTATCGATGCGTTTGGTAACAATAGGGCAGTGGTAAAGTCCTGCTGGGGCGATTAATACACTCGGTTTATCGAAGGTGTATTTCTCTTCCTTACCCTCTTCCCCGATAGATATTTCCACCTCGGCGCCTAGTTCATCCAGATGGTGCGGGTCCGTCCCGATAAAAAATACCGCCTCGTCGTATTTATGCACGTGCGGCTTGCGGGACATGCCCGTAATGCCGGTGTTATAACCGCAGGCATAGATAACGTGGAGCTTCAGTCCCCCCATTTCCTTCGCCCCAACGGAAAACAAAGGTCCTGCTGGCGTTTTAAAAAATGGGATGGTAACTAGGTATTTTCCGTATTTTGATTCTGCCATTATTGCTCCTTTATCTTCTTCCGCAGGTCTGCCAGCAGTTTGTTGACGCGTTTACGGTGGGCTGGTCCGCCGGGTCCGGGCACCGGCTTTGGATTATAAGACATTTTTTTAAGGTTCTCCAGCATTGTCGGGATACGCTGGAAAGGCACCGATATCAGGAACAATCCCGGCGGGAAAATATTCAGCGCCTGCATACCAAGTCCCAGTCCGGTTATGTAGTAGTTCAACTCGCCGCTGACCATGGGATAAATATAAATCCAGGCGCAGGCAACCACCGGCGTCGCTTTACTGACAAACGGCTCACCCGTAGAGTAGTTAACCGACCTTAATACCGTCTGGGCTTGATTAATGTTAGCGGTGATAATCAATAAGTCTGGCTCGAAGGTTAGCTTATCTAGCGGCGCGAACACGACGTATTTCACCGAGTTCTTTGGCAGGCATGGCAGGTACTGGTACATGGCGCGACAGGCGCTTGCGCTGGCAAATAATTTGTCCTCGCCGCCAAACATCCCGCTGACGAGGACCGTTTCCGGGTCTTTCATGCCCAGTATCACCTGTTCTATGCCCACGCATACCCAGTCGTCGGGTCCTACGTAAAAGGCATTGCCTTCCTGCGCTTCTTTGAGCATCTCGCAGAAATTAAGCTCTTTTGCCAGCTTCTTAATGCCTTTGGGCTTGATTGCTGTAAACTGAATCCCTACTGGCTTTCTCTCGAACTTGAACTTGTTTAGTACGTCAAAATTTTTTGGTTTTATAGCCATATAACCTCCTTAGATTTTATCGGTCAGTTTAATCGCCATTTGGATATGGGGTTTTTCAAATCTCTTCCAGGTAATCTTTCCGTGCGGCACGTTTCGGGGTATGAACAGGGCTGTGGTAGCTGTAATCAGATGTTTTTCGTCGCCCATATACCCCTCGATTGCCCCACCCAGGTATTCCGGTCGTTCTGGGTCGGTGCCTAGGTTTATGATTATTTCATCGTAGTCGTGCGATTCCATCGCCAGATGCATCGGGTTGGGCTTCGGTTGTTCTTTAATCCAGTTATACATGATGTTGATATTACAGCCGGGCACCAGGTCGTTGCTCATAAGCCATGCCCCCGGCCCCCTACGACCCTTGGTAGATAATATCACCATATATTTATTGTATTTCGATGCTACCATGGATTTATTCCTCCTTTTTCAGTTCGGCGACGATTCTCTGCGCTTTCTTTTTATGCCCTTCCGCTCCCAGCGTGTAAGATTCCGGTACCCATTCCATTTCTTCAAGACTCTTGATTATCTGGGGGAGCTTGTCCCAGGGGATGGAAAGAAGAATATTCCCTTCCGGGAACAGGCGCCTCGACCTCATACCGAAGCCGAAACCGGTGACTGTCATATTCATTTCCCCGCTAACGAGAGGATATATATAAAGCCAAGCGCACCCCGCTGCCGCAGTACCGCGAGCCGACCACATTTCCCCGGTAGTGTAGCTCTTAGCTCTGATGAATATTTCCGCCTGGGTAACACTAGCCATGACAATCAATAAATCTGGCTCGAAGTTGAGCTTATCCAGCGGGGCAAAGGCGACATATTTGACGGAGTCCTTGTCCAGTCGGGGCAGGTATTGATAAATTCGGCGGTTGGCGCGGGTGTCTTTATATACCCCCAGCTTAGGCCCCACCTGCCCGCTTTCAAATACTGGTTCACCTTCTATCATACCAAGTAGCAGCGGCCCGATGCAGGTAAAGTCCTCTTTAGTTACATAAAAGGCTTTTCCCTTTTGTGCCTCAACCAGCATTTCGCAAAAATCGAGTTGCTTTTCCGGTCTCTTCAAGTCCTTCGGTCTGGTAACCAGGAATTTTACACCTACGGGCTTTCTCTCGAACTTGAACTTGTCCAGTACGGTAAAGTCTTTGGGAGTTGGGCTCATGGCCACCTCCTTGAAAATAGTAATGAAATTATACTACCCCCTATAATAGATTTATTGCTACGGATATTCAAGCTAGTTTTACAAAGATTGTTCTTGAAGATTATTGATAAGGGGAATTTTTATGCGAAAATTTAGCTTAAATATTCCTTCTGTAGCTCCGGGTCGTATTTCGCCCTTCTACCCGGACATTTTAACTGCGTGCATATCTGGCAGCTTAAGAAGCCCGTATCATTGGGAAAGATAATGCCGGAGCGACTCTTTATAGGCTTCATCACCCCGCCGGACGTTAGTGATACACCGATACGCTTTTCAACATCCTTAAATAAACCGAAAAGTAGTTTTTGCTGTGTGATATGCCAGTCTTCAACTTCGCCGGGATTAAGGAGGGCAGTTTTATTAATATTGTGTTTTTCTTTCACATATCGTTCCAGATAATCCACAGCTGTTACCAGCACCACAGTCTTAATGCTGTCCAGGCAGAATTGCATCATCATGTCCTTGGGGGGAATAGGCATCTCATCCAGTTCTCTTCCCACGGTGGCAATAAAGGGATATACCGTTTCCTGATTGCGTACTAGTTTGTTCAGTACTTTGCTGGTAAACACCGTTCCGTCGATGTCCACCCTGGCATTATCTATTATGCGGGCGTGTGAAACCTGATAAATTGCTTTGGGACGGGCAATTTTGCGCGCTTTCTCCGCCAGTTCTAACGCCATTTCTTCCGTCCGGGGGCCCATTCTGCCCAGACGCAACCAGTTGACTACCGTTTTTATATTGATATCAACTGGTATTTCTAACTGATATATTTTTTTTGTATTTATCAAGGTAAATCTATCTTTAATTATTAATATTAGCTTGTTTTTTACTTAATTGTAATATATAATTCAATGTCCAAGCAAAAAAGCGAATTTAAAGAAGAACGAGGAGGCATAAGAATGTAGCAGAAAAATGGTATATTTACCTTTTATTTTAAAAATAAAAAATTTTAAAGGAGAGAAAATGAAACGTAGCTTAATTTTATTTGCTTCTATCATACTTATGCTGTCGTTGCTGTTAAGTTTTAGTATCAGTGGTTGTACTAAGACCGAAACCTCTACGACAGCCGCGGCACCCACAACTACTACACCAAAACCTACCACAACGACGCCGGCAGCTACCACAACGACGCCAGTAGCTACCACAACGACAACAAAACCTGCCCCTACATTATCTTCCATTGTGGTGACACCTGCATCACCGGATGATTTAAAAGTGGGTTCTACCCAGCGTTTCACCGCTACTGGGACGTATTCGGATGGTTCATCTCGGCAACTTTTTTCAGCCACCTGGACCAGTGATAACCCGAGTGTGGTTAAGATAGATAGCACTGGTTTAGCCAGAGGATTGTCGGAAGGGATGGCGAATATCACGGCAAGCCAGGCCGGTATAACAAGTTCTCCTGTAAGCTTAAAGGTCTTCGCTCCGCCTCCGCCTGAGACCACAACACCACCGCCTGGTGAAGAAACTACAGCGCCGACAGGCCCGGTTTTCTATATTAGTGTCAGCGTTGACAGCCAACTATTGGTCGCCGCGCAGCCTGTTACTTACACTGAAGGCATGACTCTAGATGACGCACTTAAGGCCGCCCACGAGGCGTATTACTCTGATGGTTTAAGTGGCTATGAAGCCGGTACTAATAATCAGTGGGGTATTTTTCTCATTACCAAGTGCTGGGGCGTTGCACAAACTCCGTTCATCATTCTTAACGACACCCCCGCACCGGGCCCGAAGATTACTACATTCGTCAATGCCACCCCGGTCGCCGAAAATGACAATATCATCATTTGTACAGCCAACACGGCGGGCGCCGCAACGCCAAAATCTCTGAAGGCAACCGTTTCCGGCGATTCTGTGACTTTGACGGCGACATCTTGGATATTCAACTCGTCGACATTCACATATACTTCTGCTCCTCTTAAAAACGCAAATGTTATTGACCCGATAACAGGCGCGTTCCTCGGTATCACAGATGACAACGGCCAACTCACCATTACCATTCCGGCAAGCGGCATTGTCGCCATTGAGGGTCTGGCGGCTATCAATGTGAACGCCTCGTCCACATAAACTGATAGCTTACTTGGGTGATAGAATGCTCCCCGGAAGTAGGTTTCTTAAAATCAGAAACTCCGGGGAGTATATCTATATATCTCTTTAACCTACTATTTACTCCCGTAATTTTATTTTGATACACTAAAGTCGGAAGGAGTACAATCACATAAAAACGCTCTTCTTTGAATTTAGTTTAAGAAAGGAGGTTGAAGAATTTCACAGGAATTTAGATAGTTTCTTTAAATAATAAAAATACAGGAGACGGAGAAATTGATTAACTGGCAAGATGCTAAAAATCATATCGGCGAAACGGTTACCATCGAAGCTAATGTTTGTGAAAAAATTGATGCCGGTGAATTTTGGGTGCTGTTCTTTGGAGCGCCCAGCACTCAAGGAGGTATAACCGGCATCGAAATTAAAAAGTTCGATGTGTCTAAATTCCCGGCTGACATGTATGTAGGCAAGAGGATAAAGATAACAGGTGAACTTCATTTAAATCCGCTGGGTGGAGGTTCATTCTCACTCACTGACCCATCACAGGTTGAGGTTTTAAATTAATAGCCGTTCTCCTAATCTAAATTAGTTGATTAATCATTAGCTTTGTCGGTAATAAAGTACTCCTCGGATTCAGGTTTAAATCGGTAAATCCGGGGAGTATTTCTTTTTATACTTTAATAGATTGATATTGATAGGTTAAGGATGGAAGGAGTAAAATCAGAGGCAGCCGTTAAAAAGTAATATTGTCATGCACAAGGAGGAGTCTGCCCATGAAAGCCGCCTTTATCGTTGCCCCCCGCAAAATCGAGATAAGGGATATCCCCATGCCGGAAATTAGCCCCGATGAAATGCTGGTGAAAATAGAAGCCTGCGGTGTCTGCTCCTCCGATATGCCGGCATACGTTGATTCCCAGAGCGAGGAAATGAAAAAACATAATCCCTTCCCACGACGCGCCGGACATGAGCCGGCCGGAACTGTAGTGGAGGTGGGGAAAAACGTAAAAAAATTCAGGGTTGGGGATAGAATTACCGGCTTCTGGCCTGCAGACTGCTACGCTGAGTATGTTTCATGTAACCCCACAGATAAGCTTGCCCGTGGCCACGGCTCGGTTATCGAAAAAATCCCCAACGGCGTTCCCTTCGAGCACGCGCTTGGCGAGCCGATGATGAGCATCGTGTCCATTACCAGGACGGCGACGCCGGAGTTCGGCGACTATGTCTTTCAGGTGGGTTGCGGCTTTATGGGGTTGGGTATCATCGCCGGGGTAGCGCACCCTAAAATCAGGGAATATATCGTCGCCGACCTTGATGACGGCCGACTCAAACTGGCTAAAGAATTAGGCGCTACGATAACGCTAAACCCTGATAAAGTAGATGTCACCGCGGAAGTGATGAAAATCACCGGCGGCACGGGTGTAGATGTGGCTATTGAGGTCGTCGGCCATCCGCCGGGCGTTAAAATGGTCGGCGAGGTTATAAAGAACAACCGGGCGAAAATTATCATGGTTGGCTGGCACCAGGCGCCGGATACTTATGAACTCTTTAGCTGGATAAAGTCACCTATCATCTACAGTCCGCAGGGCATCGGCATGTCCACCGATTATCAAGGCGAACTTATCCGCGCCCTGTGGGCGGTAAAAAACGGCATCTTCCCCATGAATAAACTGGTGACGCATAAATATAAGCTTGAAGACATCGATAAAGCTTTCCAGGACAACCTTAACAGAACGCCGGGCTACATTAAGGGCGTAATAATGCCTTTTATGAAGTAAATCATCCTCCCCCTTTGAAAAAGGGGTTCACCCTGAAGGTTCATCCTGAAGGGATAAGAGGGGGATTTTTCCACGTCATTCCTCTTCCTTGAGAGGAGTGGTCGGGTTAGGGTGAGAATTAAAATAATGCGGAGCGCGGCAGCGAGAGAGCCTATTTTGAGCTTGTCGAAGGAGGCGCAGCCTTCCCTAATTACTAATACTAACTACTAATTTCTTTTAAAGGAGGTATTATGAAACTCGGTAGATTTATTGTGGATACCCATGTTCACTCCCAGCGTCACGCCGCCGGTAAAGCGCTCAAAGGCTCCAAGGACTTTGATAAGCTCGGTCAGGTCATGGGACAGATAGAGGCATATGACAACTCGCCGCGCCTGCTTTACGATATGGAGTGCTACGGCGTCGATATGTGTATCATTGAGCCGGCTTTCGGTATGACCAATAAGACAAATCTCGAGCAGGTGAAGAAATATCCGGAAAAATTCGCCGCCTGCTGCTGGCCCAAGGAATACCAGGACCGCTGTATGGCTGGCGAGGAGGAGTGGACTATTGATGGCTTTTGCCAGGCACTTGCCGACCTGCTGAAAACTGGTAACTATATCGGCATCGGCGAGATGGTGCTTATCCCGATGCGCAAGACGAAGCCGGGCCAGCCTCCTCGCTTTCAGGCCGAGGAAGAAATTGTCAGCAACTATCTTAAAGTCATGGAAGTCTGCCGTGCCTATAAAGTGCCGATGCGTTACCATACCGGCACCCCGGGCGGCTACGCCATCGCCTATCACGGCGCACAGTTTGCCTATAATCCGCTCTGAGTTCATACTTTAGCTGTCGCCATGCCTGATGTGCCCATTATCCTTGAGCATGCCGGCATCGAAGGCGGCTGGTGGGAATGGTTTTATGAATGTTGTCTGCATGTCGCCGCCAGCCATAAGAACATCTACCTGGAAACGGGACGCTGGTGGACGGAGCTCTATTATAAGGCTTTAAACGACCCCTCCGTCGGCCCAGAGAAACTTATTTGGGGCACCGACTGGGGTGCTAGTCTGCCGGTCTATTCCCAGCTTAACCGTTACCCTCTAGGCTATACCCGCCAGGACTTAAAGCAGGGCATCCCGAGGCATCAGGTGGATATCTGGGGCTGGAGCCTTAAGCAGATACAACGACTTGACATAAATCAGGACGATATGAACCTGATTTTAGGCGGCAATGCCGTCAGACTTTTCA
>DAOUCO010000066.1:0-2860 GCA_034432135.1 Dehalococcoidales bacterium | reverse complement strand
GTCCTTTTTTACAGACATAGCACTCGCCGCAATAGTAATAACCCACCCCACTCACCCTGTCCCCGATTTTAAAGCCCTTGACCCCTTTGCCCACCTCCACCACCGTGCCGGAGAACTCGTGACCCAGCGTAAGCGGGGCTTTATCCCGGGGGATAAGGACGGGTCCACCGGAATACTCTTTAAGGTCGGTGCCGCAGATGCCTGCCAGCTTTACTTTTATCTTAAGCATCCCCTGACCAGCGGAAGGTTCCGGGACATCCACGTAACGCAAGTCTTTTTTTGCGTACCAGCGCAGGGCTTTCATCGGGGTTATTATTCAAGAAGGAAGTGAAGATTGTCAAGGAAAGGGTCTCTCGGTGTTATTATTTATGTGATTTTTCTCTCTTGACAAACGACCCTTTAAAGTGATAAATTATATATGATTAGCAGTCGGGAGAGGAGACTGCTAACGGAGACTGGAATGATAACTACACGAAGCGGAAAAATATTAAACTATATCGTCAGGCAGTACATCTCCGAAGCGGTACCGGTGCCCTCGCAGGCGGTGGCGGATAAAGCCAACCTGGGGGTGAGCCCGGCGACTATCCGCAACGAAATGGCACAACTGGAGAAGGACGGCTATCTTATCCGTCCACATACATCGGCGGGCTGCATACCTTCGGACAAGGGCTATCGTTACTACGTGGAGTCGATAGAAAAGATGACACTGCCGCGTGAAGAGCAGTACCTGATAAGTCACACCTTCCACCAGGTGGAGCGGGAAGTGGAGGCGTGGGTAAGTCTAACGGCATCGCTTCTGGCACAACTGACACGGAATGTAGCGGTGGTCAGTCTCCCTAAAGCAACGGACTGCAAGCTAAAGCACCTGGAGCTGATTTCCGTACAGGACACCCGTGCCTTGATGGTGGTGGTTCTGGAAGGGGCAATAGTCAAGCAGCAGCTGATAACGTTCGACCAGGCGGTAACGCAATCGGACCTGGCAGCCGTCAGCAATAAATTGAACGGCATTTACGCCGGTTTATCCAGACACGAGATTGTCAAGAACAAGTCGGAGCTTACAGCGCTGGAAAAGAAAGCGACCGAATATCTGGTTGAAATGATGAAGACGGAAGATAGCAAAGAGTACCAGGAACCGTATCTGGAAGGCTGGCACTTTATGCTGGAGAAGCCGGAATTCGCGCACAGCGAGCAAATGCACGGCCTCATGGAACTGGTCGAGCGCCGCGCGCTACTTAAAGTTATCCTGCCGGCCGATTTGAGCGCGCCGGGGGTACACGTAATTATCGGCAAAGAAAATAAAAATGCAGCCATACAGAACTGCAGCGTGGTCATCTGCCGGTACGGCCTCCCCGAGGAAGCCTCCGGCGCCATAGCCGTGGTAGGGCCGACCAGGATGCCCTATACGTTGACAATACCGACCGTCTATTATTTTTCTTCGATACTAGGGCAGTTGGTGGGCGGATTGTACGGCAGGGAAAGCCGCGAAGAGCAGTCGAAATAATTTTAACTACGGAATCTTAACATGATGCCAAAAGAACCCGAAGAAAAAGAGAAAAGCAACAACGAAATCAAACCGGAAAAAGAACTGCCGGAAGCAACGATGGGTCCCGAGGAAGCGCTGGCCGTGGAAAAGAAAAGAGCCGAGGAATACCTGGCCAACTGGCAGCGGGCGCAGGCGGACTTCATCAACTACAAACGGCGCACCGAGCAGGAAAGGCAGGAATTCAATAGCTACGCTAATGCCAACCTGCTGTGCAATATATTGCCAGTGCTCGACGACTTCGAACGGGCGCTCAAGGCTGTGCCCAAGGAATACGCCAATGACGACTGGGTGAAAGGCGTGCGGCTGGTCGAGAAGAAGTTCAGGACAATCCTGGAGGGGCATGGGGTAAAACCGATCACGTGCCTGGGAGAACCATTCGACCCCAACCTGCACGAAGCAATAAGGCAGGAAAAAGGCAAAGAAGGAATAATAACAGAAGAATTTCTAAAGGGTTATATGCTGAACGATAAACTTCTCCGAGCCGCAAAGGTAGCCGTGGGCAAAGGGGAAGAGTCAACAAAAAAGACTCACACTAAAGAGGACAACAAGGAGACAAAGGAGGCAGAATAAATGGCAAAGGCAGTAGGTATAGATTTGGGGACGACTTTCAGCGAGGTGGCGGTGCTGGAAGCCGGCGAGCCGGTAGTAATCACCAGCTCGGAGGGCAGCCGATTGGTACCCTCGGTAGTGGCCGTAAATAAAAACGGTGAACGGCTGGTGGGACAGATAGCCAAGCGCCAGGCAATCATCAACCCTGATAATACGATTTACAGCATCAAGCGCTTCATGGGGCGGAAATGGGGCGAGCCGGCGGGCCGCGAACTGCCGGTCGAGGAAGACGCGAAGCGCAAGACCTATAAAGTGACGAGAGCCCCGAATAACGACGTGCGGGTGGTGATGGGGGGCAAAGAGTACAGTCCGCCCGAGATATCGGCGATGATATTGCAGAAGCTAAAGACGGACGCCGAGGCTTACCTGGGCGAAAAAGTTACGGATGCCGTCATTACCGTACCGGCCTACTTTAACGACGCACAACGGCAAGCTACTAAAGACGCGGGCCAAATCGCCGGTTTAAACGTTTTAAGAATAATCAACGAACCGACGGCGGCATCGCTGGCATACGGACTGGACAAGAAAGCCGACGAGACAATCGCTGTATACGACTTAGGCGGCGGGACCTTCGATATATCCATACTGGAGCTGGGGGAGGGAACCTTCCAGGTAAAGAGCACTAATGGCGACACGAACCTGGGCGGGGACGACTTCGACCAGAGAATAATCGACTGGTTGATTGCCGAGTTCAAGAAAGACCAAGGG
>DAOUCO010000065.1:0-16591 GCA_034432135.1 Dehalococcoidales bacterium | reverse complement strand
GAGCCCACCCTTGCGGGCTGCCTCCGCTAGGGCTTTAACACGACCCTGGTATTTAAATCCCCCGCGGTCGAAAGCCACCTGGCTTATTATTTTTGCCGCAGAGCGTTTCGCTAGCAATGCACCCACCAGTTCTGCCCGACCGGTTTTATTTTTCTTGGCTTCTTTTTTTATCTCCTCATCAAGCGTCGAGGCAGCTACTAGTGTCTGTCCTTTTGTATCATCGATTATCTGGGCATAAATGTGGTTCAGGCTGCGGAAAATGCAGAGCCGCGGTCGGTTATTATCCCCGCTTATTTTTTTCCTAACCCTTTTATGCCTTCTTATGCGTGCTTCTCTGGCATTTGATTCTGTCATATTATTGCCTGCTTACTACTTTGCCGGCCTTGCCCGGCTTAATGCGTACTCTTTCTCCTGTATATCTGATGCCCTTGCCTTTGAAATGGTCCGGTACGCGCAGGGCACGGATTTCCGCAGCCATTTGCCCGACGTCTTCCTTATTTATCCCGCTCACCTTTATCTTGTTAGTTCCTTCAACTCCTAGGGTAATACCTGGCATCGGTTTTACTTCGACTTGACTCGAAAAGCCAAGGCGCAGTGTAAGTTTATCGCCGGTTTTTTCCGCGCGGTAGCCAACACCTACAATATCGAGCGTCTTTTCAAAACCCTTGGATACACCCTGCACCATATTCGCCAGCAGACTTCTTGTCAGCCCGTGGTAAGCCCGATGTTTATTATCGTCGCTGGACCTGGTTACAATCAGGTTGTTACCTTCTATTGACACGCGCATTTCCGCGGGTATGGAGCGCGTCAGCTGCCCCTTGGGACCTTTAACAGTGACGCTCCCTCCCGAGATATCTACGGTTACACCCGCTGGTATCGGTATCGGCAATTTTCCTATTCTAGACATTAATATCACTCCAGGTTTGGTTTACCATACATAACATAATAACTCACCGCCGGAACCCTGCTTCCAGGCTTGTCGCCCTGTTTTAAGCCCCTTGGAGGTGGAAAGAATAGCGATGCCCAGCCCTCCGTAAACGCGCGGTATTTCTCTCTTATGTACATACATTCGTAGCCCGGGCTTACTCATGCGTTTTAAGCCGGAAATAGCCGGTTTATTGTTTTCTAAATACCGCAGTTGGACTTTTATCATCCGATGCGGCTTGCCCTTCACCACTTCATAATCGCTAATAAATCCTTCCTCTTTTAGAATTTTAGCAATGGATAATTTTAACTTGGAGGCAGGCACCTGTACACTATCATGCCTTACCATGATGGCATTGCGTATCCGGGTTAACATATCAGCAATTGGGTCTGTCACTGTTACACCTACCATAATTAGTACTTCAGCTTACCAGCTGGATTTTCTTACTCCGGGAAGTTGCGCCTCTAGAGCCAGGCGCCGGAAACATATCCGGCAGACACCGAATTTACGAATATAGGCGCGGGGTCGACCGCATATTTTACACCGATTGTGCTGTCTAACTTTAAATTTCGGAGTTCGCTGCGATTTTATTATCATTGATTTCTTGGCCATAGTTATTATTCCCCATCCTTGGCAAAAGGCATACCCAGCAATTCGAGCAGGCGTCTGCCGTCTTCATCGTTCTTGGCGGTAGTTACGATTGATATTTCCATGCCGCGTATCTTATCGACTTTATCATATTCTATTTCCGGGAACAGAATTTGCTCCTTGAGTCCCAGCGTATAATTGCCGCGACCGTCGAAAGCATCGGGCGCAACTCCCTGGAATTCATGCATACGTGGTAGCACCGCATTGATCAGTTTATCGAAGAAGAACCACATTCGCTCTCCACGCAGTGTTGTCTTTAAGCCTATAGGCATGCCCGTTCTCAACCGGAAGTTGGCGATGGCTTTTTTGGAGCGGGTGGTTAATACATGTTGTCCGGTAATGGCTTTTAGGTCTGCCTCGGCCGATTCCAGAGCTTTGGCATTGGAAATCGCTTCGCCCAGCCCGATGTTGACCACTATTTTCTCCAGGGTCGGCACCTGCATGATATTTTTATAACCGCATATTTCCATCATGCGGGGTATCACTTCTTTACGGTATTTATCTTTCAGCCTTGCCATTTAGTCGATCACCTCGCCGCACGAACGGCAAAATCTTACGCGCCTGCCGTCTTCCAGCTTCTGCATACCGATACGGGCTGGTTTGTTGCACTTGGCGCATAAATACATCACGTTTGAAACATGCAAAGGTGCTTCAAGGTCGATAATGCCGGCCTGTCGCACGGCACCTCTGGCTTTGGAGTGCTTTTTAATAAAATTAATCCCTTCAACGATTATCTGCTGTTTCCTGGGATAAGCAAAACGCACTTTCCCCTTTTTCCCTTTATCCTTCCCGGTGATAACCAGCACGTTATCGTCTTTATGTATGTTCATAATTTCCTCTGCCTTTATAAGACCTCCGGCGCCAGCGAGACTATTTTGGTATACTGTTTCTCTCTTAATTCCCGGGCTACCGGTCCGAAAATACGCGTCCCTTTAGGATTATTTTTATCGCTAAGGATTACGGCCGCATTTTCATCGAATTTAATGTATGAGCCGTCAATTCGACGGTAGGGATATGCCGTACGCACTACCACCGCCCGTACTACATCGCCTTTCTTGGTCGCCGCATTGGGTATCGCTTTTTTTACCGAAGCCACAATCGTATCGCCGAGATAAGCATATCTCCTCCGGCTACCGCCCAGAATATTAATACACATAATTTCCCGCGCCCCGGAATTATCCGCAACTTTTAGCCTGCTATTCATCTGTATCATATCTGTTTCCCCGTAAAATTAGGCTGTTATTTCCTCCGGTTTTATCTCGGCTACTTTACCTTTGGTGACTATTTCAACCACGCGCCACCTCTTGAGTTTGGAAGTAGGGCGTGTTTCCTCGAGTTTTACTGTATCGCCAACCTTGCTCTCATTCTTTTCATCATGAGCGTAGTATTTAACGACTCTTTTAATGGTCTTCTTATAAAGTGGGTGACGTTTGGGTGTATCCACGGCAACGATTACCGTTTTGTTCATTTTGTCTCCCACAACTTTACCGAACCTGATTTTACGCTTTGTCTCCATGTTTATCTATCCTATCTGATTTTCAGTTCTCTTTCCGTTAAAAGAGTCTCCAGTCGGGCAATTTTCCTCTTGACCCTCCTCACTTCGCGATGGTTCGCCAGTTGTTTGGTGGAGACGCGGAAACGCAGGTTAAACAGCTCCTGGCGTGAATCCTCCAGCTGCTTCTTTAAATCCTCGGTGCTCATGCCTCTAAATTCGGTTAGTTTTACCATTTCTATTACCTACTTTGCCACTTCACTGCTTGCCGTGGCAATCGCCTCTTTATACATAAAGCGGCTTTTCAAAGGCAGTTTATGTGCCGCGAGGCGCATGGCGTCTTTAGCCACCTTTTCTCCGACCCCGGCCATCTCGAACATTACCCTGCCAGCTTTAACTACGGCTACCCAGTGGTCGGGCAATCCTTTGCCGCTGCCCATGCGGGTTTCTGCCGGCTTTTTAGTAACCGGTTTATCTGGGAAAATCCGTATCCATACCTTGCCGCCGCGGCGGATATGGCGAGTGATGGCGCGCCGCGCTGCCTCTATCTGTGCGCTGGTTATCCAGGCCGATTCCAGTGCCTGAAGCCCGTATTCGCCGAAAGTGATGGTATTACCCGAGTGGGCTTGCCCCCCTCGAGTGCCTCTTTGAGACTTTCGATATTTCACGCGTTTAGGTTGCTGCATCTTTTTTATCTTCCTTGCTCTTGGCTATGGTCTCAGTCTTTTTGCTGGTTTCTTTTTTGATTTCTGCAGTCTCCGCCATCTTTCGCTGCTTTTTGGGCGCCGTCGGTTCCTTTTCTACTTTGCCTGCCTCGGCTTTTAGCTTTGTTTCTTTTACTTTTACTTCTTTCGCCCCTGTCTTTTTAGCTTCAGGTGGCTTAGCTTCTTTTTTGGCTCTTGGTTTGGTCGGCTTTTTTTCGGCTTTTGCTGGAGCCGCTTTAATCGCTTTAGATGGTTTTTCTTTAGCCTCCATAACAGCTTCTTTTGCCAGTTTTTCCTTGGACTCTGCTACCAGGACTTCCTTAGTCGGTTTTTCTTTCATTGCGACGGCTGCAACTTCTTTTTCCACTGCCTCAATTGGCCTTGCTATAGCTGCGGCGACTTCGGTTGGTACAGCCGCTACTTCGGCAAGCTTTGCCTCGGCTTCTGCTATTTTTAGTTCAGGCAATACCTGCCCTTTGTATATCCAGACTTTAACCCCGATGCGTCCCAGCGTGGTATGCGCCTCGGTAAAACCGTAGTCGATATCCGCCCTTAACGTGTGTAGAGGCACCTGCCCCTCGTGCAGCGTCTGGCGGCGGGCGATTTCTGCATTAGCCAGCCTGCCGGCGGCGCTAATCTTAATGCCTTTGGCACCCGATTGTATAGTGCGGAAAATAGCCTGCTTCATGGCCCGCCGATAAGCAACCCGGCGCTCGATCTGTTCCGCTACAGATTTTGCCACCAGGAAAGCGTCCAGTTCAGGCTGGCGTATTTCCTGAATATTCAAGCGTATCTTCTTACCGATGATTCCTTCGAGGTATTGCCTCATCTCATCCACACGCTGTCCGCCTCTCCCGATAACGATGCCCGGTCGGGCGGTGTGTAAAGTGATAGTCACGTCTTTAGCCTGGCGGTCGATTTCTATCAGCGAAATAGCCGCATCGGGGTATTTTGACTTTATTGTCTCCCGGAGCTTGTTGTCCTCATGGACGAACTCCGCATAATGAGCCTCGCTGTACCATTTAGACTGCCAGTCCTTGATGATTCCGAGCCTGAACCCTATCGGGTGAACTTTATGACCCAATTAACCCTCCTGTTCCGTAACTATCACAGTAATATGGCTGGATTTTCTGCGTATGGGGCTTGCCCGCCCTCTCGAACGTGCCTTGTAACGACGTAAACTCGTAGCAACATCCACGTATATTTTCGATATCTTCAGGTCGGCGGGGTCGAGTTGAAAGTTATTTTCTGCATTCGCCGCCGCTGATTTAACTATCTTGGCGAGTAACTTTGCCTTTGGCGTGCGCGTATATTGTAATAGGCTCAAAGCCTCATCAACTTTTTTACCCCGCACCATATCAGCCAGCGGGCGTACCTTGGTGGCGGACAATCCGGTATCTTTAGCTATAGCTTTAATTTCCACTTTTTACACCTTATGTCGTCGCTTCTTCTTTTTCTACTTTAGTCCCGTGTCCCCTGAACAGACGGGTCGGGGCGAACTCGCCCAGCTTATGACCCACCATATTTTCGTTGATATAAATAGGCACATGCCTCCGGCCGTCATGTACGCCGATGGTGAGTCCCACCATTTGGGGTAAAATAGTAGAGCTTCTCGCCCACGTTTTAATAACGGTCTTCTTGCCGGAGCGTATCGCAGCATCTACCTTTTTCATCAGCTTTTCATCGATTGCCGGTCCCTTTTTAGTTGATCTTGACATTTTTCCTCTTTATACGCCTATTTGCCGCGGCGTTTGATAATCATTTTATCGGAAGCCTTGGGCTTGCGCGTCTTATAACCGAGGGCTGGTTTACCCCAGGGGGTCTTCGGTCCGGGCATACCGACCGGAGAACGTCCTTCACCACCGCCGTGTGGATGGTCGCGCGGGGTCATAGCGGAACCTCTTACGGTTGGCCGCCACCCCATGTGACGCTTGCGGCCGGCTTTGCCGAGACTGACGGCCTGATGTTCCAGGTTGCCTATTTGCCCGACGGTGGCAATACAGTCGCCGAGAATGCGCCGGATTTCACCTGAAGGCAGTCTTAACAGGACATATTCTCCCTCTTTGACCATCAGTTGTGCCGCGCCACCGGCGCTGCGTACCAGTTGTCCCCCTCTGCCTTTTTGTACCTCGATATTATGTATTTCAATACCAGTCGGCATATTTTTCATGGGCATGGAGTTGCCAGGTTTAATTTCCGCGTTACTGCCGGACATTACTGTATCGCCTACGTTTAATCCTATCGGCGCGATAATATACCTTTTTTCGCCGTCCTTGTAATGTATCAAAGCGATACGCGCCGAGCGATTCGGGTCGTATTCGATGGCGGCTACCTTGCCCGGGATGTCGAACTTGTCGCGCTTAAAATCGATGATACGGAGTTTTCTCTTCTCGCCGCCGCCCCGGTGACGCACGGTAATTTTACCGCGGAAATTACGCCCGGCTTTGCTTTTCTTAGCCGCAAGAAGCGACTTTTCCGGTTTGGCTTTCGTAATCTCATCGAAAGTAAAACCGGACATGTTCCGTCGTCCCGGAGATGTAGGATGATATATTTTTATAGCCACCTGGCCTCCCCTTTCCTGTTAAACACCTTCAAAATATTCTATTTTATCCCCCGGGCGGAGGGTAACAACCGCTTTTTTCCAGGGGTTACTGCGTACCACGCGGCGCCCCATTCTTTTAACTTTGCCCTGTACGGTTATAACATTAATCCCCGTGACCTTGACCTTGAACGCCTTTTCAACGGCGTTTTTTATCATCATTTTGTTAGCCCCGTCAGCTATTTCAAATGCGTATTTATTTAATGCCTGCATACTGGTGTTCTTTTCGGTAATCAGCGGCCGGCGCAATACATCATACAGATGCATCTTTTCCCCCTTGTTTCGCTCCGTTGCCCCACAGTTGCTCCGTGGTGCGTACTGCTGCCTCGGTCATCAGTAATATTTTATGGGACATGATGTCCAGGATATTAAGCACGCTCGCTGGCATCGTAATCACTTCAGGTATGTTTCGCGAGGATTTGATTAAGTTTTCCTCCGGTTTTTGCGTGACGATTAGGGCGGAAGATTCTATCCCCAAGGCTGAAAGCGCTTCTAGCATTCTCTTGGTCTTCGGTTCGGTAAAATTAAATGCGTCGATTATTTTTAAATCTCCCTCTTCCGCTTTAGATGAAAGGACGCATCTTAAAGCGAGACGGCGTAATTTTTTCGGTATCGCTTGCCGGTAGTCTCTGGGTTTCGGCCCGAAGGCGGCGCCACCGCCGCGGCGGGTCGGCGATTTTTTACTGCCGGCTCTAGCATAGCCCGTGCCTTTCTGTCGGTAAAGTTTGCGCGTGCTGCCGACGACCTCGCCACGTGTCTTGGATGAAGCTGTTCCCTGGCGGTTATTGGCACGCATGCCTACCATCACCTGGTGGACTACCGCCTCATTGAACGGTACGCCAAAAACTTTATCGCTTATTTCGATCTGCCGGACTTCCTCTCCAGCGAGGTTATATACTGGAACCTTCACTTTACTTCTTCTCCCTCTTGGACTTTTCTATCATAAGCAGTCCGTTGGTCATACCCGGTACCGCGCCTTTGACCAGTAGAAGGTTACGGGCAGGGTCTGCCTCATATACTTCCAGGTTTTTCACTGTCGTGCGCGCGTCTCCCATATGACCTGCCATACGCAGTCCTTTGTAGACCCGTCCCGGACTGGTATTGGAGCCTACGGAACCCGGCGCACGCCACCTGTCTGACTGGCCGTGGGTCTTGGGTCCACCGCGAAAATGATAACGTTTGACGCCACCGGCGAATCCTTTGCCTTTAGATGTTCCGCGGACATTGATGATATCCCCGGCTTTAAACATACTTACATCTATTTTCTGGCCGGCTTCAACTTTAAGGCTATCGTCAAGTCTGAATTCCCGCAGGTACTTGAATTTCGCCGGCTCTTTCTCTTTTGCTTTGCCCTTCTTACCGCTAGTCTTCGGCTGATTTAGTTGTATGAAGCCAAGCTTCGCCGCACTATAGCCGTCTTTTTCTACGGTTTTTATCTGCATTACTATGCAGGGGCCGGCTTCGATGGCGGTGATGGCCTCGGTTTTACCGCCTTTACCGAATATCTGGGTCATGCCCAGCTTTTTCCCTAAAATTCCTAAAGTCATAATGTCACCATAATAAATTATAATTTGATATCTATTTCTACTCCGGAGGGCAAATTTAACTTTGTCAGCGCATCGATAGTCTTGGAAGTCGTCTCGATGATATCGATGAGGCGTTTATGCGTCCGGATTTCAAATTGTTCCTGCGAGTCTTTATCTATAAAGGGGGAGCGGATGACGCTGAATTTCTGGATGCGGGTCGGTAGCGGTACCGGCCCGACGGCCACTGCTCCGGTGCTTTCCACGGCTTCCAGGATTTGCCTTGCCGAGAGGTCGACCACTCTATGGTCGTAACCCTTTAATTTGATGCGGATTTTCTGCTTAGCCATTTTTCTTGCCTACAGCCTTTTCTATTATCTCTTCCGCCTTTTCTGGCGGGAGTTGTTCGTAACTGTGAAATTCCAGCGAATGAGTCGCTCGCCCCTGGGTCAGCGACCGTAAACTTGTGGCATAACCGAAGGATTCTGCCATAGGTATTAAGCAATGGATGACGAAGGTATCACCCTGCGGGTCTATTTTGCCGACGTGCCCTCTCCTGGCATTAAGGTCGCCGATAACGTCACCGAGGAACTGCTCCGGCGTTACCACTTCCAGTTTCATTATCGGTTCCAGGAGTATCGGTTTCCCTTTTTTGATGCCCTCTTTTAAAGCAATCGAACCGGCCATTTTAAATGCCAGTTCGGAAGAATCGACATCATGGTAGCTGCCGTCATAAAGGGTAGCCTTAATATCCACCACCGGATAGCCAGCTAGGACGCCGGTCTCCATAGCTTCTTGAATACCGTTCTTCACCGGCACAATGTACTGCCGCGGTATTGTCGCCCCCCTGATAGCATCGACAAACTCAAAGCCCTTACCGCGCGGTTGTGGCTCGAATTCTACATTCACTACACCATACTGGCCATGGCCACCGCTCTGGCGTACGAATCTGCCTTCCACCTTAACTGGCTGGGTAATCGTCTCTTTATAAGCCACGCGCGGGCGTCCAACCTTAACATTCACATTAAATTCGCGGATCAATCGGCTGGTGAGGACCTCCAGGTGAAGTTCTCCCATGCCGGAAATTACGGTCTGCCCGGTTTCTTCATTAAAAGTTACCTTAAAGGTGGGGTCTTCTTCGGTGAGTTTAAGCAGGGCTTCGCCCATTCTGTCCTGGTCTGCTCTTGTCTTGGGTTCGATGGCAATGGAAATAACTGGTTCGGGGAAGCGGATGGATTCAAGAATGATAGGTTTATGAGGGTCGCAGAGGGTATCGCCGGTAAAGGTATTTTTCAGTCCCAGGGTGGCAACGATGGCGCCGGTATCGGCATAATCAATGTCCTCGCGGTGGTTGGCGTGCATTAAAAGCAACCGGCCGATGCGTTCTGGCCTTTGCCTTGTGGGATTAAAGACCTGTGCGCCTACCTTCACCCTGCCGGAATAGACTCTAAAATATACCAGGCGCCCCACGAAGGGGTCGCTGACCACTTTAAAAGCCAGTGCGGAAAAAGGAGCGTCATCGCTCGCTTCACGAGTAACTTTATGGCCTGTCTTAGTATCAACACCCTCAACCGGCGGTACTTCCAGCGGCGATGGAAGATAATCTACGATGGCATCGAGGAGTTTTTGCATCCCCATATTTTTCAGGGCGCTGCCGCAAATTACGGGTACGCCTTTAATATTTAGGGTTACCCTTCTTAGAGCCTTTCTTAGTTCTTCAGGCTCAACTTTGTGACCTTCGATAAAAGCTATCATCAACGAATCGTCATGTTCGGCTATTTCGCCGATAAGATGCTGCCGGGCTTCGGTAGCTTTTTGAATTTCATCATGAGGAATAGGTATTTCTTCCGGCTCGATATCCGGGTCAGTGCTAAAGCGCCACGCTTTATTTTCGATTAAATCGATGACGCCGTAGAAATTTTCTTCGGAACCCAGGGGAATTTGTATTGGTAGGGGCGTCGCCTGGAGTCGAGTTTCAATCATGGAAATCGTGCGGTTAAAATTAGCACCCACGCGGTCCATTTTATTTATGTAACAGATGCGCGGTACCCTGTATCTATCGGCTTGGCGCCATACCGTTTCCGACTGCGCTTCGACACCGGAAACAGCGTCGAAAACAACCACACCGCCGTCAAGAACTCTTAAGCTGCGCTCTACTTCGGCGGTGAAGTCTACATGTCCCGGAGTATCGATAATATTAATGCGGTGCTCGCGCCAGTAGCAGGTCGTGGCCGCTGCCGTAATCGTTATACCGCGTTCCCGCTCCTGGTCCATCCAGTCCATGACCGCAGTGCCTTCATGCACCTCGCCCATTTTATAGGTCTTGCCGGTATAATAAAGTATCCTCTCGGTAACGGTCGTTTTACCGGCATCGATATGGGCGATAATGCCGATGTTCCGAATATCTTCCAGAGGAAATTCCCTGGACACTTTATTCTCTCCCGCTGACCTTTGACTATTTTTTACTTTAACACTGCTGTTAATCACCAAAACTTTTTACCACCTGTAATGAGCGAAGGCACGGTTGGCTTCGGCCATTTTATGCGTGTCTTCGCGTTTCTTTATCGTATTCCCCTGCCCTTGGAAGGCTTCGGCAAGTTCATCAGCAAGTCTTTCTTGCATCGCCTTACCTTTCCTTGCCTTTGCCGACTGTATCAGCCAGGAAATAGCAAGGAAAAGTCCCCGGTCAGGCATAACCTCGACCGGTACCTGATAAGTAGCCCCGCCTACACGCCTCGGTTTGACCTGGAGTAAGGGCGTGGCGTTTTTGACTGCCTGTTCTAGGGCCGTTACCGGGTCTTTAGAGACCTTCTGGCCGAGCTTTTCTAAAGCACTATAAACTATGTGTTCCGCAGTTCTTTTCTTGCCGCGCTCCATGACCTTGGCTATTAACCGCGATACTGTTATGCTGCGGTATTTTGCGTCGGGTATTATTTCTTTTTTCTCTGCTCTAGCTCTTCTTGCCATATTATTTCCTCGTATTAGGCAGTTGTAGTTGCAGGAGTGGGGGTCGGAGCGGGAACCGCCGCTTCACCGGCTTTCCCCTTGCCCTTTTTAGCTCCGTATTTACTGCGACCTTGTCTTCGGTTGGCTACCCCGGTCGTATCCATCGTCCCCCGGATGATGTGGTAGCGTACACCCGGTAAGTCCGGTACGCGCCCGCCTCTAATTAATACTACTGAGTGCTCTTGTAGTTCATGTCCTTCTCCGGGGATGTAAGCGGTAACCTCTACATGATTGGTCAGCCGCACTTTAGCTATCTTGCGCAAGGCAGAATTAGGCTTTTTGGGGGTAGTCGTTTTCACCTGGATACAGACGCCGCGTTTCTGGGGGGAACTCTTGCCCCGCATCACCCTGTTCTTTAGCGAGTTATAGGAGAACGTGAGTGCCGGCGTCTTATCTTTACTATGAGACTTCTTCCGCCCTTTTCTAACCAGTTGATTTATTGTCGGCATCGCCTTTTTCTGCCCCCCTTACAATTAGAATGGATGAGCATAAGCCCATCCATTGCGAATTCTTGTAATGTGATAGAGAGAGGTTGTTCAGCTCAATCTATCTACTTTTACTGAATTCTAAGTACCAAGTATTAAATGTAACATATATCTATATCTTCTGTCAACATCTTTATTAAAAAAATCACGTATAAATTATCAATTCTTGGTATATTAGCGTCAAAATACCTTAATTTATATATATTTTACATTTGCATCATATTGCATTAGCTAGCGAGTAAAGGTAAAATTACATAAATGATAAAGGTTAAATTAGTACTTGATAAAAACAGCTACGAAATATACATCGGTTCCGGCTTGTTGCCCCGTGTCGGACTCTGGCTGAAGCAGAAAAATCTTTCCGGCAAAGCGTTTATCATCACCGATACTATTATTAGAGGGCTTTATGCCGAAGTTCTGGAACATAGCTTGGCCAACGCCAGCTTCGCGGTAACTGTCCTGGAAATACCGCCGGGCGAGGAACAAAAAACCTTGGCTACCGCCGGCAGGCTTTATCAGAAACTGGCTGAAGCTTTCGCCGAGAGGAATTCGCCCATATTGGCGCTAGGCGGGGGAGTCATCGGCGACCTTGCCGGATTTGTCGCCGCCACCTATATGCGCGGCGTTCCTCTTGTACAGGTGCCGACAACTTTGTTAGCTATGGCGGATAGCAGCATCGGCGGCAAGACTGCTGTCGATCACGCCACTCTAAAAAATATGATTGGTGCTTTCTATCAACCTGCTTTGGTGGTCGCCGACGTGGATACTCTAAAGACCCTGCCGAAAGAAGAACTGTCCAACGGTATGGCTGAAGTCATCAAGCACGCCGTCATTAAAGATAAAGGTTTTTTCGAGTTTCTAAAGAAAAATATAGCCGGCGCGATGGCGTTTAACGCAGGCGTACTGGAAAATATTGTTGAAAAGAACGCCCGCATAAAAGCGTCAGTCGTAGAAATCGACGAAAAAGAGTCAGGATTACGTACTTTTTTAAACTTTGGACATACCGTCGGTCATGCCGTGGAAGCAGTCATGGACTTTAAAATTAAGCATGGACAGGCAGTAGCTATCGGCATGATGGCGGCGGCAAAGATTTCAGAGCGTCTGGGCTTCCTCCAGAAAGATGAAGTTAATCAACTGGAGTTGCTCCTCCATGAAGCGGGTCTGCCGGTAAGGGTGCCGGAATTCAACCGCGAGGAAAAAGAAAAACTGCTGGAAGCTATCAAACATGATAAAAAGGTGCGGGACGGTAAAATTCGGTTTGTTCTGCTTAAAGCTATTGGTAATCCGTTTATCAGTGATGATGTTAGTACGGAATTAATCGGGGAGGTTCTCTTTGGCTGGAAACTCACCTAGAATCTGCGTCTCCATCGTCGATAGTGACGTAGATGCTTTAGAAGGTGTTGAGCCGCTGGCCGACCTTTTTGAGGTGCGTATCGACCTCATCGGGAAGGGCTGGCAGAAAGTTACACCATATCTAAAAAAGCCCTGGATAGCCTGTAACCGCCGGGCTGAAGAAGGGGGAAAATGGAATGGCTTGGAAGCCGCCAGGATTAAAGAGCTCCGCCGCGCCATCGAGCTCGGGGCGAGCATTATTGATATTGAGCTGGCGACACCGGGTGTTGCTGATATTGTTAAAGAAATCAAGAGCAGGGCGGAATGTTTGGTTTCCTATCATAATATAAAGGAGACACCACCGCTTGATAGACTGCGCCAGATTGTCATTAACCAGCTGGCGGTCGGGGCGGACATCTGCAAAGTAGTCACGACGGCCCGCAGGTTTAAGGATAACCTGGAGATACTAGAGCTCTTTACAGTCTTCCCTGATACGAAAGTGGTCGCCTTTGCTATGGGGGCGGCGGGTCAAATATCCAGGGTACTTTCCCCGCTGGTGGGTGGCTATTTCACTTATGCCTCAATTAACGAAGGCAGAGAATCGGCGGTAGGGCAAATAACGGCGGGTGACTTAAGGAAAATTTATAGGATACTGGCTTGATGTTAAATATGGATATCATTGGTAATACCAAAATCTGCGCTATCATCGGCGACCCCGTAGAGCACACTATGTCGCCGGCGATGCATAATGCCGCTTTTCAAAAAATGGGGCTGGACTATCTTTACGTCGCTTTCCGCGTCAAGCCGGAACAATTGTCTCAAGCCGTCGCTGGTCTTAAAGCCCTGAATATTGCCGGCTTTAATGTCACCATACCTCATAAAGTAAATGTGATACCTTTATTGGATAGCCTCGACCCCACGGCAGAAAAAATCGGCGCCGTTAATACTGTGGTCAATAATAACGGCGAGTTGAGAGGCTATAATACCGATGCCGAAGGTTTTTTACACGCATTGCAGGAACACGGCATCGCTCCAAAGGGGAAAACCATCGTTCTACTTGGCGCCGGTGGCGCCGCCCGGGCCATTGCCTACATTCTGGTGCGAAAAGGCGCCCGCCTGACCATTCTCAACCGGCAGCAGGAGCTCGACTGGGCTGAAAATATCGCGCAGTTGATTCTTGATGAGTTCCATCAGGAAGTAAAGGTCTTTGAACTCGGTAATATCGCTGACGTACTCTCCGGCATCAACCTTCTGGTTAATGCCACCAGCGTAGGGATGTCTCCGTCGGATGATGCCAGCCCTGTGCCGGCCAAACTGCTGGATAAAGTCCCGGTTGTCTTTGATATCGTCTATAATCCTCTCAAAACGAAACTTCTTAGAGAAGCCGCTATTGCCGGTGCGCAGACCATCAGCGGTGTCGATATGCTTGCCTGGCAGGGGGCGTTAGCTTTCGAGATGTGGACGGGGCAGAAAGCCCCCGTCGACCTTATGCGGCAGGAAGCTATAAAAATGCTGGAGCAACATGAAAACTAATATCGCCCTTATCGGTTTCATGGGTACGGGTAAAACGGCGGTGGGCAAGGTACTGGCGCAAAAATTACGAAAGGAATTCGTTGAGTTGGATGCTGTAATTGAGAAGAAAGCCGGTAAAACTATCCCCGCGATATTCCGTCAGGATGGAGAGATTCGCTTCCGCGAGCTTGAGATTGAAGCCGTACGGGAAATCGCGACTAAAAACAATGTCGTAATCGCTTGCGGTGGCGGTATCGTTCTTAATACAATAAACATTGACCGCTTGAAAAAAGAAAGCGTTATAATATATCTGACGGCTTCGCCCTCGGTGATTTTAAAGCGGACGTCGATAGATAAGAGCGCTCGGCCGTTGCTGGATGTTGCCGACCGCGTACAGGAGATAAAAAAATTACTTGATTTTCGCCAGCCTTTTTACACCCGGGCGGCGGATATTACCATAAATACGTCCCGTCTCGATATCAACGGGGTGGCAGATAAAATATTGGAGACTTTAAAGGGATATGAAAGTCACTATCGGTAAAAGTCTCATCAAGGGGAGTGTAACGGTGCCTTCCTCTAAAAGCATGACTATCAGAGCACTGGCATGCGCTGCTTTGAGTGCGGGCGAAAGCGAGATTATTTCCCCTCTTATCAGCGATGATACTGTCGCTGCTATCGATGTGCTGGTTAAATTGGGTACGAGCATTCGACGTGAGGGCGATGTCTTGAAAATTAACGGCGGCAAGTTCCGTGTTCATCACGGAGACCTCAATTGCCGCGAATCGGCCACTACTATCAGGTTTATGACTGCCTTGTGCTCGCTTATCCCTGGCCGTCACCGGCTGATTGGCGGTCCTTCTTTAAGTCGAAGGCCTATCGGTACGCTCGTTGATGCTCTGGTAAAATTAGGCGTCAAGGCCTCAGCCGAGAAATCGGGAACGCCGCCCGTCGTCGTTGAGGGAGGCCCTTTTAAAGGCGGCATGACGGAAATCGCGGGTAACGTCAGTTCGCAATTTATATCTGCTTTGCTTCTGATATCTCCCTTCGCGCCTAAAGCGGTCAGCATCAAGTTGACTACCCCGTTGACTTCTAAACCCTATGTCCTTATGACACTCCGGTGTCTTAGACAGTTTGGTATTGATGTTCACCGGGAAGCGAATATGTTCATCGTTCTGCGTCAAAAATACCACCAGGCCAGTATCAAAATAGAAGGGGATTGGTCATCGGCTTCGTATTTTCTCGCCCTCGGAGCAATTTCAGAGGATGGAGTGCTGGTCCAGAATTTAAATACCTCCAGTCTCCAGGGAGACCGCGTAATTATCGAGCTTTTACGCGTTATGGGTGCCCGGATAAAAATTACCGGGAACAGCGTTTTCGTCAGTCATGGCAAGCTGAAGGCAATACGCGCCGACCTTTCCGATTGTATTGACCTGTTACCAACCCTGGCAGTGCTGGCGGCTCTGGCTAAAGGGGAAAGCGATTTTACCGGCATCCAGCGGGCGCGCCTTAAGGAATCAAACCGCGTAGCCGCTATTAAAGAAGGCCTGACAAAACTTAATGTTGCTGTTTATGAGGAAGAGAATCGTCTAAAAATCACCGGCATCGATGCTTTTAAAACAACCGATGACGAGGGTGCTGACGAGACTCTTGAGGAAGCGCCTTCGGCGGCGGAGTTCTTCGCTACCGCATCTCAAGAAACAGCCCAACTTAGGAGTCATGATGACCACCGGGTTGCCATGGCTTTCGCTGTGCTGGGCGCGGCTTTAGGCAATATTACAATTACCGGTGCTGAATGCGTTGCCAAGACTTATCCTGACTTCTGGAACGAATTCCAAAAAATCGGCGGGGAGATTACTATCGGTGAGTAACAGTCTCGGTAAATTGTTCACTATTACCAGTTTCGGCGAAAGTCACGGCCGATATGTCGGCGTTATTGTTGACGGCTGTCCCGCTGGTCTATCTTTAAATACCGCCGATATCCAGAAAGATTTAGACCGCAGGCGTGCTACTGCGAACGCGGCTTCCACTTCACGCCGTGAAAAAGACAGGGTGGATATTCTTTCTGGCATTGCTGGTGGATTTACTACCGGCGCTCCTTTATGCCTGCTTATCATGAACGAAGATATTGATGCCTCTGCTTATGAGGCGATAAAGTCGCAGCTCCGCCCCGGTCACGCTGATTTTACTGCTCGGGTTAAATACGGCGGTTTTAATGACTGGCGCGGCGGCGGTAGGTTTTCCGGTCGGATTACTGCCACTTTTGTAATGGCTGGTGCCATTGCCCGGAAACTTTTAAATACTATCGGTGTCGAAGTATTCGCTCATACTGTGGAAATCGGCGGCATTAAAGCCGCGTCGCTACCCT
>DAOUCO010000064.1:0-4296 GCA_034432135.1 Dehalococcoidales bacterium | reverse complement strand
TTTTGCAGCATTAAAATAACGTGGCGCAACGGGGTGATATCGCCGATAATACCCATAGCGCCGGTGAGGACTTCCGGCGGAGGACCAGCGCCTCCCAAAATCATCATTATAAAAAAGAGAATCAAGCCAATACCCTGCGCGGAGCGGGTGGAGGGCAATACCGCGCCAAGGAAAAACCCAAAAGCTGTAAAACAAGCCACGCCGAGCAGGAAGGCACCAATTAACTGGGGGATATTCTGGGGCATATTTGGGTCATAAGCAACAAAGCCCAAGATAATCACTAAAATACTACCTATAATAGCAATAATAAAGCTGACTAAAAATTGCGAGCCCAGAACCGACCAGATAGAAAAAGATGAAGCGCGGAAACGGCGCAGGATGCCTCGCTCACGGTAGCCCGTCAAGTGGACGGGCAAGGCGACCGTGCCAATAGCCATCATTACCAGTCCGAAGTAGGAAGGGACATAGTAATTCATAGCACCAACACCACGATAGACATCAGGATTGGGGGTATTACCGAAGACGCCGCCCATAACGAAGAGAATGATAACGGGAAAAGCCAGCGTAAAAACCATCGTGATAGGCTCACGGACATAGAGTTTGATTTCCACCCAAGTCAGCTTAAACAAAGTATGCATATATCTCAATCCACAACGGCGCGACCCGTCAATTTTAAAAACACATCTTCAAGGGTGGGTTGTTCGATACGAAGGTCTGATGGGACTATGCCGTGTTCCACAAGCGCCGCGGCGACTAAAGCCAGAAGGGGTCCGGAACCAGTGACCTCTACCACAGCACCACGGCGGGTGATACTTTTCACGCCAGAGACCTTGTCCAGAAAGGCGAGGTCGGGTTTATCCGTGGAGAAAATAACGCGAACCTCGGTGGCATGGCTGGCGATTAGCCCCTGCGGGGTATCGGAGGCGATGATTTTACCCTTATCGATGATAGCCACGCGGTCGCAGAGGTTTTCCGCCTCGTCCATAAAGTGCGTGACCAGAACTACGGTGGTGCCCCTATCACGTACGGCGCGTATCAAGTCCCAGGCGACGCGGCGGGCGGCGGGGTCGAGGCCGGTGGTCATTTCATCGAGGAAGACGATTTCCGGGTTGTTGACAAGAGATAAAGCGATGAAGAGTCGCTGTTTTTGACCGCCGGAGAGGCTGGCGAAACTGGCTTTACGCTTTTCGGCGAGTCCCCATTGCTCAAGTAAGACGTGCCAGTCTAACGCTTTAGAGGCGACCGAAGCGAAGAGGTCTAAAGCTTCCCAGACTTTAATGCGGTCAGGGAGAGCCGATTCCTGAAGCTGGGAGCCGATACGGCGACGCAACTCCGGGCCTTCATGAAGAGGGTCGATGCCAAGAACGCTGATGTTGCCGGAATCAGGGTGTCTTAAAGCCTGAAGACATTCGACGGTGGTGGTCTTGCCAGCACCGTTGGGACCTAAGAATCCAAAAATTTCACCTTGAGTAACTTCAAAGGAAATATCATCGACGGCGACGGTCTTGCCGTAGGTCTTGCGGAGGTTTTGAACAGAAATAATGAACGTCATTGGAGTTTATTATAGAGGAAAGGGCTTACAGCTTTCAAGGAAAGACTTATTTATACCTTACCCCCTTTCCAAACGGGATAGAGTGACCTATCCCCCCGTCACCGTTCCCTTCGGGATTGACGGAAGAGAAAGTAATTTTTAAGAGGGGTCTGCACCACTCTTAGACACCCCGTTTGGGAAAAGGGGATGCTTAATAGATTCCAGCCTACGCAGGAATGCCCCTTCGACTTAGCTCAGGGCAGGCTTTACGAAAGAGGGAGACGAGAAAAGGGGCTGGATTCCCGATCAGGTCGGGAATGACGGCGGGAGGAGATTCTTCGCTACGCTCAGAATGACAATTAGGCTATTAAATAAGCGCTTTTAGCTTATCGATTATGTCAGTAACAGGAACGATTTGGGAGGATTTTTCCGAGCGTTTTTTAAATTCAACGCTGTTTTTCTCTAAAGTGCGGGGGCTGATAGTGACGCGGAAGGGTAAGCCGATTAAATCGGCGTCATTGAACTTAACGCCGGGGGATTCCTCACGGTCGTCAAAGAGCACCTCAATGCCAGCGTCTTCAAGGTTTTTATAAAGTTTTTCAGCGACATCTGCCACGTTAGAGCCATCGCGGTAAAGGGGGCAAAGATAGACATGATAAGGGGCAATAGAGACAGGCCAGATAATGCCTTTATCGTCGTGGCGCTGCTCAACAACGGCTGCTAGCAAACGGCTGGGACCCAAGCCGTAGCAACCCATGACGAGCGGATGTGAGCCTCCTTTTTCATCGAGGTAATTAGCACTGAACCTGGTGCTGTATATCGTACCCAGCTTAAAGATATGGCCGACTTCGATGCCGCGGGCGGAGGAGAGCCTGCCGCCGCACTTAACGCATTTTTCGCCGGCACGAGCGCGAGCAATATCAGCGACAACATCAGCCTTAAAGTCGCGGGGGTAATTAACGTTTTTGAGATGGGTGTCCGGCTTGTTGCCACCGGCGACGAAATTCGTGCCCGACGAAATAGAGTCGTCAGCGATGACCTTTACGCCCTTAAGTCCTACGGGAGAGGCGGCGCCGGGGACAATGCCAGCGGCGATAACTTCCTCTTCTGAAGCGAGGCGCATATCGGTAGAATGCAATTGATTTCTAAGCTTGGTTTCATTAACGGCGAGGTCGCCGCGGATAACACCAAAGACAAAAGTCCCATCGGCGATATAGAAGACGGCTTTAAGGGTATGGGAGGCCGGTACTTTAAGAAAACCGGCAACTTCTTCGATGGACTTCATGCCGGGGGTAGAGACAGGCTCGATGGGCAGAGGCTTACCGCTCTCCACTTTTTCTTTAACGCTGGCGGCTTTTTCAGCATTGGCAGCGTAATGACAGGATGGGCAAAAGATAACTTCATCCTCACCAGTGGGAGTTGTAACGATAAACTCAAGAGAGTCTTTACCGCCGATGGCGCCGCTATCAGCCTCGACGACCATGGTCGTTAAGCCGCAGCGGTCGTAGATATTTTGATAGGCGTGAAGCATTTTATCATAGGAGATATCCATGCCAGCTTCATCGACATCGAAGCTATAGGCATCTTTCATGGAGAACTCACGAGCGCGTATCAAACCGCCGCGGGGCCGGGGCTCATCGCGGAACTTGGTCTGAATCTGATATAGATTAAGGGGTAAATCGCGGTAGCTCCGAATATAACGGGCGGCAAGCTGGGTGACGACTTCTTCATGGGTGGGGCCTAAAGTGAGTTGACGTTCGCGCCGGTCATAAAGAGTGAAGCGGATATCACTCATGCGCTCGCCCCAGAGTTCCGCGGGGTGCAGCACCGGCATGTGAAGCTCCTGGGCGCCGGCTTTATTCATTTCATCACGGACGATATTTTCTATCTTTTGCAGCGAGCGCCAGCCGAGCGGCAGGTAGGTATAGATGCCGGCTACGAGCTGATGGATAAAGCCCGCCCGGACCATAAGCTGATGGCTGATAGTATCGGCATCAGAGGGGACTTCTCTTAAAGTCTTGCTTAGCAGGTTAGAAACACGCACACGAGGCTCCTCTCTTTATTATTATGATAATGGCGTAGCAAGCTGGTTTATCTGATTCATTAAACTTGTTGCCAGAGTTTCCTGGGCAGTTTTAAGCTCTTTAAGCTTTATGTAAAGCGCCCACCATTTATCGGCTTCCGCCTGGGTTGACGAGCTATTATACAGGTTAATAGCTTCATTCACTGCGGTGCCGAGCGTATTAATAAAGCTAACCCGGACATTATATTCCAATTTTAAGTCATCATTAGCTTTAAGGTCGGCGGGTGTGGCAAAAGACCAGCCTCGAAAATAACGAGAATTGGCTGTTCTGGTGAACGTCTGGCCGACAGTGGGGTCAAGGGCGAGCTGTTCTCCAGGGGCAACTTCGGCGAGGACCCAGGCATGGTCCGACTGGAGGATATCAGTAATCAAATGTTCAATACTGCCAACGACAATAACCGCGTTAATCCCCTGCGCCTTGAGCATATTCCAGACATCTGAAGCCATGTTATTACAGTCGTAGACATTTTCTTCATAAAGATGAGATGCTTGATAATTCTGAACGATTTTTTCCGCTATTTGCGCCTTGGTCAAGCCGGTATATTCGTATCTAGCGACCTGTTGCTGAAGGTCGGCGACCTGTTGTTGAAGGTCAGCCACCTGCGCCTGGGCGGCCTGCAAATCAGAGTCGACGGCGGATTTTTGAGATTGCAGGGCAGACAAGTCGTTTTGCGCCTGGGTT
>DAOUCO010000063.1:0-14266 GCA_034432135.1 Dehalococcoidales bacterium | reverse complement strand
TCGGCCGCAATGTGCTAGCCGCCGGGGGAGAAGTGAAAGCGGGTGAAACTATCGTTAAAAAAGGCGCCAGGCTTTTACCCGGCTACCTGGGACTGGCGGCAGCCGCCGGCATTGATTGTGTTAAAGTGTACCGTCGACCCGTGATAGCTATTATCGGCGTCGGCGATGAAGTCGTTGCCCCCGGCGTTAATCTCGCCCCCGGTCAGCTTTATGCCAGTAACCTCGTCACGATGGAAGCCTGGTTGACCTCTTTTGGCTTATCCTGCATTACCTCAATTGCCAGAGATAGTGAAGTCTCCATCAAGCGGGAGCTTAACAAACACATAAGGAATGTCGATGTTATACTCACCAGCGGCGGCGCCTGGGGCAGCGAACGCGACCTTGTTATCGGCGTCCTAAATAGACTTGGCTGGCGCGAGATATTTCACCATGTGCGCCTGGGGCCCGGCAAAGGCATCGCCTTCGGAATCTGGCGAAACAAGCCTGTTTTCTGCCTGCCGGGCGGTCCAGCCAGCAATGAGATGGCTTTTATACAGCTTGCTTTACCGGGGATACTCCGTATTAGCGGCGATACCAGGCATCCCCTCCCCACCGTTCCCGCCAGGCTCACGGAAAACGTAAAAGGCCGCCACCCCGCCTGGACGGAGTTTAAGGATGCTATCCTGTCAAGGGACTCTAAAGGCAACTATAGCGTGCGGCTTTATAAGCACCGCAGCCGATTGCAGGCAATTGCCAGCGCCAACGGTCTTATCTGCATCCCTGAAGGTACAGGCTCTTTATCAGCCGGCGAGGTTATTCCCGTACAGGTCCTTGCCCCTTCTGATTGAAAGGCATTAAACCCTTTATCGCTATTCCGTAAAAAAAGAGAGCCCCGACTTTTGGTCGGGGCTCTCGTCCTTCCGAAGAAGGATATCCATCAGGTCAGGACGTTAGACAGTGCGTCTTGTTCTGACAATCAGGACGATGACAGCAATCACCAGTACCGCGCCGACGATGATGATAGCCCAGATGTAGGAAGGATTGACTTCCTTCACTTCAGCCGGCGGTACAGTGACAACCTGGGTAGTTCCTGGAGGTACCGTAACACTCACGGTGTAAGTTGGCGTAGGAACTATGGTGGTGGTTGGCGTAGGCGAGGTCGGTGGCAATTGAGCCACAATGAAGTTAGCTGTCGCTGACCATTCGCCTTCAGCAGGCGTTAGAACCTTGACGTGCCAGAAGTACTGGTTACCGCGAGTCAATGCCAGGCTTGAAGGCACTGACGCACCGGCGGTGGCAGGATCCACCGTGTAGATTATGTTGGAGAAAGCCGCATCAGTCGCCAGCTCAAAGCGGTAGCTGGTAGCTCCGGAAATCGGGCTCCAGGAGAAAGCCGGTGTGGTTGTATTAACTTCTCCGCCGTTTATCGGTGAGGCGATAGTGGGTACGATAGCCACAAGCTGCTGGATGGAGAAGCTCTGCATAGGTGACCAGAAGCTCTGCAGCGGGAAGCCGGCAGCGACTCTAACCTGCCAGTAGTAGGTGTAACCAGGGGCAGGGATAAATAACGTAGCGGGGGGAGTACCAGGAAGGCCGAGAGCGGAGGGTTCAGTGCCCTGGCCGCCGTCAAAGGCAAGACCGACACCAAAAGATGAGCCTACCAGTATGGTGCCAGCTTTGTCAAGATAGACCATGACATCGAATAAGTAGCCTGCCGCGGATTTACCCACAGGAGCCGTCCATTTGAAGACCCAAGGTATGACGTTGCCATTTAGACTGTTGACCGGCATGATGGTGTCGTTAATCGGGTAGACCGGTACCGGCGCCATAGAAGGACCAATCAGGTACTCGGTATATCTTTGAATCGTGTTGGGAGCGGCGAAATCGCGGCCATATAGTGTGGTGCTGCCCGTGCTGTATTGCAGGGCGTTAATCGTAGTAGTGGCAACACCGACAAAGTTAAGAGCGCCACCACCAATAAGGTCCGTTTCCGCAGCTATAGTAAGGGTCGGATAGAGGAATCTTTCCAGTTGCGGCGTGGTATTATCCCAGACATAAAGTATGCCGTTGGCATAAACCAGGCCGTCAACGGTAACTGTAGGCGTCCAGAAGATGCCTGGAATGGTCCAGCCGGTCGTCGCTGTATTGACACCGATTGTCCAGCTGCCGAAAGCGCCGCCTGTATCGCCCGCCCAGATGACATCGCCGTTAGCGAGGCCACTCGCGGCGGTGATAGTCGAGGCGGCACCAAGAGCTGCAGGTACGACCGACCAGGTAGCGTTGCCGTCTGTGGAGTAGGCTACCAAGCCGGCGTTGCCGCCGACGATTAGCTGGTTATCCGCAATCAGGTTGAGGCTGTAACAGGTATCAGCAAAAAAGGCTAATCCGGTGAGAGCTTGCACCCAGGTGAAAGCGCCGTTGGTGGACTTGGCGACGGTTGCGGTGGCTAACTGGGTGGCTACATATACCGTATTGGCATCCTGGACAGCAAGATCCTGTATGGCAGCAGGCGAGGCGCGCATTATCCACGAAGCGCCAGCATCCAGAGACTTATATATAGTAGTGCCACCTTGCAGCGCGATATAGACCGTATCAGGGGTATCTTTATCGGCGCGGACGATCCAGGTTGTGCCGACACCGCCAGCCAGAATAGCGATGCGCTCCCAGGCGGTGCCGCTCTTGCGCCAGAGGTTGATATCCACGCCGTCATCAGCGATGACGTACACGCGAGAGCCATCCGGGCTTACCCAGAAGTCCAGTATTAAGGCAAAGTTGGAGTTGACCAGCGTAATGCCGTTGAACGACCTGCCGAAGTCGGTCGTCCTGGCGACGGCGTTGTTAGTGCCGGTTGAGAAGCAGAAGCCAAAGCCGCCGATGAAGCGGACGATGAAGTTAGTGCCGGTGCCGGGGGTCTTAAGAGGAGAGTTCGGAGAGAACGCCCAGCCGGCTGGCGCCAGCGCGTTGGCGCAGCGGTATACCGGCATCGTGCCGGCGACCGGGGCAGAAAGGCCGAGCATCAGGTTGGTGCCGTCCCAGGCGATGCTGTAAGCGGTGTTTGCAGCGCCGGCGACATAAATCTGTGTCAGCCAGCCAGTGATGGGGCTGATATCGAAGCGGAACACGCCGCCGACTTCAGCGGGTGCAGAACTGGTTATCTGGGCGGCGATAAAGCCTACCTGCTGGGTCGGGTCGCCCAGGTAGAAGTTGACGTCCATCGCTATTTCAGCCCTGGCACAGGTTATAGCAGTACCATCAACATAAAGCGCTCTCGGGAAGCCCATGCCCGCAGGGTTCCAGGCGACGAGATTGAAGCTGTAAACTTCGACGTACACACCGAAGGCAGCTGAATTATCCACCGAGACGACGATCAAGCCGGAATCAGCCGGGAAGTTGGTGGAAAAATCCAGAGCCATTACGTCGTTGATACCAGTAGGAGCAACAGGAAGAGTCGTCCAGAAAGGAGCCAGTACACCCAGCGTCCAGTATTCAACGACCGCATTGCCTACGCCGTCATTACCGCCGACAGCGACATAGCGTAAACCGACATTATACGAGATAGATATATCGTTAATATTAACGATGGTGGAGGCTGCTGTCGTGATAAGCGAGAAGTGAAGTCCGCCGTCGTTGGAAAGGTAAACCAGGTCTGCAGGACCGGATGTATCGACGTACCCTACGATATTAGGGTCGTCCGGGGCGACAGCTACCAGCGAAGTTTGAGAAAAACCAACGCTGTCAAAGTACCAGGGGATCCAGTTAGCGCCGCCGTTGAAGGATTTGTAGAGGAGTAAGCCGGCGCCGGTCCCGCCATACACAATACTGCCAGATTGACTGATATCAACGAAGTTGTTGGCCCATAAGCCAAAGTTTGCGAGTGCTGGCAGTGTCGTATCTGCAGTAAATGCGTAGTTCCCAGCCGCTGCCTGCGGGACAGCCCCTACAAACAGTGTGGAGAGCAGCACCAGTAATAAGGCTACTCCCCAGAACTTTTTGATTATTTTTTTCATCGACTTTTAATTTTCTCCTTAGTTATTTCCTTTGTTATCCTATTATTCCATATCCCTGCAAACAGGCATGCCTCTAAGTTTTAATCGTTTGCAGAGATATACTAGCTTAGAAGCATCTGTCAGAGCATCATGGCTCTGTCTCCCTTGCGGGCTGGTAACATCGCATCACCTCCTTTTAGACAAACAACACTTAAGCGCACCTTTCGCAAGGTACACTTAGTATAAACTATACCATAAAATAGCTATTTGTCAACCCCTGTACGTATAAAATCGCCGCATTTTTTATAAAGTTTTTCCTTTTTTCACAATATCCAGCCTGGTGAAAATAACGAAGTTTGCAAAAAATTAGCATGAGATGATTAAGGTCGGTTATAAATCAACTTAGTTTACTAAGCCGACTCGCCAGTTTATTTAGAGCTACCGTTTCTTGCCGCGCATCTTTCATATTACGCAATGTTACCGCCCCCGCCTTTATCTCTTCCTCCCCGATTATCACGGCGTAACGCGCTCCTAGCGTATTAGCCTGCCTTAACTGTGCTTTAAGGCTTTTAACCCCCGTTGCCGTCACCACGCTGATGCCTGCCTGGCGCAGAGTCGAAGCGAGCTTTATAGCTTCGTCCTTAGCTTTTTCTCCCAGATAAGCCATAAATACCTGTAATGCCGGCGGGACAGGAATGTTAATATTCTGTTTCTTCAGGTTAAGGATTACCCTATCGATACCGATGCCGAACCCTAAAGCCGGGGTCGGTTTCCCCCCCAGTTCCTCGATTAATCCATCGTATCTCCCACCGCCTCCGAGGGCGCTTTGCCCGCCTTCTTCCTTCGGCTGGATTTCAAAGACCGTACGCGTATAATAGTCGAGTCCGCGCACCAGCCGCGGGTTAATGTTGAAAGGAATCTTAAGCAATTTAAGATATTTCTGTAATTGCTTAAAATGGGCGGCACAGGCGGGGCAAAGCGAGTCGATGCTGAGGGGGGCATTCTGGGCGATATTCTGGCAGGACGCCTGTTTGCAGTCCAGCAGGCGGAGGGGATTTTTCTCCAGCCTTGTTTTACAGTCGGCGCATAAACTTCTGGCGTACTTATTATAATAGTCCTTTAGGGTATTAAGGTAAGCCGGACGGCACTCTTTACAGCCGATACTATTCAATTGTAAGGATATATCTGCTAGCCCCAGCGATTTATAAAACCGCCAGGCGATATCGATCACCTCGGCATCGATAGCCGGGTCATCATCCCCGATAGCCTCGCACCCGAACTGGTAATGCTGGCGGTAGCGTCCTGCCTGCGGCCTATCGTAGCGGAAAATGGGGGAGATGTAATAAAGTTTGACCGGCTGCGGCAGGTTGGCCATGCCGTGCTGAATGTAGGCGCGGCAGACCGAGGCCGTCCCCTCCGGCCGTAACGTCATACTTTTACCGCCTTTATCATTAAAGGTATACATCTCTTTATCGACGAGGTCGGTGCCTTCGCCGACACTGCGGGTAAAAAGCGAAGTTTCTTCAAACATCGGGGTATCGATACGCTTATACCCGTAAAGTTGCGTTACCTCGGCAATGGCTTTTTCCACATAACGCCAGTAAGGCTGCTCCTCTGGGAGGATATCCATAGTGCCGCGCGGTGCCTGGTACAAATGATTACTCCTTTTTAGTGGTTGTCATTCCCGCGGAGGCGGGAATCCAGCGGTGTGAAAAGGGGAGCGGATTCTTCGCTTCGCCCGGAATGACACGGTCAAATTATTTTTCTTAAAGCAAGAATACAGTATCAGGGGAAGTTTTGCAAAGGGAGGCGGACCTAAAGCTATATTAATTACCTCCCCTTGATATATAATAAGATTAAGGTAGCATAGGAAAAAAATGGAATTTACTAGACTGCTGGAAAAAGCCAGGGAATATCTTCCGCGGGAAAAGCTCTCCGTTATTGAAGAGGCATATAAATTCGCCTCGGAGAGGCATAAAGACCAGGTAAGGCTTTCCGGCGACCCTTTCATTGAACATCCCCTTCAGACGGCTTATATTCTGGCGGAATTGCAACTGGATGCCAGCTCGCTGGCGGCGGCGCTGCTCCATGATACACCCGAGGATACTGGCCTCCCCATCGAAGATTTGAAAAATAAGTTCGGACCGGAAATCGCCAAGCTGGTTGACGGCACAACCAAACTCGGCAAGGTTTCTTTGACGGCTTCCAGCATCGCGGCCAAAGCGACGCAGGCGGAAAACCTCCGTAAAATGCTGGTGGCTATGGCGGAAGACCTGCGCGTCGTCTTTATCAAGCTGGCAGACCGGCTCCACAATATGCGCACGCTCGATGCTCTTCCAAAAGACCGCCAGATAAAAAACGCCCAGGAAACTCTGGAAATTTATGCGCCGCTGGCACATCGCCTGGGCATCTGGGAGCTCAAGTGGCAGCTGGAAGACCTTGCTTTCAGGTATATCCAGCCGCAGGAATACCAGCGGATTGCCCGCCTGGTGGACGCTAGTCGCGTTCAGCGTGAAAAACTCATCAATCGGGCTATTAAAATTCTCAAGAAGGAACTGGAGAAAGTCGGCATTGAGGCAGATATATCCGGTCGGCCCAAGCATATATACAGCATCCACCAGAAAATGGAAAAGTATGCAAAGCTCGGTAAACACTTCGACGAGATATATGACCTGCTCGCTTTAAGAGTTATCGTGAAAGACGTGCAGGAATGCTATGGCGCTATCGGCATTATCCACAGTCTTTGGCACCCTGTCACCGGGACCTTTGACGACTACATTGCCAGCCCCAAGCCTAACGGATATCAGGCATTACATACCGCAGTCATGTGCCTCGGCACTAATCCTCTGGAAGTGCAGATTCGTACAGGAGAAATGCATAATATCGCCGAATATGGCGTGGCGGCACACTGGCGTTATAAAGAGGGCGCGAAGAAGAACGCAGAGTTCGAGGACAAGGTTGGCTGGCTCCGTCAACTCGTAGATTGGCATCGTGAATTACCCGGCGCTGAAGAATTTTTAGAGTCCGTCAAGACGGATATCTTCATCGACCAGGTTTTTGTCTATACGCCCAAGGGAGAGATAAAAGACCTGCCTAAAGGCGCTACCCCTCTTGATTTTGCCTACCGGGTACATACCGACCTCGGGCACCGCTGCATCGGGGCGAAAATAAACGGTAAACTTGTCCCCCTGGACTATCAGCTGAAAAACGGGGACGTTATTGAAATCCTCGTATCTAAAGTCCCCCGGGGACCCAGCCTAGACTGGCTTAATCCAAACCTGGGCTTTGTCCATACCTCTCATGCACTCGCCAAGATTCGCCAGTGGTTCAACAAGCAAGGCAAAGCGGAAAGTATCGAGCGCGGTAAGCAGATACTGGATAAAGAACTACGACGCCTCGGGATACAGACGGAACGGCAGGCTTTGGCAGCGCTTTTCAATTATAACAACCTGGATGATTTCATCGCGGCAGTGGGCAATGGTAACATCACTGCCCATCAGATAGTTTTAAAACTGGCGACGCAGGAGGAAAAAACCAAACAGGCGGCAGGGACCGCCGCCCCTCTTAAGACAGAGCCTTCCGGCGTGCGGGTACTGGGCGTCGGCGAACTCATGACCAATATCGCCCAGTGCTGCAATCCCGTCCCCGGTGATAAAATTATCGGTTACATTACGCGGAGTCGCGGCGTTTCCATTCATCGCGAAGACTGCTATAACGTTATCAACGAGGATGAAAAAGAGCGCCTGATTCCGGTAGAATGGGGTCAGAGCGACTTGGTTTATCCGGTGAAAATCCAGGTGGATGCCTGGGACAGAGTCGGCTTGATGCGAGATATCAGCACCCTGGTCGCCGAGCAAAAAGTAAATATCTCCTCGATGAACCTGGCTAACGGCAACGGTCAGCAGATTACGATATTTTTAACCCTGCAAACAACCGGACTGGCGCAGTTAAGCGAAATTCTTAAGAAAATAGACGGCGTCAAAGGGGTAATTAGCGTTAGCCGCATCGGCGAAGAAGCATCCAAGCAGAGTACCACCGGTTCTACAGCCGTTCCTAAAAAGTCCGAGAAAACCGGCTCGAGTAAAAATAAAGTGGAGGGAAACCTTGGGAAGTAAATCGGCACAAAAAGCAGCCCGCGCCTCGGTCAGAAGGCGGGAGCGCAACAGGTCTATCCGCAGTCAGGTTAAAACAAAGATAGATAAAGCGGAAAAGCTTATAGCTGAAGGCGACCTTGAGGCGGCTAAAGAAGCAGTAGCCGCTGCGGTCAGCGCTCTGGATAAAGCCGCGGAGAAAAAGGTATTGCACGCGAATAACGCCGCGCGGCGTAAATCGCGCCTTTTGCAGAAATTGAATAAAGCCCCGGCCAAACCTAAAACCGAACCTAAACCAAAAGCGGAATCTAAGACGAAGGCCGAATCAAAGTCAAAGTCTGAATCTAAAGCGGAAAAAGCCGAATAGCTAGAATTAATTACCGGCTTTATATCATAAGTTAATCGGAAGAGGGGATGGGTTTGGCTTCCTGTACTTTCATCTCTTCGCCGCAGCAGGTAAGCTTGCCTTCGCCGGCTTTAGTGCAGAGTGCTTCCGTGCCGCATTTTTCACAACGATATCTTTTTCCCAGCTGGCTTGCCACTTTCTAACCTCCTGCAAACGGGGTTCTTTACTGTTTAATTTCCATGGGCTCGCCGCAACAGGTGATGGTGCCGGAGCCGCCCTTAGTAATAATCATTTCCGCGCCGCATTTCTTACAGCGGTATCTCTTGCCTATCTGGTTCGCCATATAAATATCACCTCTTTGCGAAAGTCTATCCTTATTAATTATAGGTCTAAAGTACGATTATTGTCAAAGCTGATAATACCCTACAAAGAACCTGGCACGAAAGGATATTATGGCGGCAATGACGGAATTTCCCTGGGTTGCCACATGTTTCCCACTCTATCGAAAATGAGCCTGCGACTTTCATCTTCATCGCTGCCCATCCAGAACCAGTCCCAGTTATTATCAAAAGCCATCTGGGAATATTTATAGTAACCAACGAGAAAATCATATCCCCAGCTTTCGTAGACGGCGCGCAGAATCTCATATTCCTCATCAGTGCATAGCAGAGTGTCTGGTTTTGATGTACATGTTATCTCCCACTTTTCATCCATAGACACGTGAGCTGTAATATTACCGTACCAATACTTATATTCAAAATAGCAAAATTCGTTGGAAAATTTCCCAAGCCGGGACGGGTGTCCGGAGGTTACGATGATATGGTCTGGTGTCATGCTGGCAAAGTAGCGGTCTCTATTGGCTTCATATCTTCCCCAGGTGGCGTCTACAGGCACCCATCCGTTGCCGGGCAGATAGATTTCTGCCCAATCGTGTTTAGGGGATTCGGTGCTGGAGGCGATATAGGTTACTCCTTCTGTAAAACGCGCCGGAATGCCCGCAGCGCGACAGAGAGCTATCATCAGGCAGGAGAACTCGGTACAATCTCCCCCTCGATTTTGCAGGCAGTATAAAGCCCCCATCATGCGGGCGGTGTAGATAGTATAGGCGATGTTATCGCCTATCCAATCGTAAATAGCTCTTGCTTTTTTAGAAGGTTCGACGATGTTCGCGGTGATTTGATTACAGAGAGTAATAATCTCCGCAGAATCGGATTCTATCCAGGGCTCCGGTGCGGTATATTCCGCCGGTACCGAGTCTTGATAATTACTTATATCATTTTTGATATCATTTGCGGTAACGTCATAACAAAGTTCTACATATATTGCTTGACCTGCCCAGATGTCATTGAGAACATACTCGGCGAATCTATTCCCGTAATTATCGGTGGTCGTTGTATATCCTTGAGGCCATATATCCTCCAACTCCACATTCTGGTACGGTTCTCTATCGGAAATCAGAGCTACGCGCAGTTCCATTTTCGTGACCGTTCCCGGCCCGTCGTTCGTTAGGGTTATATATTGTGTCACATGGTATTTTTTCTCCGTAGGTTCAGGAATTATCGTTATTGTTGGAGTAGGAGTAATCGTTACCGTTGGCGATGTCGTGGACGTCGTTGAGGTTGTTGTAGTCGTTGGAGGAGTTGTCGTAGTGACAGTGGTTGTCGGAGTCGTAGGTGTGACCGTAGTATATGTCGGCGGCGAACTCGGTCTGGTGCCGGTACAGCTAATTGCCAGTGCTACTAAGAGAAAAACAAATAAAACCAGGTATAATTTTTTCATGGGAGTTTACACCTCTTTATCCGGATTTTAAAAATCCACCTCCACCATCCCGAACACCGGCCCGTCTTTACAGACCTGCCTCAAGCCCTTTTTCGTCCTGATGGTGCAGCCATAGCAAACACCCAACCCGCAGCCCATCATTATCTCTAAAGAAAGCTGGACGTCTTTACCTTTTAGCTCCGGCATTTGCGACATAGTTTTATACATCGCTGCCGGACCGCAGGCAAATACCTGGTTGGCATTCTTGAGGTAGTGGGGGATAAGCTGGGTCGCCAGACCTTTAAAGCCCTCGCTCCCGTCCTCTGTGGTATTAACGCAATAGACGTTTGCCGGCAGCATTCCTAAATTATATAGTCGCTGGGGGGTATTGAGTGGAAACAGGCTGTCGCGCGACTTAGCGCCCATGATAATGGTCACTTTCTTACCCTCCCCCGACGCCCGCTCCGCCAAAAATCTTAAAGGCGCTATACCCATCCCCCCCGCCACCAGTAAAAGATTTTTGGACTTGGGATTGATGGTAAAGCCGTTTCCCAAGGGCCCGAAGATATCCAGCGTCTCGCCCTTTTTCTTTAGAGAAAGCCACCCCGTCCCTTTACCCACCACATTAATGAGTAAAGCTATTTCTTTACCGTTGGCACTGTGGACGCTGAAGGGGCGGGGCAAAATGGTCTCTTTACCGCACCGCACCATGACGAACTGCCCCGGCTTTGCCTCTCTGGCAATCTCCGGCGCCTCCAGGCGGAAGAGATAGACGCCTTTTAAGGCTTCGACGGCGGAGATTATCCTAGATTTGAGTTGGTGCAAAGATTAATTCCTTTCATTACTTGTCATCCTGACCCTGAACACCTAAACTACCTGTGAAGGGGAAGGATATCGGGGTGGTAAAGGGGTTTATTGCCCCTCCCCGAGATTCTTCGTTTCACTCAGAATGACAGGCTTATCATACCATTCATCACTCAAATCCTTCCATTCAGGGTTAACCGAATTTATCAGGGCTGTTTTCTTCCTCCTCACCCATCCTTTCAACTCTTTCTCGCGTTCAATTGCTACCGTAATATCGTTAGTAGATTCATAAAAAACAAGCTTATTCAAACGGTAACGTGACGTAAATCCGGGAGTAAGTCTATTTTTATGTTCATACACTCGTCGTTCAAGATCATTGGTGACTCCTGTATAAAGCATCCTGGATTTATTACTCATGATATACACATAATATTCCGCCATCAATTATCCTCTTTTTATATCGCCTGTCTCCTTGCCGCCTCGATAACGTTTTTCATTAACATGATGTTGGTCACTTCTCAATCTTCATCTCCTCCTCAAGAAAGACAGGGTTCCCCATATATATCGTCGCCATTACCTTACCCTTTAACTTCTGCCCTGCCAGCGGTGTGTTTCTACCTTTAGAACCGAACTTTTCCGTATCTACAATCCACTCTTTATGCAGGTCGAAGATGCAGATATCCGCCGGCGCGCCGGTCTCCAGCGTGCCCAGCTTGGCATAGCCCAGCACCCGCGCCGGACCCACTGTCAGCGCGGCAATCATGTTGTTCAAACTCAATTCGCTTGTGAGGATAAGACCGCAAAGCGGCCCTAGAGCTGTTTCCAGTCCGCTGATGCCGAAGGCCGCCTTACTGAAGACGCAGGCTTTATCGGCTTTGGTGTGCGGTGCGTGGTCGGTAGCCACGATATCGATAACGCTATCGTTTAAAGCCCGCAGCAGGGCGATGGTATCCCGTTTTGTCCTTAAAGGCGGGTTGACCTTGGCGAGTGTCCCGTATTTCAAAACGTCCTCCTCGGTCAGGGTGAGGTGGTGGGGCGTGACCTCGGCAGTGACACGCACTCCATCTTCTTTGGCGGAGCGGATTAAATCAACCGAGCCTTCGGTGCTGACGTGGGCGATGTGGATGTGTCCGCCCGTCTCTTTTGCTAATTCAATATCGCGTTTAACGATTGCCTCTTCAGCGGCCGCCGACATCCCGCGCAGTCCCATTTCTAAAGAAACGACTCCCTCGTTTACCTGTCCGCCTTTAGTTAATGAAATATCCTCACAGTGGTCGATGATAGGCCGGTTGAAGTCGCGACTGTACTCTAAAGCGCGGCGCATGATGTCTTTATCTTTTACCGGCGAGCCGTCATCGCTGAAAGCCACTGCGCCGTTCATCTCCATTTCATTAAGGTCAGCAAGCTCTTCCCCTTTACGTCCCACCGTCACGCAGCCGATAGGAAAAACTCTAATAATACCCTCCCTCGCCGCGACAGTCCTCACGTAGTTCAGCATGTCGCCATTATCCAGCGGCGGGTTGGTATTGGGCATACAGCAGACGGTGGTAAAGCCGCCCCGCGCCGCCGCCCATGTGCCGGAAGCGATAGTTTCCTTCTCCTCGTTGCCCGGCTGCCGCAGGTGGCAATGCAGGTCGATGAACCCCGGGCAGACAATCAGTCCTTTAGCATCCAGAGTGACATAGTCTTCTTCCGGCGGAGCGCCGTCGCCCAGCCAGGATATTTTCCCATCTTTAATGAGCAGGTTTGCCGTTTTATCGATATCCTGCGAAGGGTCGATAATGCGCCCGCCGCGGATGAGCAGGGAATCTGGCATTTTTTAACCTCTCCAATTATTAATTTCTATAATTTACTTTACTCACCCCTGCCCCTCTCAAACTCAACTATTTTTAGGGCAAAATTAATCTGTTTGAGAGGGGAGTTATATTTAAGAGGGGCTGACGCCCCTCTTTTACACCCTGATTTTATTAGTGGCGACCTCCAGTAAAGTGACTCGGCTTATAGCCGTGTGCCTGGGCTTCTTCCTCTGAGCTGAAAACGATGAGGTTCTCCGGTCGGATAAACTGCGCCCAGTGACTATCAGCGCTGTGGTATTTTTTAGTATCCAGTTTATGCTCGTGCCAGTCGGTGCTGGCGACGAATTTCGGCTCGAAACCGTGCTCACAATACACACAACGCAGTGTCAGAGGCGAGGTTTTCACTATTTTAAAACTCGGTTTGAGGTACTTTGTTTCGGTAGGTTGAATGGAAACACATCTCGGATTGGGACAGACCGGGCTGGGATGTCCCTGGTAGTAAGGGTAGGAAACCGGCGGCGGCGACTCTATATCGGGGATAGCCACCTCTTTAACGCCGAGGAAGGTAGCCAGAAGAGCCATCCTTACTGGCACGCCACGGGCGGCTTGCTTGAAGTACATGCTCCGTTCGTCGGCATCGATGTCATAAGCCAGTTCATCGACGCGGGGGAGGGGGTGCATGACCAGCGTTTTGCGGAAAACTTTGCCCTGGAGCAATTTTTTATCCACCACGGGATATTTCTTGCCGCCCTCACCCTTTTCTTTATCCGTGAAGCGTTCTTTCTGGGTCCGGGTAACATAAAGCGCATCGACGCCGCCCTTGAGTTCTACCTGAACGCTCATATCCGGCATCATCGCTAGTTGATGAGGGCTGTTCGGAGTAGTATAAATAGCATCCACCGGGAAGAGGTTATCATAATCTTTTTTAGTGGAAGCATCTATCCTTTCTACATCACCGCCATATTCGGTTACCAGTTTATCAATAATGTGTTCCGGCACTTCCAGACCGGGGCTGGGACAGAAAAGTATATCTGCCCCGAACCTGGCGAGGGCGAAAATCAGCGAGTGGGTGGTGCGGCCGTATTTCAAATCCCCCCAGAGGGCTATTTTAAGTCCTTTGATATTGTGCCGTTCTTTGATGATGGTATAGAGGTCCAGCAGGGTCTGGGTGGGGTGCTGGTGGCCACCGTCGCCGGCATTGATGACCGGGATACCGGCATAATCGGCTATTACTTTAGCGGCGCCTTCCCACGGATGACGGACGACGATGATATCGGCGTAACTACCGACTATTTTGGCGGTATCGGAGATGCTTTCCCCTTTAGCCAGCTAGCTGGCGCCGACATCCGAGGCGGTGATGACGCTACCGCCGAGTCGGTGCATGGCGGCTTCGAAAGACAGGCGCGTGCGGGTGCTCGGCTCGAAGAACAGGCTAGCCATGATTTTTCCTTTACACAGGTCGAGCTGCTCTGGCATATTTTTAGCCATTTCATCTGCTAGCGAAAA
>DAOUCO010000062.1:0-7227 GCA_034432135.1 Dehalococcoidales bacterium | reverse complement strand
AAGGGAACAGGACATAGTCCTGCGGGACATATCCCAGGCTCCTTTCTTCGGGCACAACGCGCGTAACGTCCCGGGCATTGATGAATATCGCTCCTTTTTTAAAGTTATGTAGTCCGGCGATGCATTCCATCAGGACGGTTTTACCCGCCCCTGTGGGTCCCAGAATAACGAAATATTCACTGTCGTGGATGGACAGGTTGATATCTTTAAGGTTGAACTCGCCCAGACGTAGTGAAAGGCTTTTAATTTCTATCATACGCGGTAACTTCTGCCTATGGTCTTGCGGATAATCAATAGCGCTGCCACCGCTATCAATATTAATACGAAAATAACGGCTATAGCTTTTTCAACATCGGCCGAGGCCAGGCTGAGGAAAATGGCTATCGGCAGCGTTTCTGTCTTCATGGCGGTGGCGCCGGCCAGCATGACCGTAGCGCCGAATTCGCCGACGGCACGCGCCCAGGTGAGCAGGGCGGAAGCAATGAGTCCGTCTCTGGCTAGCGGCAAAGTGACCCGGAAAAACGCCTCCGGTTTGCTGCAGCCCAGAGTTCTGGCGACCTGCTCATAACGGGGGTCGATGCTGTCAAAAGTAGACTTCAGCAGTCTTATCGCTAGGGCACTGATAACGGTAACTTGAGCTAGCACAATGCCAGGTACGGAAAAAACAAATTTTATAACATTATCGTCTATAGCGGAACCAAGCGGAGTATTAAAGAAGACCAGTAAAGCCGCGCCTAGGGCAACCGGCGAGATAACAATAGGCAGGTCCAGCAGGCTATCGACGATATCTTTACCCGGAAAACGTGAACGCGAGATGGCGTAAGCCACCGGTATCGCAATCAGCATGGAGATAACGGCGGCTATCGTGGCGGTTATCAGGCTTAACTTGATAGCAAAGAGGATTTCACTGGATAATAATGCCGAGACAAACGAGTCCCATTTAGTGTATGCCAGCAGGGAAACGATAATACCAATAAAAAAAGCCGCCAGCAACACTAGGGCGCTAATTGTCGCTGTTTTAAAAACCCTTTCTCCGCTGGTTCCTTTTAAAATTCTCAACATGCTACACCACCTTTCGATGGACTGTATTATTGTCTATGGCTGATAGGACGCCGGTAGCTGGTATTCACCGTGGATTTCTGCATCAGGCGCGTAGGTCCTTGCTTCTTCTTCGGTGGCGGTATAGCCCCATTTTTGAAAAATTTGCTGTCCTTTTTCGGACATTAAAAAATCCAGGAATTTTTGGGCGTTCTCTTTGTCCGCAGAAAACTTGATGATAGCGCCGGGTATGTAAGCAAGACGGGGAAGCTGCTCCGCTTTGATATGGACGGTATCGATATTCTCTGGGTCCCAATGGTGAAAAACGTCCCAGCCAATCACGGCATCAACGAGCTTCAAGGATATTAGACTGGCTGTTTTCTCACAACTTTCCGCATTAACGACGATGTTTCTACCAACTTCTGTTAGTAAATCGTTAAAATCAAGAATTTCTGTGGCATATAAACCGACGCACACGCCTTGTGGATTGCCGATGCCAACCTTAATGCCTGTCTTCGCTAGATCAGCGAGTGATTGTATATTCAAGGGGTTACCGTGTTGGACGGCGATAACTGGAATAAGATAAGCTATTATTTTTACAGAATCATCCTCGATAATGCCTTTATTCTTTGCTTTCACTATATAATCGGGGCTACCAGGGATATATAAATCGCCGCTTTTAGATAATTCAATCTGAGAAAGTAAAGTGCCGGAGCCTCCAAAAGTTAAGTAGACCTTAATGCCGGTTTCTTTTTCAAAATCTGCTGCGGCTTCTTCCATCGGCGGCTTGCTTGCCGCGCCAACGAAGGCGGTCAGTGTTTTGGATTCTTCTTTAACACAACTGCAATAAGTTAAGAGAGTAAGAAAAACTAGAAATAACACGCCGCTCTTTTTCATGAATCTCTTTTCCTTCTTTAAGGGAATACATGCTTAAATGACGACGCTATATTATTATCAATATAACGTATGAAAAAAATTTTAACTTTTATTAAGAATCTCCCTAACGCTGGCGCGTTTTTCTTTGTACTCTTTAACTATTTTCCGCCCTTCATCAGTCAGGCGGGCATAACCGCCCCGTGGTCCTCCGGTGGACTTAATCACCAGCGGCGTCGGTGCCAGATGGTTCATGGCTTCTACCCAGAGCCAGGCGTTGCGGTAAGCCAGCTTCATCGAGCGGGCGGCGGCGGATATCGAACCAAATTGGTCGATGCGCTCCAGTAACGTTGCCCTGCCGTATCCCATGAATAATTTGCCGTCTTTTTCCAGCCAGACTTTGCTTTTTAAGACGATGCCGGATTCCGGTTTATGTCCGGAACGAGTGCCGTGTTTTATCCCGAATTCTGGCACCTGGTTTTTGTTCTTTTTCTCTTTCATTTTTTCCTATTCTTCCGGCTAGTCTATATTATCAACAATATAACGCTATGTCAAATTCAGGTGAAAAAGTATTCATCAACTAATATAAAATATATACGAATGAATTTTGATTTTTGTGACTTTTTTGTGATAATCCGCTGGTATTTTGTGAGGTGTTTGTTACCCGCCATATCTATCATATGTATAACATGCCAACTTCGTTAAAAATATAAAAATCAAACAGAGTATTTTTATAATTTTATATAAAGGAGTCTGATATGCCGACCAAGAAACGATTGGGCATAATAAGATTAACGTCGAGAGATATCGCCGCTTATTGCCAGGTGAGTAAAAGCACTGTCCTGGAATGGATTAAGAGCGAAAGACTCAAGGCTTTCAGACTGCCCAGCGGTCATTACCGTATCGATAAGAACGATTTTAAGGCATTCCTAGAAAAGTGGCACATCCCGGTCGGGGGATGGCCCTTTGAAGAGTGAAATACAAGAAAGATTAAACGTTCTCTTCTTTATGACATTCGGTATTCGCTTAAATATGATTTAATGGTTTGTGTAATTTTCTATGCTGTCTTTTTAACAAACATTATCGTCCACAGGATGATGAGAGGCAGTATCACGTCTATCAGATTCAGCACTCCGGCGCCAGCATCTTTACTGTTGAAACTGCCGATGGTAAGGAGCAGGCAACCGAGAGCATAAGCGCCCAGGAAAAGCGGATTTATCTTGGCGTCTTTCTTGATAACTGTCAGGTATAATTGAATAAGCCAGCCCACTACTGTAAGTACTAATCCTGCAATAACCATGAATACCTCCTTGCTGATTATTTAATTTAAAATTTAGACCACAAGTATGAATTATAGAATGCTGTCATGGAGCAGTTAAAAGTTTTATTTAACCTTGAAGACCATTGGTAATTTTCACTGCGTAATTACTTCACTTCATAAGACCCGAAAATAAAGTCCAGGTCCGATTGTAAAGCTTTGATTTTATCCTGCCCGAAAGTCTTTTCATCGATGTCAATCATCAGCTTCGTTTCGCCCCGCGCCATCCCCACGATGTGCGCCCTGACGCATTCTTTAGCCCCCTTCCCCTCCCCGTTTGTAAATGTCAGCGTCGCTCGCGTCACGAAGGAAGCCGATTCGTCCGGCATGGTAAAGGTCTCCAGCTTGTTTTCCTCCAGCGTCGCCCCCTGCTTCAGAACAAAGTCCCTTATCTCTGAATAAAGTAATTCCGGGCTAATTTCCGTATATGACTTTTTTATCTGCATGAGAATTTTTCTCCTGTCCGGCTACATAATAGGACTTTAGTAAAATTTATTCAAGGGGAAACATCAGCCCTTAAAATAATAATTAAGAGTATCGACGTCTCCCTTTGTAAAAGAGCCTGTCCTGAGCCCGCCTAAGGAGAGATAAGAGAGGGATTTTAGATTACATCTCCCTCAAGCCCGCCAGGAACTCGGCGTTGGTTTTAGTCTTGCGCATCCTGTCCAGTACGCGCTCTGTCGCCTCAACAAAGTTATTGGAGTCGGAGGCGATGATGCCTACCATGCGCCGCAATAGCCATACCTGCTTTAGTTGTTCCTCCCCGAGCAGTAGCTCCTCCCGCCGCGTACCACTGCGCTGTATATCCATCGCCGGGAAAATACGCCTTTCGGATAGCCTCCGGTCGAGGTGAAGCTCCATATTGCCCGTGCCTTTAAATTCCTCGTAGATGAGGTCGTCCATTCGACTGCCGGTATCGATTAAACACGTGGCGATAATTGTTAGACTGCCTCCCTCGGCAGTATTGCGTGCCGCCCCGAAAAAACGCTTGGCGGGGTGGAGTGCCGCGGGGTCGATACCGCCGGAAAGCGTTCGGCCGCTGGATGGCATTGCCAGGTTATATGCGCGTGTCAACCGGGTAATGCCGTCGAGCAGGATAACCACATCCTTGCCGCTTTCGACGAGTCGCTTCGCTCTCTCCAGCGCTAGCTCGGCAACACGCGTCTGGTTTTCTACCATCTCATCAAATGTGGCGGCGATGACCTCGCCTTTTACCGACCGCCTCATGTCCGTCACTTCCTCCGGCCGCTCCCCGATAAGGCAGACCATCAGATGTATGTCTTCATAAGTGCTGGAAATCGAGTTAGCGATTGATTTCAATAGCAGTGTTTTACCGGCTTTAGGCGGTGAGACAATCAACCCGCGCTGTCCCCGCCCGATGGGTGCAATGAGGTTCATAAGCCGGGTGGAAAGCTCGGTCGGCGTATGTTCTAGATTGATGAGTTTGTCCGGGAATGTCGGTGTTAACGACCCAAACGGCTGCCGACCCTTTATTACCTCGGGGTTGAGGTTATTGATAGCTACCACCTGTAAAAGACTGTAGTATTTTTCGTTTGTCTTCGGTGGCCTGCCCTGTCCGGTGACCATATCTCCATTACGTAGCCCGAAGCGTCTGATCTGTGACGGCGATATATAAACATCTGTCTGGCTGGGTAGTAAAGTCTCCTGCCGCAGGAATCCGTAGCCGTCGGTCATGATTTCCAGGATGCCGCTGCAAAATATATTACCCTGTTCTTCGGTGTGTGTTTCCAGCAAACGCATGATGATGTCGTGCTTTTTCAGCGTTGCGGACGTATTGATGCCCTTCTCTTTAGCCATTTCTATCAATTCTTCTTTTGTCTTTGTTTCCAGTTCGGCAATATTCATGTTCGGATTGGCATTCGTACTCGGGCTTGTGTTCGCATTGGTATTGCTCGTTACATCAGGATTGAGATTTGTATTCATTTCCATGGTACCACCTCACTCTATTCCCATCTTCCTGGGGGAATGGTGTTCTTTATATTATTTCTTAGCTACGCTTTTCCAGTCGGCTAGAAAGCGTTTGATACCTACGTCGGTTAACGGGTGCTGAATCATTTGCATTAGAACGGCATAAGGCACGGTTGCCACATCGGCTCCTGCCATCGCCGCATAAGTAACGTGCATGGGATGGCGTATGCTCGCGGCGATTAGTTGTGTCTCCAGTTCCGGGTAGTTGTCCAGTATTATCATCGAGTCCTCTATTACCTGCATGCCGTCCTGCCCGGCGTCATCCAGCCTCCCGATAAATATGCTTACATAGGCTGCCCCCGCTAGCGCCCCCAGCAGCGCCTGGTTCGCCGAGAAACATAGCGTCATGTTCACTTTAATGCCTTCCTTGCTTAATACGGAGGTTGCTTTAAGTCCCTCGGCGGTAATGGGTATCTTAATGTTAACGTTAGGCGCCCATTTAGCTTTGACTCTGGCTTCTTTTACCATCGCCTCGGCGTCTTCCGCCAGCACTTCTACAGAAACCGGGCCGCTGATGATAGAGCAGATTTTTTTCGTCACTGCCTTGTAGTCGGATGTCGCTTCTTTAGATACTAAAGAAGGATTAGTCGTTACTCCCTTGATAATTCCCAGTTGAGCGGCTTGCTTTATCTGGTCGATGTTGGCGGTATCCAGGAATATCTGCATCTTTCCCTCCTCATTTGGCCGTCAGAGGTAGCTGCGCTCCTTCTCTCAATATATCTTTGGCGACTCTTATAAACTCCCGGAAGAGCGGGTGCGGTCGGGCAGGCCGGGATGGGAACTCTGGGTGGAACTGGCAGCCCAGCATCCAGGGATGGTCTTTTAATTCGCAGATTTCTACCAGTTTGTTATCGGGCGAGACCCCGCTGAAAATCATCCCCGCTTTACCTAACGGTTCACGATATTTGTTGTTGAATTCTAAACGGTGCCGGTGACGTTCTAGTACTGAAGGCTGGCCATATGCTTTAGCCGCCATACTGCTGTCTAATAGTTGGCATGGATAATTACCCAGGCGCATGGTAGCACCTTTGGTTTGAATTGTTTTTTGTTCCATCATATAGTCGATAACCGGATAGCTGGTATCTGGATTAAACTCCGTGGAGTTCGGCTCTTCAGTGTTGAACACATATCTGGCGAACTCGATAACCATGACCTGCATTCCCAGACATAGTCCGAAATATGGTATCTTATTTTCTCTTGCATATCTCGCCGCTTTTATCATCCCCTCGATGCCCCGTATCCCGAACCCGCCCGGCACGATAATCCCCTGGGCGGTGCGTAATAATGCGTCTATATTGTCTTTATCAAGGTCTTCCGATTGTACCCAGAAAAGGTTAAGCGACCTGTCGTTATAAAGCGCTGCGTGGTATAACGCCTCTCTTACGGAATAGTATGCGTCGTTAAGCTCGACATATTTTCCTACCAGCGCTATTTTCACCGGCTCATGCGGCGTTTTGATGCGTTCGACGAGCTCCCGCCACGATTTTAAGTCGGCAGGTTGTGCCTCTATCCCCAGTTTATCCACTATCAGCTTTCCCAGCCCGCAGTCTTCGAGTATAAGTGGTATCTCGTATATTGTTTCCACTGTCTGTAGCGGAATTACTGCCTCCTTTACCACGTCGCAGAAAAGCGATATTTTATCCCGCAGGTTTTCTGCAATCGGATAATCGGCGCGGCAAACGATTACATCCGGCTGAATACCGATACGCCGCAGCTCGTTGACGCTGTGCTGGGTTGGTTTGGTCTTGAGTTCCTGGGTTGAGTTGAGGTATGGGAGGAAGGTCACGTGAATATAAAGCACGTTGTTCCTGCCCACGTCGTTCCTCATCTGGCGTATCGCTTCCAGGAACGGCTGTCCCTCGATGTCGCCCACCGTGCCCCCCACCTCTATCAGTATTACCTCCGCCCCGCTTTTATCCGCTATCTTTTTAAAACGTTCCTTTATTTCGTTGGTCAGGTGCGGCACAATCTGTATCGTTGGGGGGGGGGGGGGGGGGGGGGGGGGGGGG
>DAOUCO010000061.1:0-3738 GCA_034432135.1 Dehalococcoidales bacterium | reverse complement strand
TCCGTGTGATAAGCTGAATGCCCCGATAGTCTTATTTCCATTCATCTTATTCTACCACCTCATCTCGCTTTCACGACATTCACCCACGGGCAAGCCCGTGGGTCCCTGCCCTTCGGGTTAGCACTGGATTCCCGCCTGCGCGGGAATGACGGTTGAGAAAAAATTATAAAATAAAGCCCATTCCGTTGCAAAACGGAATCCAGTTAGCCGAAATTTTAATATTTTACACGTAAAAAACACCAAGGCTGGATTAACTGGAGCCCGATCCCGTATCATGTACGGGACAAGTTTCGCCGGGATGGTTACTGTTTTTTACTTTTTATCGGTGTTTTGAATTTTGAGATTTAACCCCGTATCAAGTAAGGGGCATGCTTTTAATCCCTCTTTAAAAAAGAGCGAAACCGGGAACAGGGGAGGACAACCCTTCCCCAAGATCCTTCGCTGCGCTCAAGATGACAGGCATAACGTTTGACACTCACAGCTAAAAAACTGTAATCTAAAATTGTTTCTTAAAACAACAACGAGGAGGAAGGTATGAAGAAAGTGGCTGTGGTGGGCGTGGGCGAGACGAAGTTCAGCGGACCGCAAAGTAAAACACAGGTCGAGATGTTTTCCGAAGCGGCTACGGAGGCGATTGCTGAATCCAACCTGAAGCCTAAGGACATCAAGGCGCTATTTATCGGCAACGCGCTGGGGGACTTCGAGGAGGGGCAGGGACTGGTGGCCTCCTACGCCGCGGAGAACATCGGCTGCATGTATGTGCCAGCCAACCGTTACGAGGGAGCCTGCGCTTCCGCCAGTATGGCGGTCAGGGACGCCTTTATGTGGGTGGCTTCCGGCTATTACGATATCGTTCTGGCGGGGGGTATCGAGAGAGCCGCGACGATGGGCACCGGACTGGCGACGCGCACCTTCGCCATGTTCAGCGACGCCCGCTACGAATATCCGTCCGGCATAACGTTTCCGGCGGTCTTCGCCATGCTGACCTACCTTTACGCCGATACCTATAAAATACCGCTCCAGAAGCTGCGTGAACAGATGGCAAAAGTTTCCATACAGTCGTACAAGCACGGCGCCATCAACCCTAAAGCGCAGTTCTTCGGGAAGAATGCGGATATGACCGTGGAGAAAGTGCTCGGTAGCTTCGTGGTCTGCACGCCTCTCACGCTGCATGATTGCTGTCCCTTCTCCGACGGCGCCTCCGCCGTGGTGCTGGCGTCAGAAGAAGCGGCTAAAAAGCTTACGAAAAAGCCGGTTTATATCACCGGCATAGGGCAGGCTTCATGCGGACCCCTTATCAATCAAAAGGAATACCTGCCGCGTATCAGGTCGCGCGAAATATCGGCGCAGCAGGCTTATAAAATGGCGGGGCGTAAACCTCAAGATATAGATTTGTGCGAGTTGCACGATTGCTTCAGCATCGCCAGTCTGATTGCATCAGAAAGCCTGGGATTTTTTGAATACGGTAAGGCAGGGGAAGCCTGGGAAAAGGGACAGGCGGATATCGGGGGGAAGATAACCATCAACCCCTCCGGCGGGCTGAAAGCGAAGGGACATCCCATCGGGGCAACAGGGGCTGGTCAGGTCTACGAAATCGTCAGGCAATTAAGAGGAGAGGTCGAGCTAGGGAGGCAGGTGCCGGACGCCAAAATCGGCATGACGGACACGCTCGGCGGGGACTGCGCTACGGTGGTGAACCTTATTCTGGAAAGGGGCTGGAAGTAAAATGGAACAGAAACTCTATTTTAAAGACTATAACGAAGCCCTAAAGCAGAACAAATTACTCGGCTTGAAATGCCGCGCCTGCGGGTCGATAACGATACCTCCCAAGATGGCATGCCGACAGTGCGGAAGCCCGGACATGGAGATAGTAGAGGTCAAAAGCGACGGTAAAATAAAGACTTTTACGACGATTTTCGTAGGGCCGGAGGGGCGGGAAAGTGAAGTGCCCTATATCGTCGTGATAGTGGGGCTGGAAGAAGGTCCCTGGATAATGGGCAACCTGGAAGGCGTCGACCCCAAAACTGTCTCGATGGAGCTAATCGGGAAAAAGGTGAAGATGAGCACTAAAGTCTTTCCCGGTGATAAGTATTCCGCCGGTGAGAGCGTTCGGCCCATATTCAGCCTGGTGAACTAAACAATATGACAGATAAATATTCCCGGCATTTAGGATTTAAATCGGTCGCCAATTTCCGCGATATCGGCGGATACCAGACCAGCCAAGGTTATACCGTTGCCTGGCGGCGTGTCTTCCGCAGCGGAGAGTTCGCCCGTCTCACCAAGGAGGAGTACCGGAGGATTAAAGAAGAAATAAAGCTGGCTACGATAATCGACTTAAGAAGCGAATTCGAAATAGAACGGCAGGGAATCGGACTGCCCACTGAAACCGGCATTAAATACCACAACGTTTCTTTTCTTACCGACGACAGCAACAACAAAGCCGATGAACAACGCTATAAAGATTTGACCAACATGGGAGATTTCTATATTCTATTTACCCGGAATAAAGAGTTCGGTACAAGCATTGTCAGAGCGCTGGAAATCATAGCGGAACGGGAAAACCATCCTCTGGTGTTCAATTGCGCGATAGGTAAAGACCGCACCGGTATTCTCGCAGGCATCCTTTTAAGCGTCCTCGGCGTGGAAGATAGGGACATTATAGAGGACTATACTTTATCCGGCCCGTATGTAGAAGAGATCCGTCAAAGGCTAGTCAGCGAAGGAAAAATGCCGGAGGACGTCAAGCATATGCCGGACTTTTTCTGGAAAGCCGCGCCGGAGTCGATGAAGGCTCTTTTAAGCGCGTTGAGGCGGGACTTCGGCTCAATAGAAAATTACTTGGAATCGATGGGTTCGGCAGACAGCCTGACGGAAAGACTCAAGAAAGCTTTACTGGTTTAGGTTACCCTTCTCTTAAAAGACTCCGCGCGATAGTCATCCGCATGATTTCCGAGGTGCCCTCGTAAATTTCCGTGATTTTAGCGTCGCGGAAATAGCGCTCCACGGGAAAGTCTTTAGTATAGCCGTAGCCGCCGTGAATCTGTAAAGCTTTATCGGTAACAAAACCGGAGACTTCCGAGGCGAAGAGTTTTGCCATCGCGGCTTCTTTAACGTATGGTTTCCCCGTATCATGGAGTCGGGCGGCGCGGTAGGTTAAAAGACGGGCGGCGTCTATCTGCGTCGCCATATCCGCCAGCATCCACTGAATCGCCTGGAAATCGGCAATCGGACGACCGAATTGTTTCCTTTCTTTGGCATAGGCGAGAGCGACCTCGTAAGCGGCGCGGGAAATGCCCACCGCTTCAGCGCCGACAGTCACCCGGCTGGCGTCCAGAGCTTCCAGAGCTATTTTAAGTCCCTGCCCTTCCTGCCCTATCAGATTCTCTTTAGGAACATAGCAGTCCTCAAAAATAAGCTCGGTGGAGATAAAGCCGTGCAGTCCCAGTTTTTCTTCACGCCTGCCGACTTTAAAGCCGGGGGTGTTTTTCTCCACGATAAAAGCTGCAATGCCCCGACCTTTTAGCGATTTATCCACGCTAGCGAAGACCACCGCAATGGCGGCCTGCTCGCCGATGCTGATGAAGCACTTGGTGCCGTTAAGGACATAACCGCCCTGCTTTCGTGTGGCGGTGGTCTCCATGCCAGATGGGTCGCTGCCGGCGCTTGCTTCGGTGAGGGCAAAGCAAGCCATCTGTGCGCCGCTGGCATGAGGGGGGAGATACTTTTGTTTCTGGGCTT